>NZ_JBXAJH010000012.1:0-159174 GCF_058797075.1 Acidovorax sp. GW823-FHT02H02 | reverse complement strand
CGGTCTACCCAGACCACCCCCGCGCCAGTGCTAGCTTTGCGTACCGTCACTTATTGCACTGAAAACGAGGAGACCCCGATCACCGGGTCGAGCGTGTTCTCCGGGGGGCTGGACCTGGGCAGCCGGCCCGTCCTGTACTTCGCCTCCCTGGGCGCCCTGGCGCTCGCCTCGCTCGGGTTCGTGCGCATCAAGGGTTCGCGCTTCGGCTTGGTCCTGGCGGCCGCGAACCAGAGCGAGCAGCGCGTGGAGGCGTCGGGCTTCAGTGTCGATCGCTACCGGCTGGCGGCTTTCGTGCTCGCCGCGGCGGTCTGCGGCTTGGCCGGGTTCCTGAACGCCAACCTCACCAGCTTCGTGACGCCCGACCTCACGAGCTGGAAGCTGTCCGCGGCGCTCATGTTCATGGTCGTGCTCGGCGGCAGCGGGACGGCCTGCGGCCCGGTCCTGGGGGCGGCCGCGTTCGTGCTCATCGAGCAGCTGCTGGGCAGCAAGACTGCCTACTGGGAGTTCTGGTTCGGAGCCTTCCTGATCGTCGCGGTGAGCGGCGGGCGCCGGGGGCTGGCCAGCCTGCTGCTGGGAACCAAGGGAGGTTCGGCATGAGCGCCGCCGTCGCACCGGTGCTGGCCATGGACGGGCTGTTCAAGGCCTTCGGTGGCGTCGTCGCCACCCGGGACGTGTCGCTGGACATCCGCAAGGGCGAGATCCATGCCCTGATCGGCCCCAACGGGGCGGGCAAGACGACGCTGATCAGCCAGCTGTTCGGGGCCCTGCGGCCGGACCGCGGGCGCATCCTTCTTCACGATCAGGACATCACGGGCCTGTCTCCGGCGCAGCGGGCCCGCAGGGGCATCTCGCGGTCCTTCCAGATCACGGCGCTGGCCCGGAGCATGTCCGTGCTGCAGAACGCCGTGCTGGCGATCCTGGCCCAGGACGGGCACGCCTTCAGCTTCTGGCGCTCGATCCAGCGCGACGCCCCGCTGCAAGCGCGCGCGCATGAACTGCTGCGCAGCGTGGGCATGCACGGCAGGGCAGGGGCGCTGGTCGAGAGCCTGAGTCATGGCGAGCAGCGCCTGCTCGAGTTCGCGCTGGCCATGGCCGGCGACCCCGCGATCGTGCTGCTCGACGAGCCCATGGCCGGGCTGGGGCACGAGGAAGGACTGGAGATGACCCAGCACTTGGCCCGCCTGAAAGGCAAGACCACCATCATCCTGGTGGAGCACGACATGGATGCGGTCTTCGGGCTGGCTGACCGGGTCACGGTCCTGGTGGGCGGCACGGTGCTGGCCACCGGCACGCCCGCGGAGATCCGCGCCAACCCGGATGTTCGCAACGCCTACCTGGGGGATGATCTATGACGCTCAGCGTTCAACGTCTCTCGGGCGGCTACGGCGCCAACCGCGTGCTCTTCGACGTGGACCTGTCCATCGGAGAGGGCGAGGTGGTGTGCCTCATGGGCCGCAACGGCATGGGAAAGACGACCACGGTGCACAGCATCCTGGGGCTGCTTCCGAAGAAGGGCGGGAACGTCACGTTCCAGGGCGTCGACATCACCGGCCTGGCGGCCGACCAGATCGCGCGGCTGGGCGTGGGCCTCGTGCCCGAGGGACGGCACATCTTTCCCAACCTGTCCCTGCACGAGAACCTCATGGCGACGGCGGCCAGCCGGACCGCGGGGGCCGCGCCATGGACTGTGGATCGCGTCTACGAGATCTTCCCGAAGCTGCACGAGCGCCGCCTTGCCGCCGGAAACTTGCTGTCGGGCGGTGAGCAGCAGATGCTGGCCATCGGACGCGCGCTGATGACGAATCCCCGCCTGCTCATCCTGGACGAAGCCACCGAAGGGCTGGCGCCCTTGATCCGGGAGCAGATCTGGCGGTGCCTGGCCGATCTGCGCCGCACGGGCCTGGCGATCCTCATCGTCGACAAGCACCTCAAGAAGCTCGTGCATCTGGCGGACCGCTTCTACGTCATGGAGCGCGGCCGCATCAAATGGACGGGGACCGCCAAGGACGTCGAGTCCGACCTGGAAAGGATCTCGGGGCTCATGGCCGTGTGACCCGCGCCGTGGCGCCGGCCCATCCCCATCCCCATCCGCTTTGCTTGTTCCATCAAAGGAGACGATGAAATGAAGATACTGGGCATTTTTCTGGCGCTGGCTGCCGCCATGGCCGCTCCGGCCGGCGCGCAGACGCCGCCGATCAAGATCGGGGTCGTGACGACGCTGACCGGCGGCGGCGCGGTCATCGGCCGGGACGTGGTCGATGCGGTCAACCTGGGGGTCGAGCACATCGGCGGCAGCATGGGTGGGCGCAAGGTCGAGATCGTCTACGAGGACGACGGGCTCAAGCCCGAGCTGGGGCGCCAGAAGACGCAGAAGCTGATCCAGCAGGACGGCGTCGACGTGCTGGGCGGTTACATCTGGAGCAACGTGCTGCTGGCCTCGCGCAAGCCGATCGTCGATGCCGGCAAGGTCGTGGTCAGCGTCAATGCCGGCCCGTCGGACATCGCGGGCAAGCTGTGCTACGAGAACTTCATCGCGATGCACGCGCAGAACGACGTGCTGCCGATGGCGGTGGGCAAGCTCATGAACCTGCGCGGCGCCAAGAAGCTGTACTTCATGGCCCCGAACTACACCGCGGGCAAGGACTTCCTCCAGGCCGTGCGGCGCGTGTACACGGGCGAGGTGGTCGGTGCGGACATGACCCGGTGGGGCGACGATCCGCAGCTCGACTTTTCCGCGGAGCTGAGCAAGGTGAGGGCGTCCGGCGCCGATGCTTTGTTCGCCTTCTACCCGGGTGCCGCGGGCGCTGCCTTCGCGCGGCAGTTCGACCAGTCGGGCCTGGCCGGCAAGACCAAGCTCTTCACGGCCTTCACGCTGGACCAGCTCAACCTGCCGAGCCTGCAGGCCGCGGGCGTGAAGGGCGTGCTTGGCTCGGAAACAGCCGACTTCTGGGCGGCGGACCTGGACAACGCCGAGAACAAGCGCTTCGTCAAGGAATTCAATGCCAAGTACGGCCGCCTGCCGTCGAACTACGCCGCGACGTCCTACGACATGGTCACGCAGCTGAAGGCCGCCGTGGACGAACTGGGCGGCAACACCAAGGAAGCCGCGAAGCTGAGCGCGGCGCTGCGCAAGGCGGCCTACCGGTCCGTTCGCGGGGTCCAGTACCGGATCGGAAAGAACGGCTTCCCGGTCGACCGGTTCGTCGCGGTCGAAGTCGATGGAAGCGGACCCGTCTGGAGCCTCAAGTCCAAGGAGGTCGTGCTCGAGGGCACGGCCGATCCGCACCTGGCGGCTTGTCCGCTGTAGGCGAGAGGCGGCCGTGCCCGGTCGGGTGGCGCCGCCGCGCGGCGCGCCCCCGCAAGGGCCGCCCGTGTCCACCCCGTTTGTTCAGAAAGAGGATCCGAGCCACCATGTCGCAGTCAACTTCGCTGCCGAATCACGAGATGGGCGCCCGCAGCTACGGCCTGCACATTGCCGGCGAGGCCGTCGCGGCCGAGCCGGGACGTACCTTCGAGTCCTTCAACCCCACGACCGGGCGGCGCTGGGGCGACTTCGCCATCGCCGGCGCCGACCAGGTGGACCGGGCGGTGACGGCGGCCGCCAAGGCATTCCGCGGCCCCTGGTCCCGCATGTCCGCGACCGAGCGCGGCCGGCTGCTGATGCGCTGGGGCGACGCGATCGCGGAGAACGCGATGCACATCGGCGCGCTCGAGGCGACGCAGAACGGCAAGCTGGCCTCGGAGATGCAGACCCAGGCGCGCATCGTGCGCGACTGGCTCTGCTACTTCGGCGGCATGGCCGACAAGATCGAGGGCGCGGTCATTCCGGTCGCGCAGACGTCGGTGCTCAACTACACGCTCAAGGAGCCCCTGGGCGTGGTGGCCGTCATCGTGCCCTGGAACTCTCCGACGCTGCTGATGATCGAGTCGGCCGCGCCCGCGCTCGCCGCGGGCAACACCATCGTCGTCAAGCCCAGCGAGGTGACGTCGGCCTCGGCGATCGAGATCGCCCGGCTGGCGGAAAGCGTCGGCATCCCCCCCGGCGTCCTCAACGTCGTGACGGGGCTGAGGGAAACCGGGGAGGCGCTCGTCGGACACCCGCAGGTCCGCAAGATCTCCTTCATCGGCAGCACGGACGTGGGACGGGCCATCGCCGCCGAGGCGGGCAGGAAGCTCGTCCCGTGCACGCTCGAGCTGGGCGGCAAGAGCCCGAACATCGTCTTCGAGGACGCCGACATCGACCGCGCGGAAATCGGGGTGCTGGCCGGGATCTTCGCGGCGGCGGGCCAGACCTGCGTGGCGGGCTCGCGCGCCTACATCCACCGCCGCATCTACGACGAACTGGTCTCCCGCCTGGTGCGGCGGGCGGGCCGGATCGCGGTCGGCGACCCGCTGGCGCAGGCCACCCAGATGGGGCCCGTCGCGAGCAAGGCCCAGCTGGACAAGGACCAGGCCATCGTGCGCGAGGCCGTGGCCGCAGGGGCCAGCGTGCTCTGCGGGGGCGAACGCCTGGCGGTGCCAGGCTTCGACGGCGGCTACTTCTTCGCGCCCACGATCCTGGGCGGGGCGGATGCGGCCAATCCGGTGATCTGCAAGGAGGTCTTCGGGCCGGTCCTCGCGGTCATGCCCTTCGAAGACGACGACGAGGTCCTCGCCCTGGCCAACGATTCGGAGTTCGGGCTGGCCGCGGGGGTGTGGACCAAGGACTTCCGGCGCGCGCACCTGATGGCGCGGCGGCTCGAGGCGGGAACGGTCTGGCTCAACACCTACCGCACGCTGGCCTTCAATTCGCCCTTCGGCGGCTACAAGTCCAGCGGAATCGGGCGCGTCAACGGCACCGAGGCCGTGAACCACTACCTGCAGACCAAGAGCGTCTGGTGCGAGCTCGGCGACGAGGTGCGCGACCCGTTCGCCTTCAAGGCCTAGGCACCCTCCCGGCCGCACAGCCACAGATCCATCGCATAGGAGCCACGATGAGAGGTGTCGTATTTCCCGGGAACCGCAAGATCGAGTACCTCGAGGTGCCGGACCCGACGCCCGGGCCGCTGGACGTCGTCATCGAGATGAAGGCGTCCGGCATGTGCGGCACCGACCTGCAGAACTACCGCAGGCCGCTGGACCAGCCTGCCTACATGCCATCGCTGATCGGCCGCCCGCCCATCGCCGGCCACGAGCCCGCGGGCATCGTCTGCGCGGTCGGTTCGGCCGTGCCGGCGCAGCTCGCGCGGGTCGGGCAGCGGGTCATGGTGCACCACTACCAGGGCTGCAACGCCTGCGCGCACTGCCGCACCGGCTGGCAGCAGCTGTGCCGCAACGTCCAGCCGATGGTGCGCGTGTACGGCAACAACGACGACGGCGGCCACGCGCCCTACCTGAAGGTGCCGGCGAACACCGTGGTCACGCTGCCGGATTCGCTGAGCTTCGAGGCCGGCGCGGCGATCGCCTGCGGAACCGGCACCGCCTACCAGGCGCTGCGGCGCATGCACCTGTCCGCGGCAGACACCATCGCCATCTTCGGGCAGGGGCCCGTCGGCCTGTCGGCCACGCAGTTCGCGCGGGCCATGAATGCGCGCGTCATCGCCATCGACACGAACGAGCAGCGGCTCGAGCACGCACGCCGACTGGGCGCCGACGTGGCCTTCGCCCCGTCGGGCGACGGCGATGTCGCAGAAGCCATCCTGGAGCTGACCGGCGGGCAGGGCGTCGACAAGTCGCTGGAGACCTCGGGGGCGGCATCCGCGCGCAGCGCGGCCATCCGTGCGGCCAAGACCTGGGGGACCTGCTGCTTCGTCGGCGAGGGCGGCGAGGTGCGCATCAACGTCAGTCCGGAGCTGCTGCGCCGCCAGATGACGGTCATGGGGTCGTGGACGTTCTCGACGACCGGCCAGGCCGAGTGCGCCGCCTTCGTCGCCGCCAAGGGGCTCGACGTCGGCCAGCTGTACACCCACCGCTGGACGCTGGACCGGGCCGAGGAGGCCTACCGGCTGTTCGACCAGGGCGTGGGCGGCAAGGGCGTGTTCCTGCTCTGATGGCGGCGGGGCGCCGGTACCGGGGGCGTATGCGGGCCACGGCCCGGCGCACGGGCCCGTCCGGTCGCCGGCATGCGCGCCGACGCGACGCGGTCCCGGCTCAGGCCTCCAGCGGCCGCTCGCTGAAGCGCATCGAGAAGTCGACGGCCGTCACGTCCTTGATCAGCGCGCCCACGGAGATGCGGTCGACGCCGGTCTCCGCGTAGGCCCGCAGCGTCTCGAAGGTGACGCCGCCGGAGACCTCCAGGCTGCAGCGGCCCTGGGCCAGCCGCACCGCTTCACGGACGGTCTCCAGGGGCATGTTGTCCAGCAGCACCATGTCCACGCCCGCGTCGAGCGCTTCCTGCAACTGCCGCAGCGTCTCGACCTCCACCTGGATGAAGGCCACGCGGCCCTTGAGCGCCTGCGCCGCGCGGAACGCGGCCGTCAGGCCGCCCGCTGCCGCGATGTGGTTCTCCTTGATCAGGACGGCGTCGTACAGGCCCATCCGGTGGTTCTGGCCGCCGCCGCAGCGCACGGCGTACTTTTGCGCGGCGCGCAGGCCGGGGATGGTCTTGCGCGTATCTAGGACGGCCGCGCGCGTGCCTTCGACCACCTTGACATAGCGGGCGGTCTTGGTCGCCACGCCGCTGAGCGTCTGCAGGAAATTCAGGCAGGTGCGCTCCGCGGTGAGGAGCTCGCGCGCCACGCCTTCGATCACCACGACGGCCTGCCCGGGCACGCAGGTGCCGCCATCGGGTACGCGCCAGTCGGCCCGCGCCGTCGGCGCCAGGCGGTGCAGTATCTCCTCGACCCAGGGCCGGCCGCAGACGACCGCCGCCTGGCGGCACGTGATGGTGGCCGTGGCGCGGGCGGTCGCCGGGACCAGTTCCGCGGTCAGGTCTCCCGGGCCGACATCCTCGTCCAAGGCACGCTCGACGTCCTGGTGCACCTGCTTCAGAAACTCTCTCTCACTCACGTTCAATCCTTTTTGTTCATCCTGGGGAGGCCGCGTCCCGGCGCGGCCGTGCCGCCTGTGCTTGCGTGGGCCGGCGGAGCGCCAGCCACCGGGGCCACCGGCGCCGGAGCATGGCTTGCGGCCTCACCTCGCTCATGCGCGCGACTGGAGGAGACGTTTGCCCGTCGGCCGAACCGGTGCGCACGCACGCACACGCACCGCCATGCGTACACATCGAGTCCGAGTTTACAAAATTATTAGAGACCAAATGATTCTAGGGAAACCCCGTAGGGAAAACCGTTGCCCGGATCAACGTGTGCCCCTAAAATCATTAGGCGACTAACAAAACGGGGCACCGCCAGACGGTGCCCGCATTCCCCGCCATGAACCCCACTGAAACCTCGGCGCCGATCTGGTCAGACTCGCTACTGCTCGGGCATGCGGCGATCGATGGCGAGCACGAGCAACTGGCCGAGCTGATCGAGCGCATGCGGTGCGCCGCCGCGCCCGAGATGGCGCAGGCGCTGGACGCGGTGCTCCAGCATGCGGCCTCGCACTTCGCGGCCGAGAACGAGTTGATGCGCACGACGGCGTTTCCGCCGCGCGACTGCCACATCAGCGAGCACGAAGCGGTGCTGTCCACGCTGCGCGGCGTGCGTGCCCGCCTGGCGCGCGGGGAGGTCGAGGTGGCCCGCCGCGTGGCGGACGAGCTGGCGGCCTGGTTTCCGCCCCACGTCCAGCACCTCGACTCGGCACTCACCCATTGGCTCTGCAAGCTGCAGCACGGCGCCAAGCCCGTGGTGCTGCGCGTGGGCCGAAAGCCCGAGGCCGCCCTGGCCTGCTAGTTCAACCCCCCTGAAGCAACCACCACTAGAGATGAGATGACATCATGATGACTCACGAAGAGAACGAACTGCTTTGCCGCGTCGAAGGCGACGCCCCGATGGGACGCCTGATGCGCCGCCACTGGATGCCCATCTGCCTCGTGGAAGAGGTGAGCGAACCCGACGGCACGCCGGTGAAGGCGCGGGCGTTCGGCGAGGACCTTGTGGTCTTCCGCGACAGCGACGGCCGGGTCGGCGTCATGGATGAGTACTGTCCCCACCGTCGCGCGTCGCTGGTCTACGGCCGCAACGAGGAGGGAGGGCTTCGCTGCCTCTACCACGGCTGGAAGATGGACGTCGACGGGAACGTGCTGGAGATGGCTTCCGAGCCGGCTTCGAGCGGCATGGTCGACAAGGTCAAGCACACCGCGTACCCCACCAAGGAATGGGCTGGCATGGTGTGGGCCTACATGGGGCCCAAGGAGACCATGCCCGAATTCCAGCCGCCGCCGTGGGCGCCGACGGCGGACACGCGGGTGAGCATCGCGAAAGTGCTGCTGCCGTGCAACTGGGCGCAGATCCTCGAGGGTGCCATCGACTCCGCGCACAGCTCCAGCCTTCACTCCTCCGACATGGTTCCTGCGCGCGTGGACGGCGCGAAGGCCACGGACAAGACCTGGCTGCGCCCGTCCACCGACAAGGCGCCGCGCATGCAGGTGCAGCGCACCGGCTTCGGCTTCCGCTATGCCGCGCTGCGCCGCCCGATCACGAACGCCGCGGAGAACGACTACGTGCGCTCGACGGTGTTCGTGGCACCGGCCACGGCCCTGATCCCGCCCAACAACCTCTACAACGTGGCCAACATCAACGTGCCGATGGACGACACGAGCACGGCGTTCTATTTCATCGCCTGGGGCCACCCGTCGCAGACGCCGGAGACCGACACCTGGCGCAAGTTCCTGCGCCAGACGGTGGGTGTCGACCTGGACCAGAACTACCGCCCCCTGCGCAACGAGGCGAACAAGTTCTGGCAGGACCGCAACGCCATGAAGGCCGGCAACTTCACGGGCATCACCGGCTTCCCGAACCAGGACGTGGCGATGTGGCTGACCATGGGCGCCATCGCCGACCGCACGCATGACCGTCTGGGCGCCAGCGACTTGGCGATCGTGGAATTCCGCAAGCAGATGCTCGAGGCCGTGCAAGCCTTCGACCAGGGGGCGCCTGCCATCGGCACCGGCGCCGAGGCGGCCACGCCGGCCGTCTGCTCCTTCCAGGCCATCGTCCCCAAGACGACCGACTGGCGCACCTACGAGACCCGCTATGTCTGGCTGGACGGCGAAAACCGTCCCGAGTTCGAACCCTCCTATTCCGTGAAGTCCTGATCCCGTGAGCAAACTCCAACTCTCCGTCGCCATGGGCGACTACGACCGCACCCGCGCGCTGTTCGACGGCCGCGTTCAGATCGACGGCGTCGATCCCGTGTACATGCTCCTCAATCCCGAGGAGATGTTCTTCCGGGCGATGCGTAGCGTCGATTTCGACATCACCGAGCTCTCGTTCTCCAGCTACCTGGTGAAGCACTCGCGGGGCGAGTGCCCTTACATCGCGCTACCGGTGTTTCTCTCGCGGGCGTTCCGGCACACGTCGATCTACGTGCGCAAGGACCGCATCCGCGAGCCGGCCGACCTGAAGGGCAAGCGCATCGGCTTGCCCGAATACCAGCTCACCGCCAACGTGTGGGCGCGCGCGATCCTGCAGGACGACTTCGGCGTGCGCCCCTCCGACGTGACCTGGGTGCGCGGGGGCATCGAGACGCCGGGGCGGCCCGAGAAGGTCAAGCTGCAGCTGCCGGACGACGTCCGGATCGAGCAGGCGCCCGAGGGGGCGACGATCTCGCAGATGCTCGACCGCGGGGAGATCGATGGCTTCATGGCGCCGCGCCCGCCGAGCCGGTCGGCGCTCGCCAACCCGAACATCGGCTGGCTGTTCGACGACCCGACCGCGGTGGCCAAGGACTACTACCGGCGCACGGGCGTGTTCCCGATCATGCACGTGGCGGCCGTCAGGAAGGAACTCGCCGCCAAGCACCCCTGGCTTCCCGCCGCGCTCGTCAAGGCCTTCACCCAGTCCAAGGCCGCCGCGCTGGAGCTGCTGTCGGACACCTCGGCCACCAAGGTCACGCTGCCCTTCGTCGAGGAGCAGCTGCAGGCTGCCCGCGAGGCGATGGGGGACGACTTCTGGTCGTACGGCGTGGCGGCCTCGGCCAGGACGCTGGAGACCTTCGTGCGGGCCCACTACGAGCAGGGCCTGTCATCGCGCCACGTGCCGGTCAGCGAGCTCTTCCACCCCGCGACCTACGAGACCTACAGCATCTGATCCCGCACCACCCACAACTGGAGACACCCACCATGAAGCACAAGATCCCCGCCTGGCTGGTTGGCCTGGCCTGCATCGCCCAACTCGCATTCGGCTCCCTGGCCCATGCCCAGGCCTATCCGAGCCGCGCCATCAAGCTCGTCGTTCCCTATGCCGCCGGCGGCCTTCCCGACACGGTGGCGCGCATCATCGCCAAGTCGCTGGGCGATACGCTGGGGCAGGCGGTCTACGTCGACAACCGGCCCGGTGCGGGTGGCTCGGTCGCCGCCTCCGCGATCCTGCAGTCCCCGGCTGACGGCTACACGCTGCTGGTGACCGATGGGCCGATGCTGTCGATCACGCCGTTGATCAACAAGAAGATCACCTACGACGCGGCCAACGACTTCGTGCCGATCGCCCTCGTCGGCAAGGCCCCGCTGTTCCTCGCCGTCAACGCGAACGTCAAGGCGAACACGCTGGACGAACTCGTCGCGCTGGCCAAGGCGAAGCCAGGGGGCCTCAACTACGGCTCCGCCGGCAACGGCAGCATCCACCACCTGACGATGGAGGCGATGAATGCAAGCCTGGGCATCTCGATGACGCACATTCCGTTCAGGGGCAGCGCCGTCTCGGTCCCCGCGATGATCGGCGGACAGGTGGACATGGTGTTCGCTTCGCCGCCGTCGCTCATGGGCTTCGTCAAGTCGGGCCAGGCGCGCCTTCTGGCCACCAATTCGACGACGCGTTCCCCGCTGGCACCGCAGATGCCTACCCTGGCGGAAAAGATCCCCGGCTTCGATTTCGCATTCACGGTCGCGGTGTTGGCGAAGACCGGTACGCCGAGCGAGGTCATCTCCAAGGTCAATGCCGAGATCAACAGGATCGTGAAGGTCCCCGAGGTCATCGAGCAGCTGCGCACTGCGGGCGTCGACCCGGCGGGCGGAACGCCCGAACAGCTCGCGCGGGCGCTGCGTGCAGAGAAGGCCCAGGTGACCGACGCCGCCGCGCGGGCGCAGCTGAAGGCCGAGTAGTCGCGCGTCATGACGCTCACCACACCCCAAACCCATTCCGACACGCAGATGCCGTTGCGCGTGGCGCGGATCCTCGACGTGGCGCGCGACATCCGCAGCTTCGAGCTGGTACAGCCCGATGGCAGCGAGCTGCCGCCGTTCACGCCGGGATCGCACGTCAAGGTCCAGGCCCCCAATGGCATGCTGCGCAAGTATTCGCTGTGCAACGATCCCGCGGAGCGCCACCGCTACGTCATCGCCGTCAAGCGCGATCCGGAGGGGCAGGGCGGCTCGCTCTCCATGCACGAGGAACTGCATGAGGGCGATACGCTGCCCACGTCGCTGCCTTCGAATGCCTTCCCGCTGGTCGAGAACGCCAAGGGCTACCTCTTCGTCGCGGGCGGCATCGGCATCACCCCGATCCTGTCCATGATCCGCTCGTTCGGCGAACTGCCGCCGGCACCGTGGAAGCTCATCTACCTGACGCGCTTTCCCGAGACTGCGGCCTTCCGCGAGGAGCTCGGCGCCCCCGAGCTCAAGAGCCGCGTGCGGATCCACCACAGCCACGGGGACCCCGCGCGCGCCTTCGACCTCTGGCCGGTGCTGGAGAAGCCCAACACGGCCCACGTGTACTGCTGCGGCCCGCGCGCGCTGATGGAGGCGGTGCGCGACATGACGGGCCACTGGTCGCCGGCCAACGTGCACTTCGAGAGCTTCAACGAG
Organism: Acidovorax sp. GW823-FHT02H02; assembly: GCF_058797075.1. Classification (NCBI taxonomy): domain Bacteria; kingdom Pseudomonadati; phylum Pseudomonadota; class Betaproteobacteria; order Burkholderiales; family Comamonadaceae; genus Acidovorax; species Acidovorax sp. GW823-FHT02H02. The sequence goes on along the minus strand of NZ_JBXAJH010000012.1, from coordinate 147,293 downwards.
GGCGGGGGCGTGCGGCCCGACGACAAGCCCTTCTTGGTGAAGCTGGCCAGCTCAGGCGCGGCGTTCGAGGTGCCCGTCGGCAAGTCCATCCTGTCGGTCCTCCACGAGCACGGCTGCAACGCGGCGTCCTCGTGCGAGAGCGGCACCTGCGGCACCTGCCGCACGAAGCTGCTGAGCGGCGAGGCCGACCACCGAGACATGGTGCTGCTGCCCGAGGAGATGGACAGCCAGATCATGATCTGCGTCTCCCGGGCCAAGTCCGACGAACTGGTGATCGACCTGTGAACGCCGGCCGCCCACTTCGACTCGGCGTCGCCGGACTCGGCCGCGCCTTCACGCTCATGCTGCCCACGCTCCAGCGCGACGCGCGCGTGCGGCTGGTGGCGGCCTGCGACCCGCGCGAGCCGGCGCGCGAGCGCTTCGCGAGCGACTTCGATGCGCCGGTGTACCCGGACATCGAGGGCCTGGCGTCCAACCCGGACGTCGAGGCGATCTACATCGCCAGCCCGCACCAGTTCCACGCGGAGCAGGCGCGCATCGCCGCCCGGCACGGCAAGCACGTGCTCGTGGAAAAGCCCATGGCGCTGTCCCTCGGCGACTGCAACGCGATGATCCGGGACTGCCGGGACGCCGGCGTGCACCTCATCGTCGGCCACTGCCACAGCTTCGACACGCCGTACCTGCGCGCGCGCGAGATCGCCCTGGGCGGTGAGTTCGGGCGGGTGCGCATGATCCACGCGCTCAACTACACCGACTTCCTCTACCGGCCGCGGCGTCCCGAGGAGCTGCGCACGGAGGAGGGCGGCGGCGTGGTGTTCAGCCAGGCCGCCCACCAGGTCGACATCGTGCGCCTGCTGGCCGGCACGCGGGTCAGCCGGGTGCGCGCGATCACAGGCGACTGGGACCCCAGGCGCCCGACCCAGGGCGCCTATTCGGCCCTGCTGTGGTTCGAGGGCGGGGCGTTCGCCAGCGTCAGCTACAACGGCTACGGGCACTTCGACTCGGACGAATGGTGCGGCTGGATCGGCGAGATGGGCGCCGAGAAGTCGCCCGAGGCGTACGGCGCCGCGCGCCGCAAGCTGGCGACCGTGGGTTCGCCGGAGGAGGAGGCGCGCCTGAAGGCGGCCGGCACCTATGGCGGGCCCGGCTACGTGCCCGCGTCCGCGGGCGCGCCGCCGGCGTGGCACCAGCATTTCGGGCCGGTCGTGGTGTCCTGCGAGCGCGGCGATATCCGTCCGTTGCCCGACAGCGTCTGCGTGTACGGGGACCTCACGAAGGAGCGGCGGCCGCTGGGCCGGCCCGCGGTGCCCCGCTTCGAGGTCATCGACGAACTGTACGAGGCCGTGGTGAACGGGACCGCGCCGCTGCATGACGGCGAATGGGCGCGCTCCACGCTGGAGGTGTGCCTGGCGCTGCTCGAGTCGGCGGGCTCGGGCAAGGACGTGGAGCTGCTGCGCTGAGGCGGCGCCCTTGCGTGCGCCGTGGCGCTCCGCGTGCAGGCCGTGGCCGGAGAAGGCACCGGCGCGTGCGGGCCGCCGGGGGCGGTCCAGGCGCCACGGCCCGCACCTCGCGGCGGCCCGGGTTTCATGGCGCGCCGCGCCAGACCGGGGAGATTCCCATCGATCCAGCCAAAGGGTAGGCCAAGATGCAACCGTCCCACGAGGACCTCAATTTGCTCGTCGTCTTCGAGGCGCTCATGGAGACCCGCAGCGTCTCCAAGGCCGGCGAGCGGCTGCAGCTGAGCCAGCCCTCGATGAGCCACGCGCTGTCGAAGATGCGCAAGGCGTTCGACGACCCCATGTTCGTGCGCGTCAAGAACGAGATGCAGCCGACGGCAAAGGCGCTGGAAGTCGCGGAGCCCATCCGCCAGGCCCTCGAGCTGGCACGCCGCCAGATCTTCTCCAAGGTGGCGCTGGACCTGCGCACCTCGTCGCGCCTGTTCACGATCTGCATGACGGATGTCGGCGAGACCTGCTATCTGCCGATGGTGATCAATGCCGTGCGCAAGCAGGCGCCGTGCGTGCGGCTGCGGACGGTCTCGCCGATCGTGGAGAAGCTGGAGGAGGGGCTGGAATCGGGGGGCGTCGATCTCGCGATCGGGTACTTCCCCGACATTAAGAACGGCGGCGTCTTCCAGCAGCGGCTCCTGCGCAACAGCGGGTTCATGTGCATCACGGGCAACAAGGAATTCGCCGCGCGCGGCGAGCTGGACCTCGCTTCCTTCCAGTCGGCGCTCCACATCGCAGTGCGAACGGAAGGCCGCAGCCAGGAGGTCATCGAGAAGGCCATGGCCGCGATGGGTATCCACCGCAACGTGGTGGCCACGATTCCCCACTACCTCGGCCTGCTGACCATCATCCCGCAGACCGGCCTGACGGCCATCATTCCCATGGACCTCGCCGGCGCGTTCGAGGGCAAGGAAGGCATCGCGGCCCTGCCGCTGCCGTTCGCATCGCCCAGCGTGGAGGTGATCCAGATATGGCACAGGCGCCAGCACGAGGATCCGGCGCACCGCTGGCTGCGGACACTGGTGCGGGACACGCTGCAGAGGCGGGTGCTTGACTAGGAGCGTGCCGTCATGCAGCCGGCCACCTTCCCCACGCGTGCCGCGGGCGGCGCTTCGCTTGTTCCCAGGTCGGCGGGCCAGTCCGCTGGACCGAGCATCCGGGATCGCCCCGGAGGCACCCGGCCGGGCGCAAGCGCCGGGATCCTTTCCGCTTCCAAGAACCATTCAGGAGATACCTCATGAGATTTCGCATGCTGTCGCTCGTCGTCGCGAGCCTGGCCTTGCAGCTGCAGCCGAGCGCCCAGGCGCAGAGCGCCGCCTACCCCACGAAGCCGATCCGCCTGTTCGTGGGCGCGCCGGCCGGCGGCCCCACGGACGTGATCGCCAGGTCGCTCATCCAGCAGATGGGGGATTCGCTGGGGCAGCCCGTAATCGTCGAGAACCGGGGCGGGGCCGCCGGCACGCTCGCGGCCGGCATCGTCGCGAAGTCTCCGGCCGACGGCTACACGCTGATCGTGACGCCCTCGGCGCACGCCTATGCGGCGAGCATGTACGACAAGCTCCCGTTTGATCCCGTGAAGGATTTCCGGCCGGTGGGGCAGATCGGCATGATGCCCCTCGTGGCGATTGCGAACAAGGCCTTCCCGGCGGGGTCGCTGCGCGACCTGGTCGAGCGCGCCAAGGCCCAGCCCACCGCCGTGAACTACGGCTCGAGCGGCACGGGTTCCGCCCATCACCTGGCGGGCGAGCTATTCAAGCTGCGCACGGGCATCCAGATGACGCATGTGCCCTACAAGGGCAGCGCGGGATCCATCACGGACCTCATCGCCGGCCAGATCCAGGTGATCTTCGAGCCGCTCGTGTCGGCGTTGCCGCAGATCCAGGCCGGCCGCGTGAAGGCGCTGGCCGTCATGGGCGAGAAGCGCTCCCCGGCCCTGCCGGACGTGCCGACCCCCGGCGAGGCCGGGCTGCCCGGCGTGGAAGCCAGCGCCTGGTACGGGATCATGGCGCCGGCGGGCACGCCCGACACGGTCGTCGCCAAGCTGACCGCGGCGCTGAACAAGGCCCTGGCCGACCCTTCCACGCGCGCGAGCCTGCAATCGCAGGGCGTCGACGTCACGCCCGGGCCGCCGCAGATGTTCATGGACCTGATCACCAGCGAGATCGCGCGCTGGCGGCCGATCATCCAGGCGGCGGGAATCCGCGCGGAGTAGGCGAGGCGCATGCATTCACACCGCAAACTGCAGCCTCCGTCGGTCGTCAACATCGAGGATCTCCGCCGGCTGGCCAAGAGGCGGCTGCCGCAGGTGATCTGGGACTACCTGGAAGGCGGCGCGGAGGACGAAGTGACGCTGCGGCGCAACCGCGCCGCCTTCGACCGCTATCACCTCCTGCCGCGGATGGTCACGGGCAAGGGCTCGCGCGACCTGTCCATCACGCTGTTCGGGCAGCGGCTCGCGGCGCCCTTCATGATCGGGCCGACGGGCCTCAACGGCATCTACGTGCCGGACGCGGACCTCATGCTGGCGCGCGCGGCCGCAGCGGCGGGCGTGGCGTTCTCGCTGTCCGCCGGCTCGAACAACGACATCGAGGCCGTGGCCAGGGCATCGGCTGGACCCAAGTTCTTCCAGCTCTATCCGTGGGGCGGACGCGAGGTCGCGACCAGGCTGCTGGCGCGCGCACACACGGCCGGCTACTGCGCGCTCATGGTCACGGTCGATTCGCTGATCCCGGGCAACCGTGAGCGGGATGTGCGGAACCGATTCGCCCATGCACTGCATTTCTCTCCGCGCATCGTCTGGGACGCGGCGACCCATCCGCGATGGGTCGTTTCCACATGGTTCGCCCGCGGCATGCCGCGCTTCGAGAACCTGGCTGAGTTCCTGCCACCGGGCTCCGACGCGTACGCGCTGGCCGCCTATACCCGCGCGCAGCGCAATCCGTTCTACAGCTGGGAGGATGTCGCCTGGCTTCGCTCGCAGTGGGCGGGCCCCTTGGTGGTCAAGGGCATCCTCACCGCGGACGACACGCGCCTGGCCGCCTCCCATGGGGCGGACGCCGTCGTGGTGTCCAACCATGGCGGGCGCAGCCTTGACGGCTTGCCCGCCACGCTGGACATGCTGCCCTCGGTCGCCGCCGCTGCCGGGGGCATGCCCGTCCTGGTCGACAGCGGCTTTCGGCGGGGCTCCGACATCGTCAAGGCCCTCGCCCTTGGCGCGCGCGGCGTGCTGCTGGGCCGGGCGCCCCTGTACGGCGTGGCTGCGGCGGGGGAGGCCGGCGCAAGTCGCGCGCTCGAGATCCTCCTGCAGGAGACGGACCGCGTCATGGGCTTGTTGGGGGTGGACTCGGTGGACGCGCTGGGGCACCAGCACGTTGGCCTGCAGCCGGCATGACGCGGCGGGAAAAACTGCAGTTTCCCGGCCGGCGCCGGAGAAGGACCGAAGCAGCATCGGCGGCACAGGCCCCTTGGCAGGGGCGGCATAGACCTCCTCGGCGGGGGCGGTGATGCCGCCGGGACCGGCAGTTCGCGATACCCGCAGGCGCAAGCTGCGGGCCGCGTGTCGCAGGCACCGTGGTCTGGTCAAGAGGTGCGCAACTCCCGCACGCGCATCCCGGGCGGCGCAGCCGCGGAGCGGGGCGCTGAAGCCAATCGGCCGCCGCTGTCTCGAGCGGACGGGAAGCCGCTCGCTGAAGGTTGACGCGCCGAAGTGCGCGCGTAGCCTGGTGCCAAGCGTGCGACGCGGGGCGAAAAGTCTATGGCCTGCCAGAACGAAGGCGTTGGGCATCGTCCCGGCATTGCCCGTGCAACCGCATGGTTTTGTGATCTGGATCAGCATGCCGCCTACTGAGAACAGCAGAATGTACGGTGCTATATTTGTGCGGTCCGCTTGGCCTGGGCAGCACCTTTTCAACCTCCTCCCGCTTCTTCGTGTCCGTCGGCTCGTTCATGTACGCCGATCGCCGCTGTCTTGCAGGGGGTCGGCCGGGCAGAGCGTCCGTTGGGATGCATTGAGGAATGAAAATTGGCAAAAAAGGCAGGGAAAGAGTCGGCGGAGGTAGCGAGCCGTATGCTGCAGCACTGGCATGAGGACGTTCCCGACGACCGTTTAGCGCATCTGGTGAAGGACGCGACGCGCTCCTTTCTTCGATCGCTGCAGACCCGTCTTGCGCGCCACGACGTCCAACTCGGCCATTGGACCTTCCTGCGGATTCTCTGGGAGAAGGATGGGCTCACCCAGGCAGAACTGAGCGCGGAGGCCGGTGTGATGGCGCCCACCACGGCGATCGCCCTGAAGGCCATGGAGGAGCTCGGGTACGTCCTGCGAAAGCAGCGTCCCGACAACCGCAAGAGCATCTACGTTTTCCTGACGCCGGCGGGCAAGCGCCTCAAGGCGAAGCTCGTGCCCTTGGCCGAGGAGGTCAACGCGCTCGCCATCAGATCCCTGACGGATGCCCACATCAGCATCGTGCGGCGCTCGCTGCTGAAGATCATCGACAACCTGGCGAGCGACGAGTGCATTCAGGATGATCCGAAGCGGACAGGCGCCGCTCAGTCATCCGCAAGACCGTAGCCCGCGCTGCCGATGGCCGCGCCCTGGGTGCGGCGCGCCATGGAAGCGCACCGCGCCTCGCGGCAGTGCCACGCTCTCCCCAATCCCTCAAATGCATCGGTCCCGCCGCGGCGCAGTGCGCCCGAGCGGCCAGCCGCGGCGCAGTGCGCCCGAGCGGCCAGCCGCGCCGCATCGGTCTCGATGTGGGTCGACGAGTCGACGATGCCACCCAGTGGACCCCGCGCGCCACAGGCGAGTGGCATGGATGCCCCATGGAACGCACGCCGGAACCCGCCGGGCCAGTGCCGCCGTCTTCTGCCTGGCAGCCTGTGAGATAATTAGAGACCTAATGATTAGACCTACGGAGACATAGCGCGGTTTCGGGATTTACGTGCCGTCGAACGCTGGAATCGCGCGGAGCCCACATGAGCACATGCCCCGATCCCACGTCGTGCCGGCAGCCGGATTTCCTGGATGCGAAAGCCAGTCTTGCCCTTCTGGGCGTCCGCCCGCAGACGCTCTACGCCTATGTGAGCAGGGGGGCCATCCGCAGCGTGCCCCAGCCCGGAACGAAGGCGCACCTGTACAGCCGCTCGGACATCGAACGGGTCATGGCGCGCGCGGCCGCCCGTGCAGGCCATGCCGCGGCGGCAGCCGGTGCGATGGACCATGGGCCGCCCATCGTCAGCAGCGGTATCACGGAAATCACCGAGGCGGGTCCAGCCTACCGGGGCTACTTGGCCTGCGACCTCGCGCGGCAAGGCGTTCCGTTCGAGCGGGTCTGCGAATTGCTCTGGGGCGCTCCTCTCGATGTCGCGAGGGCCGGCGCCTGGAGAATCCCTCCGCGCGACCAGGCACTGGCCCGCGAGGCCGGTTTGCGGATACTGCACGGTACCGATCCTCACCGCGTGTACGGATCGCTCGCGATGCTGGCTCTCCAGTTGGAGCGCAGCCGCAGGATGTCGGGCGGTGGGGGTCTGGACGCGGGCGTCGTGCAAGAGGCGCGCTTGCTGATCTGTGCCGTGGCGCAAGCGCTGGGATGCGTCGGCCCGGCCCGCGCGCTGACGCTGCCGGAGCGCTCCGAATCGATCGCTTCGACGCTGATCCGGTCCTTCGGATGCGAAACCACGCCAGCGCGGATCCGCGCGGTGAACGCGCTGCTCGTGCTCCTCGCGGACCACGAACTGCCGCCGGGCACCCTGGCCGTCCGGGCGGCTGCCTCGGGAGGCGCGAACCTTTTCGACTGCATTGCCGTGGGCATCTGCGCAAGCGCCGGGACCGAGATCGCCGGGCACTATGCGGTCGTGGACCGGTTCCTCACCGCAAGGCCGTCCGCGACGGCGCTGCGCGACAAGGCCCTGCGCCTGCACCAGCGGGCGCAGCGGATCCCCGGCTTCACGCATCCGCTCTACCTGGGCGGCGACCCGCGCGCGAAGCACCTGCTCGCCATCGCCACCGAACTGGCTGACGACTCCTTCAACATGCGACAGGTCGCCGACTTCGTCGGTTGGGCGAAGGAGAATCTCGCGGACCATCCAAGGCATGAGTTCGCCGTCGTCTGCCTGGTGCGGGCGCTCCGGCTTCCCGTCTGGTCGGCAGCGGTCTTCTTCCTGGTGGCGCGCATGGCCGGCTGGGCTGCGCATGTGCAGGAGCAGCGCGGCGTGACCGGCCTCTGGCGGCCGCGCGCCCGTTACGTCCCCCGCCCATGAGCGTGGCAGGGCCCGTGCGCGTCGCTAGCGCCGCCCTGTGTCGCTCGGAGCCGAGAGGCGATCCTCTGGAGGAGCGGACTGGACGCCGGGCATTGCGGGCCCGCGGCAACCGGCCTGCCGCTGCGAACTCGTGCGTCTCCCTCTTTGCGAGGGGCAGCCCCGATGACGGCGATGGCCACTCCGCATTTGCGCTGCCGCCTGCTAAGCGGTGCGTCCGCGCGGTGGTGGTTGGAAGAGGGCATGGTGCGGGTGGAAGACCTGCCGCGCGTCACCGACCTGGCCTACTCCAACAGCCTGCGCCGCTGGATCACGGCGGAGTTGGCCTGAGCACTGCCCGGAGGTACTAGGACGCCGAGGCGCTGAATTTGCCGGTCTGCAGCCAGGCGGCAATACCGGCTGCCAACTGGTCGCTGTTGCTCTCCATCATCATCATGTGGCCGTTGCCCTGGATGCCCCGGTCGCCCAGCGGAATGAATTCCGCGCGCGCCCCGATGTCGTTCAGCCAGTCGACGATGGGCTTGTCGATGGCGGCCGTGTGGTCCGCGTCGTTGGTGCCCATGATCAGGGCCACGCGCTTGCCCTTGTAGCCCGAGGGGTCGGTCACACGGGGCGCGCTGTTCTCATAGTTCACCCGCTCTAGCAGCAGGCGGGGCGGAATGACGGTCAGGCTGGCCAGGTAGCTGTCCAGGTGCTCGCGCGGGAAGCGCGTGCTGCTGCCGACCAGCTTCTTCGTGGCCCAGCCCGGTTCGGCAACGAAGGGCAGCTTGCGGCTGAGCTTGAGCACCGGAGCGCCGGGTGCCAAGCGGACTTCCACGTCGTCCGACGTGCTGGACAGGAACTCGGTCGGCGCGCTGACGTTGGCCGGCCCGCCAGGTGCGATTGCCACCAGGGAGACGATGCGGTCGCCGAAGAGTTCGAGCAGCTTCCAGCCGAAGGGGCCCGACATCGAATGCGTCATGACGATCGCCGGGCGGTCCAGCGTGGCCAGCACCTTGCCAAGGCCCTTCACGACCGTCTCGCCCGACAGGTCGTCGTAGGGGATGTAGCCGCTGCGACCGGTGCCTGCCCAGTCAGGGACCACCACCTGGTAGCCCTGGGCTGCGAAGAAGGGCGCCCAGCCCGGGCGGCCATCGGCGGTCGCCATGTAGCAGGAGCCGGTGTGCGCCCCGCCGTGGATCAGCACCATGGGCGGCTTGCGGGTCTTCGCGACCGGCTCCAGAACCTCGTAGTAGGTCGAAGGACCGGCCACAAAGCCGCTGCGCACCCGCACGGCGGCGTGGGGGGGCGTGCTGGCGCCGGAGGCGCCGGTGCTGGTGGCCGCGGCTAGGACGGCACCCATGCCAGCACTGGTGCGGAAGAACCTCCGGCGGGAGGCGGGGGGCGTGTTGTGCATCTTGTCTCCTGGTTCTCTGTGGCATTGGCATCGACTCTGGCAGTGCAGGACGGTCGCCGGAGCGTCTGGCGAGGACGGCCCAGCGCGGCCAGGCCATGCCGACCATTATTGTTAATCGACTAACAATATGAAAGCTGGGGCGAACCCTGTTGTGCGCTGTCCAGCCGCCGCGACAGCACCTGCACCTCCTCACTGAACGTGGGCGGAGCGACGCCCTGGCCCCAGACCTCGAGGAGCTGTGTTGCGTCGTCATGCCGCAGATGTCGATGGGCTCGAGGAGCGACCTGGCCGGCTACTCGCAGGAGAGATTTCCCGAGGCGATATGCGAGTTGCGCTTGGGGGCAGGCCGTACGGTGGATGGGCGCGGCGGAACCAGCGTTCCGCATGGCGCGGGCCCCTTTAGCATTCCGGCGGGCCGGGCGCTGGACAGGGTGGTCGCTCGACAGGCGAAGGAAGACCTGTGTTCATACGGATCGTGGCTGGAGAGCGCGTCGCATCTTGCCCGGTACACGAAAGCGCGCAATCCACGATGCCGACGACGAGCCTCTTGGCAACCTATCGAGCAACCATGGTCTCTAGCCGAGCTTCACGTTGACGTTCTTGAGCTGCGTGAACTCCAGCAGTTCCTCCTTGGACTCCTCCCTGCCGACGCCGGACTGCTTGTAGCCGCCGAACGGCGCGCCAGGGATGTGCACCGAACACTCGTTGACCCACACGTAGCCCGACTGGATCCGCTTGGCGGCGCGCAGGCCGGTGTTCAGGCTCGTGGTCCACACCGAGGCCGTCAGTCCGAGCTCCGTGCCATTGACCTCGACCAGCATCCGGTCCTCGTCGTCCCAGGAAAACACCGAGAGCACGGGGCCGAAGATCTCCTCGCGCGCGATCCGCATGTCGGGCCGCACGCCCGTGAAGATGGTCGGCTCGATGAACAGGCCGTCCTTCAGCTGCGCATCGCGCGCCGCGTGGCCGCCGGTCAGGAGCACGGCGCCCTCGTCGATGCCGGCCTGGATGTAGTGCAGCGCGCGGTCGTACTGGGCGCGGCTCGCCAGTGCGCCCATCGTCGTGTCCAGGTGGGTCGCGATGCCGGGCCGGTGTTTGCGCGCCAGTTCCTCGGCCATGCGCTGCATGAATTCATCGTGCAGGGAGCGGTGCACGTACAGGCGGCTCGTGGAGCCGCACGACTGCCCGCACCACGTGAAGTTCATGCCGCGCACGGCCCCCTCCACCGCGCTGCGCAGGTCCGCGTCGGGATAGATGACCATCGCGTTCTTGCCGCCCAGCTCCAGCAAGGTGCGCTTCATCGTGTCCGCGGCGGACCGCAGCACGGCCTTGCCGGCGCCGACGCTTCCGATAAGCGCGACGGCGGCCACATCCGGGTGCGCGGACAGCGCGGCACCCGTCTCGCGTCCGCCAGCGATGCAGTTCAGCACCCCCGGGGGGAACAGGCCGTCCAGGATCTCCATCAGCCGGATGGTCGACAGCGGCGCCTGTTCCGGCGGCTTGAGGATGACCGTGTTGCCCGCCGCGAGCGGCGCGGCGATCTTGCCTGCCGCGAACATGAACGGGTGGTTGAACGGGAAGATCCGTGCGACGGGGCCGAGCGGCTCCCTGAGCGTGTAGTTCAGCGCGCCGTTCGCGGTCGGGATGGTCTCGCCCTTGATCTCGAGCACCAGCCCCGCGAAATAGTCCAGCTGGGTGGCCGCGATCTCCGCGTCCATCTGCATGGCGCGCACGGGATTGCCGCAGTTGGCGGCGTCCAGCAGCGCCAGTTCCCGCGAATGCAGCCGCACGCGGCGCGCGGCCTCCCGCAGCAGCGCCGCGCGCTGCAGGGGCGGGGTCTCGGCCCAGGCCGGGAAGGCGGCCTTCGCCGAGGCGACCGCGGCGTCGACCTCCGCCGAACCCGCCGAGGTCACGTCGGCCAGACGCTCGCCCGTGGACGGGTTGAAGGTCGCGATCGCCTGGTCCGCTCCTTCATGCCAGCGGCCGTCCCAGAACAGCCCGCTCGACCGGGGCAGGACTCGCTGGACGTAGGGGCTCAGGTCGCCGCTGTCCGGCAGGACGATGGGGGCCGCTGTCATGGCTGGCCTCCTTCCTGGTCCTCATGGGAGCGGGTCATGCCGGAGGCCATCGCGGCGCTGTAGCCCGGCGTGACGTGCACGTCGACGACGACGGTCGCTCCATCGCGCACCGCAGCGACGGCGCGGGCCAGGACCTCGTCGAGCTCCGACGGGCTGTCCGTCGGTCCGAGGCCCTGCAGCCCGAGCCCGCGCGCGAGCGCGGCCAGATCGGGGTCCGGATCTCCGATGCGCTGCCCGATCCACCGGTTCTGCACCGGGCGGTCGCGATCGCGGGCCACCCGCTCCTGGTGCAGCTCGTCGTTGAAGAACGACCGGTTGTTGCAGACGATGGTAAGCAGGGGAACGCCAGCATTGGCGGCGGTCCACAGTGCTGTCATGCCCATCAGGTAGTCGCCGTCGCCGGTCATCAGCACGGGCAGTCGGTCGGTTCCACGCAGCGCCAGCGCGGCGCCGACGGCCATGCCCGGCCCGGAGCCGATGCCGGCGCCGCCGTCCATGCCCAGGTAGTCCAGCGGATCGCGGAAGTGGCCCATCTCGCCGCTCCAGCCCAGTGGCACACGGATCAGGGTGATGGGCTGCGTGCCCGCGGCCCGGCGCAGGGCGTCGGCGACCATCGCGATGCTGATCGTCCCGTCTTGCGGAACCGGGGGCATGGCCATCGGGCTCTTCGGGGCCTGGAGGGCCGAAGGGCGCTCGGTGCAGGCAGCGCAGAGAAGGGGCACGGCGACGTCCGGCTCCACCGGCATGAACACGTCCACCGGCGGCAGGCCCTGGTGGTCCATGCTCCAGCCCCGGTGGCTGTAGTGGTCGAGCGAGACCTGGATCACCTTGGCGCCGACGCTCTCGTTGCGCCACGCCTGCTGCAGCGTGCCGTTCAGGTCGTACCAGTCCAGGCTCAGCACGACGTCGGCGGCGCGCAGCGTGGCGGCCGCGTCCGGGGTCAGGAAGACGCCCGGCACGGCCGCGTGCAGCGGATGGTCGGTGGGGAACGATGCGCCGGCGCGCAGGTCCGTAAGGACCTGCGCATTCAGCTTCTCGGCCAGCTCGATGCGCTGGCGCCAGCCCTCGCTAGACCTGGAGACCCGCCCCATCAGAATGACCGGGCGGGCCGCGGAGGACAGCAGCGCTGCGGCTCTGGCCAGCTCATCGCTGCCCGGCACGGCGGGGGAGGGAACCTGGTAGCGGCTGACGTCCGGCAGCGCCGGGATCGCATCGATGCGCGTCTCCTGCAGCGAGACATCGAAGCACACGTAGGTGGGGCCGGCGGGTGCGGTCAGCGCGATCTGCTTGGCCCGCAGCAGCGCCTCGTACGACGCGGCGACGGAAGCCGGCTGCGCGTCCCACTTGCTGAAGTCGCGCACCAGCGCGCCCTGGTCCTGCGCGGTGTGCATCCAGTCGATCCAGGGGCGCCGCTTGGCCGCATCGACCGGGCCCGTCGCGCCCAGGACCAACACGGGCACGCGGTCCACCCAGGCGTTGAAGATCGCCATGGACGCGTGCATCAGGCCCACGTTGCTGTGAACGATCGCCGCCAGCGGCTTTCCGGCGACCTTCGCGTAGCCATGGGCGATCGCGACGGCATGCTCCTCATGGAGCACGACCAGCATCTGCGGGTCGATGTTGCCGAGGTGGTTCACCAGGCTGTCGTGCAGACCGCGGAAGCTCGACCCGGGGTTCAGGAGGACATAGGGGATGTCGAGCGCGCGGATCATCTCCGCGATGGCGTCGCTGGCCCACAGGCTGCCGGCGCCGGCGCCCGCTGCGGGAATGTCGCGGCGCAAAGGAATGGCTTGCTTCGAATTCAATGGGTGCTCCGCTCAATCGGCCTTGATGCCCGCGCTCTTGATGACGCTCGCCCACCGCGCGGTGTCCTTCTCGACGAGCTTGGTCATCTCCTGCGGCGTGCTCGGCCGCGTCTCGATACCCTGCTCGGCGAGCTTCTCCTTCACCTCGGGCTCGTTCAGGATCTTGGTGACATCGGCGTTGATCCGCTTGATGACCGCCGCAGGGGTCCCCGCGGGGGCCGCCAGGCCGAGCCAGATCTCGCTGTCGTACTGGGGCAGGCCGGCCTCGGCCATGGTCGGGACATCGGCCAGCAGGCTGGCGCGCCGGGTGCCACCCACGGCGAGCGCGCGCAGCTTCCCGGTGCGGATGTGCGGCAGCAGCGAGTTGATGGCACCGAACTGCAGATCGACCTGCCCGGCCAGCATGTCGGTGATGGCCGGCGCCGCGCCCTTGTAGGGGACGTGGGTGATGTCGGTGCCCGTCATCGCCTTGAAGAGCTCCGCGGACAGATGCTGCGGGCTGCCGGAGCCCGACGAGGCATAAGTGAGCTTGCCCGGAGTGGCCTTCGCGAGCGCCACGAGTTCCTTCACGGTCGTGGCCTTCACGTTCGAGTTCGCTACCAGCACGACCGGCACCGCGCCGAGTTGCGTGACCTGGGCGAAATCGCGCGCGACGGCGTACGGCGTCTTCGGCAACAGCACCGGATTGATGGACATGGTGTTGTTGTTGGTGATCAGCAGCTTGTAGCCGTCCGCAGGGGCCTTGGCCACGTGGTCGGTCCCGATGCTTCCGGCCGCGCCTGCCTTGTTGTCCACGATGACCGGCTGGTTCCAGATCTGGCTGAGCCGCTGGCCGATCACGCGGGCGATGACGTCGTTGCTCCCGCCGGGAGTGAAGGGCACGATGAGGGTGACCGGCTTGGTGGGATAGTTCTCTTGTGCGATGGCCGAGTGGCCGAAGCCTGCGGCGATCATGGCGGCGGCCGCGAGCAGCGAGCGCCGAGTGGGGCTTGATGGATTCTTCATGGTGTCTCCGGTTGCAGGCAACTACACGTGCCCTAAGAAGATCCCGATCCTAGGAACAAGGTTGATGTGCATCAAGCTTGAATGCGCGGTCAACCTATGAAGAAGCAACGCGGCGTGGCAGCCCGCGTGGCGAGCTAGGGTTCATCCCGAGGTTGATCGATGGTTCAACCGGCGCCGCCCGGTGGCCATCCTGTCCTCCAGGGTGCGCAGGGCTCTCGCGCCCGGAGGTGCGCTGTGCGCCCGCATGGCCAATGCGCTCGGCTTCCATCGTGCCTCGCGGGCATTGGTGAAGACGCCGCACTGTCCTGACAACCGGTCCGCATGTCCGTGTGCCGCTGCACGGTGACCACGGTCTCGCGCACCGGTGCAGCGGGCCGGCGATGGCCCGATAAGCAGCGCGTGGAACTTGGAAGAACGCCGCTGGCGGACGTGCCCGCGTGCCCGTGAACGGCGGGCAGAGGCCGGCGCGCGACTGGCTCGCTGGCCAGGCACCCCATCGGTTGTGAATCGACGTTGCACCGTCTTCGTTCGTCCATTGCTCCTTGCGGCGACAACGGGATTCGAACCCGACGGGATGCTGCGGAGTCCGGCGCGAGGCATTGATCATCCAATCAATCCGGGTTGGTTCCGATGCCGTGCGGGATGGTCTCTGCCAGTGTTTCGCGGCCACCAACGGGTCAGGCGTGAAAGCGTCGCACGCCCGCCACAGCCGGGCGTTCTGAATCCGGAAAATTTGATTAGGCGACTATCAAAAAGATTAGGCGTCTATCTATACTGAACGAGCCGGAGGAACCACGATGAACCCGCGAGTCATCGAACGATGTGGTCTTTGGCGGGCTGCGCGTGGAGCTTTCCCATGAGACGCCAGGCGCAATGTGAAGAAGAGGAATCGGGGCCAAGCCCCAAGTTCAACGAAGGAGACAACTATGAACGGAATGGCCAAGCATGCGGTTGCATGCGCCGCGCTGCTGTGCGTTTGCGGCGCAGCCAATGCCCAGAGCAGCGTGACCATGTATGGGCGGGTGGATGCCGGGATGGACTCGCCGAGATCGGGGGGCTCGAGTGTCAATCGGCTGGTATCGGGCGGAAGTGCGGGGAGCAACCTGGGTTTTCGCGGCGTGGAGGACTTGGGAGGAGGGCTTGCCGCCGTCTTCCGCCTCGAGATGGGCATCAACCTCGACGACGGCACGCTCGGCCAAGGCGGTCGCGCGTTCGGGCGCGAGGCGTCGGTCGGCCTGAGCGATGCGCGGTTCGGCACGCTGCAGATGGGCCGTATTCCCACTCCGTACTACATGGTCCAGAGCAGTGTGGACGCCTTCGTCTGGGAAGGCGCCGGCGGGCTGCTCGCGCTCACCAGAAACGTCAGCCCCACCACGCAGCGCCAGGTGCTGCCGATGGGGGTGTCGGCGCGGCAGGACAACGCGGTCAACTACGTGTCCCCGCGCTGGGGCGGCATCGAGTTCCGCGGCCAGTACTCCTTCGGCGAGAACTCGACGACGATCGGACGCGGGTACGGCGCATCCGCGCGCTACCAGGCCGGGGGCTTCGACCTCAATGCGGGCTTCCAGCGGCAGGAGGGGCCGGACGATGCTGCGGGCAAGGTCTCGGCGATGGTGGTTGGCGGCTCCTACGACGCCCGCTTCGCCAAGTTCTTCCTGGGCATGACGGTGGAGAAGAACTCCTGCGCGACCTGCACCGGGGCAATCGCCCGCATGCCCGGTGCTTCGACGAGCGAATTCCGGCTGACCAACCTCGGCGTGCGCGTGCCGTTCGGACAGTTCACGGCCGTTGCCCAGTTCACCCGCGTCAACGACCGGTCCGACTACACGGCGTTGACGGGCAACCGGGACGCGAACTGGATCTCGCTTGGCGGCGACTACGACCTGTCCAAGAGGACGCGCCTGTACTTCGGCGTGGGACAGATCAGCAACAAGAACGGGTCGCAGTACGTGCTGGGCACCGGCACTGCCCAGGCCCCGGCCATGCTGGTCGGCTCGTCCAGCGGCAGCTCCCGCAACATCTACATGGGGGTCCGTCACAACTTTTGATGGCGACCGGCGGCACGCCGCTGCGGCCCCGCGATGGGCCGCGGTGGCTGGGCGCCGGGATCCCCGCATTGTTATCTCCAAGGTTTGGTGCCGGGGCAACCCGGCGCCTTTTTTTGTGCACGGGCGCCTGCCCGGGGAAAGCGCCGAGAAGGTGGGCAAGGGCATCGTCTCCCGCGCGAGGTCGGGCCGACCGTCCCGCGCCCGAGGCGGTGGCCAAGGTGGCGCGCATTGGGGGCGGCACAAGGAGCCTGCTTGGAGCTGCGCCCCGGAGCGGCGGCGCCGCCTTGATCGGCTCGCGCGGTGGCCTGGTGAGCGCGCGCCGCGGCCGAGGGCCCGTCGCGTCGTCCGTGCAGTCACTGAACATGGACTCTCCCGGACCGCCGATCCCCGGGACCGTCGGATGCGCTGGCGCGTGCCGTTCGGCCGCGCCGCCCGGGCTTTGAGCGACGGCGGGCGCCTTCTCGCGCAGGACTGCACGTTGCGCTTCGGCCTAGTGCTCAGCGATGCGGATGCGCTCGCCCGCTGCCAGGCAAGCGCGGCGGGCAAGGGCAGGACCAGGATCTCCGGAGCGCCGAACCGGTCCGCGTTGATGTCGAGCACGAACTGCGCTTCGTGCAACCGTGCCTGCACCCAGCGGTGACCATGCTGGCGGTCGTCGCCCGCGCGCCGCGTGGCGTGAACGCCTGGCCCATGCCCCTGGAGGGCGACGCGTCCCTTTGTGGCCGGCCACCGCCGACGACGGCGGAGACCTCCGAAAGGCGCGGAGCATGGCGAATTCATTTCTTCGATACAGCGAATAGGCCAGCCTGCGTTGCCGGGCACGCACCGGCCCCCCAGAATTGACAGCGGTCAACAAATCGTCCGCGACAACGAATCGCGGATATCGACAACCGCCCAGGAGACACCCCATGAAAACCTTCCAGGTCGCCGCGGCCCTCGCCGTGTCGCTCATTTGCGCCGCCATTCCGGTGCACGCACAAGCACCAGCTTCCCGTGACTATCCCAGCCGGCCGATCCGGATGATCGTACCGTTCCCCGCCGGCGGTCCCCCCGACCTGCTGGCCCGCGTCGTCGGGCAGCGTATGGGCGAGTTGATGCGCCAGCCGATCGTGGTGGACAACAAGCCGGGCGCCAACACCATCATTGGCGCCGATGCCGTCGCGAAGGCGGCGCCGGACGGCTACACGCTGCTGATGGCCATCGACAACACGCTGGTGATGAACCAGTACCTCTACGCCAAGCTGCCCTACGATCCCGTCCAGGATTTCGAGCCGATCGGCAAGGTGGCCACCACGCCCCTGGTGGTCATGACCCACCAGGCCGGACCCCAGTCCATGCAGGCGCTGCTCGCGCAGTCCAAGGCCGGCGCCGCCGCAATGAGCTATGGCTTCGGCACCTTCACGTCCCAGCTCTCCGGCGAGCTGCTCAAGCGCACGCTGGGCAAGGAGGTGGTCTCGGTGCCCTACAAGGGCAGCGCGGGCACGACCCAGAGCCTGCTGACCAAGGACGTCACGTTCACCATCGACGGCATCACGACCGCCATGCCCCATTTCGAGAAGGGCACGCTGCGGCCGCTCGCGCGCCTGAGCGCCAAGCCCATCCCCACGCTGCCCAACGTGCCATCGATGGCCGATGTGGGGATCAAGCTGCCCGACATCGACGTGTGGATGGCGTTGCTGGCGCCCAAGGGCACGCCCGCTGCGGTGGTGGACGAGCTCAACCGCGCGCTGACGCAAGCCCTCGCGTCCAAGGACGTGCAGGAGAAGCTCCTGGGCGCCGGGCTGCTGGCCGACGCCAGCTCGCCGCAGGCGCTGCGCAGCTTCATCGCCTCGGAGGCCGCGAGGTGGCGTCCCGTCATCGCGGAAGCCGGCATCAGGATCGATTGACATTCACGAAGGAGATTCACCATGACCACGAACAGCCCCAGCCACAGCTTCGCCCCGATCGTCAACAGCGCCGCGGAGTGGCGCGCGGAGATGGCGCGCCTGAACAAGCCGGGCCAGCCCAGCTTCTTCCACATCCGGACCCAGTTGCCGAAGCAGGGCCGCACCAACCAGGTCCTCGGCGCGTCGCGCTACATGAACGTGGTGCTCAAGACCTACGCGAGCGGTGGCGAGAACGAGATCCACGCGCATTCCAACGAGGACCACGTGTTCGTCATCCTGCAGGGCGGCGCGGTGTTCCACGGGCCGAATGGCGAGACGCGCGAGGCAGGCAGGAACGATTGCGTGCTGCTGCCGGCCGGCACCTTCTACTGGTTCCACGCCAAGGAAGACCGCGAGGAACTCGTCATGCTGCGCATCGGCGCGCACATCGACCCCGACAGCGACGTGCTCGCGCGCATCGACCTGGAGGGCAAGCCCTTCGATGGCTATTCCGAGAAGAACAAGGAAGTGCCCGTGGTGCTGCACGAGGATCGGATCTTCGAATGAGCGGCCCGTCGCCTGCAACGAGCGCGCGAGCTTCCGCGGAGATTCCGCTGTGCCAGCCTCCCGATCCCGCTCCCCGCAAGCCCAGGCTGATCTGCCCGCCGGGGACCGCGGATTGCCATGTGCATGTCTATGGCCCCGCCGACCGCTATCCCGTGGCCGCGACGCGCGCCTTCGATGTGCCCGACGCCTTGCCGGCGCGGCTGCGCGCGCTGCACGACACCCTGGGCGTCGAGCGCCTGGTGCTCGTGCAGCCCAGCGGCTATGGCACCGACAACCGGCGGCACCTGGAGGCGGTGGCCGAGCTGGGCCGGCCGGCGCGCGTCATCGTCGCGCTGCGGGCCGAGGTGCAGGATGCCGAACTGGACCGCCTGCACGAAGCCGGCGTGCGGGGAGTGCGCTACAACATCGGCCATGCAGGTGCCGTCCCGCTGGCCGAGATGCCCGCGCTGGCGGCGCGCATCGCCCGCCTGGGTTGGCATGTGCAGCTCCACGTCATGGATGACCAGGGCCGAGCTCCGCTGGCCGAGATGGAGCCCACCCTGCGCGAACTGCCCACCGACGTCGTGATCGACCACATGGGCTCGCTCAGGCCGGGAGACGGCGTGGGGCAGCCTGGCTTCCAGGCGCTGCTGAGGCTGGTGAACACGGGGCGGTGCTGGGTCAAGCTGTCCTGCGGCTACCGGATGTCGGCGCTGCCTCCGCCCTACGAGGACATGGTGCCCTACGTCCAGGCGCTGCTGGCCGCCCGGCCGGACCGCCTGGTATGGGCCAGCGACTGGCCGCACGTCTCGTTCAAGGGCGAGATGCCCAACACCACGGACCTGCTGGACCAGATGCTGACCTGGGTGCCCGACGGAGCACAGCGCCACCAGATCCTGGTGCGCAACCCCGAGCAGTTGTACGGGTTCTGAGCGGCCCGCCCCGGCGCCGCCGACCCCCTGCGATCAAAAGAAAGAGGAGACACCCATGCCCATGTTCCATCTGCTGCGCCGCGCGGCGCAGCGCGCCACGCTGCTCGTCCCGATGCTGCTGCTACCGGTCCTCCCCGCCGCTGCGCAGGCGCAGGCCGCGGCCAGCTTCCCCGCCAGGCCGGTGCGTCTGATCGTGCCCTTCCCGGCCGGTGGGCCCGCCGACGTGCTGGGCCGAGCGATCGCGCAACGCCTGTCCGAAAAGTGGCGCCAGCCCGTCGTCGTCGACAACAAGGGCGGGGCCAACACGCTGATCGCGGCGCAGGAGGCCGCCCGGGCCGCGCCCGACGGCTACACCTTGTTCATGCCCCTGGATTCGACCTACACGCTGAACCCGGCGCTGTATTCGCGGCTGCCCTACGATCCGATCAAGGACTTCGCGTCCATCTCGATCGTCGCCCGCCAGTCCCTGGTGCTCACCGCAACCGACCGGACACCCTTCAGGGCGGTGGCCGACCTGGTGGCTGCCGCCCGGGCCCAGCCCGGCAGCATCAACTACGGCTCCAGCACCACGTCCACACAGCTCGCAGGCGAGATGTTCACGCGGCAGAGCGGGATCAAGCTGGTCCAGGTGCCGTACCGCGGCGCCTCGGAGGTCGTCAAAGGAATGCTCTCGGGGGACGTCGAGGTCAGCTTCGACGGCATCGCCGCCAATGTCCCGCACATCCAGTCCGGGAAGATCCGTGCACTGGCCACGACGGGTCCGGTCCGCTCCGCGGCCTTGCCCGACGTGCCGACGCTGGCGGAGGCCGGGCTCAAGGGCTACGAACTGTTGATGTGGAATGCACTGTCCGCGCCCGCCGGCACGCCGCGGGCGATCATCGACAAGATCCACAAGGACGTTGTGGAGGTCGTGCAGCGCAAGGAAGTCAGGGACCAGCTCATGGTGTTCGGTCTGGAGACGGCGGGCACCACGCCCGAGGAGATGGACGAGACCATCCGGCGGGAGACCGCCAAGTACGCGCCCCTGATCAAGGAGCTCGGGCTCAAGCTGAACTGAAGGGCGCATCGGCATGACCGCCCCAGCACTCGACTACGGATCGGGCGGGCGCATCGGCGTGCTGCTGCCCTCCGTGAACCAGGCCGCCGAGCCGCAACTGCGCGCGATGCTTCCCGCCGACATCGCCATCGCGGTCACGCGGCTGAAGCTCGTGGACAGTTCGGAGGCGAGCCTGCTGGGCATGGCCCGGGATGTCGAGCCGGCGGCCGAGCTGCTCGCGGACGCGGGCGTCGACATCGTGGTGTTCCATTGCACCGCCGTGTCGACCTACAGCACCGAGCTGGAGGCGTCGATTCTCGCGCGCATCCAGTCCGCGACTGGGCTGCCCTGCGTGGCCACGTCGCAGGCCCTGGTGGCGGCGCTGCAGGCCCTGCCCGCGCGGCGCGTGGTGCTGCTCTCCCCGTACACGGCGGCCGTCAATGACCGGGAGGCGGCTTACTTCGCCGAGCATGGATTCGAGATCCTCGGCAACGCCGGCCTGGATTGCCGCACCGGCCGCGAGATGATGGCCATCGCGCCGCAGGCGTGGCATGCGTTCGCCACGCGCCATGCCCATGCGCGGGCGGACGCATACGTCCTCAGTTGCACCACCGTGCGGACGGCCGAGACCATCGAGGCCCTGGAGCGTTCCCTGGGACGGCCCGTCGTCACGAGCAACACGGCGGTGGCCTGGTACTGCATGCGCAAGCTTGGCGCGCTGCCGGGGGTTCCAGGCTACGGCCGCCTGCTGGCCCGCGCCGGAGCACCCTGACGCGGTCCGGGGCGCGGCCCGACCGCCGGAGGAGGGCGGGGTGAACCTCACAACCTCGCGCCTGGGCATTCCTGCCCTCGCACCGTGTGGAACCGGCAGCAGGGCGCCCGCAACACCGCGAAGGCGGGCTCGCGGACGCCAGGGGCCTTCGCGGTTCAGAAGGCTTCGGTGTCGACCTCGTTCGCGCTCTGCGCGCTGTAGCGCTGGCCGACCACGGTAAGTTCGTTGATCAGAACGTTCAGCCGCTCGATCACCGCGGCGTGCAGCCGCATGTTGGCGGCGCCCAGGTCGTCCAGCAGGTGTTCCACGCTCGTGGTGCCGGGAATGGGGACGATGTGGCCGCCCTGGTGCAGCAGCCAGGCCAGGGCCAGCTGTGCCGGGGTGCAGCCCGCGTCCCGCGCGATCCTGCGGTAGCCGTCCAGCAGCTTCAGGTTGGCCGCGTAGGCCTCGGGCGCGAAGCGCGGCATGGCGCGGCGGATGTCCTTCTCGTGGAGCGCACCCACGTCCACGAGTTCGCCGCAGAGGAAGCCGCGCGCCAGGGGACTGAAGGCAACGAAGGCCGCGCCCAGCTCGCGGCACGCGTCGAGCACCGCGATCTCCGGGTTGCGCGTCCACAGCGAGTACTCGGTCTGCACGGCGGCGACGGGGTGCACGGCGTGCGCGCGGTGCAATGTGGCGGCGGAGACCTCCGACAGGCCGATGGCCCGCACCTTGCCTGCCGCGACCAGCCGCGACAGCTCGCCCACCGAGTCCTCGATGGGCACCTGCTTGTCCCAGCGGTGCAGGTAGTACAGGTCGATCACGTCGGTGCCCAGGCGGCGCAGGCTGTCCTCGCAGTTGCTGCGCAGCGTGGCGGGGCGGCCGTCGATCACGCGGCGCGTCACGCCGTCCTCGCCCTTCACGCCGGCCATGCCGCCCTTGCTGCACAGGGTGATGCGCTGGCGATGGGGCCGGAGGACGCGGCCCACCAACTCCTCGTTGGCACCGAAGCCGTACAGCGCCGCCGTGTCGAACAGCGTCACGCCGGCATCCAGCGCCGCCAGCAGCACGCGCTCACCCGTGTCGGCGGAGACGGGCGCGCCGTAGGCGTGCGAGAGGTTCATGCAGCCCAGACCGATGGCGCTGACTTCGAATGGGCCGAGGGTGCGTGTCTGCATTGCGCTTCTCCCAGGAAGAACGCCCGCGGCGCTTGCCGTGCAGGCAGTGGAAACGATACAGTGCCAAATGGCGCGGACTCAGTTGAGTTGCCGTTCCAGGCCGTTCAGCACCTGGTAGCACGGCAGGACCTGTGCCACGCTGGCATTGGGCTCCCGGCCTTCCTTGATCGCGGCGAAGAACTCGCGGTCCTGCAGCTCGATGCCGTTCATGCTCACGTCGACCTGGCTCACGTCCACCGGCGTCTCGGGGCCCTTGCTGTGCGACTGCACCAGGTCGTCGTAGCGCGCGATGTAGGTGGCGGTGTCGCCGATGTAGCGGAAGAAGGTGCCCAGCGGGCCGTCGTTGTTGAACGAGAGGCTGAGCGTGCAGATGGCGCCGTTGGCTGCCTGCAGCTGGATGCTCATGTCCATCGCGATGCCCAGCTCCTTGTGAATCGGGCCCTGGATCGCGTTGGCCTTCACGATCGGGCTGCCGGCCTGGTAGGCGAACAGGTCCACGGTGTGGGCGGCGTGGTGCCACAGCAGGTGGTCGGTCCAGCTGCGCGGCTGGCCCAGCGCGTTCATGTTGGTGCGGCGGAAGAAGAACGTCTGCACATCCATCTGCTGGATATTGAACTCGCCCGCCTTGATCTTCTTGTGCACGTACTGGTGGCTGGGGTTGAAGCGGCGGGTGTGGCCGCACATGGCGACGAGGCCGGTCTGCTTCTGCAGGGCGGCGACCTTCTCGCCGTCGGCCAGCACGTCGCACAGCGGGATCTCGACCTGCACGTGCTTGCCGGCTTCCAGGCAGGCGATGGACTGGCTGGCATGCATCTGCGTGGGGGTGCAGAGGATCACCGCGTCCACTTCCTTGATGGCCAGGCTGTCTTCGAGCTTGGTGGTCACGTGCTGGATGCCATACTTGTCGGCCACTTCCCGGGTCTTGGCCAGGTCGCGGCTGACGAGGGAGACGACTTCGACACCGTCGATGTTCTTGATGCCGTCCAGGTGCTTGATGCCGAAGGCGCCGGCGCCGGCCAGGGCTACTTTGATGGTCATGGTGGGGGTCCTTTACGGGTTGATTCGAAATCAGCCAGCCTCAGGCGGGCTGATTCTCCAGGATCAGGTGGCCCACCGCGGTGTTGCTGGCGGGCACATGGAAGAAGCGGTACACCACCTTGGGCGCAGGTCCGCCAGCGACGTCGGCCATGGCGCCGCGGGCGATGAGCCACATCACCAGCTCGATGCCTTCGCTGCCGGCCTCGCGCACGTATTCGATGTGCGGCACCTTGGCCAGCTCGGCGGGCTCGGCGATGAGGCGGTCCAGGAACCGGTTGTCCCAGTCCTTGTTGATGAGGCCGGCGCGCGGGCCCTGCAGCTGGTGGCTCATGCCGCCCGTGCCCCAGATCTGCACGTTGAGGTCTTCGTCGAACGACTCGATGGCCTTGCGGATCGCCTTGCCCAGCTGGAAGCAGCGGTTGCCCGAGGGCACGGGGTACTGCACCACGTTGACGGCGAACGGGATGACCTTGCAGGGCCAGCGATAGTCGGACTGGGGGGGCTGACCGAACATCAGCGACAGCGGCACGGTGAGGCCGTGGTCCACGTCCATCTTGTTGACGATGGTGAGGTCGAAGTCGTCCTGGATGACGGACTGCGCGATGTGCGCCGCCAGCGCCGGATGGCCGTGGACGGCGGGCACAGGGCGCGGGCCCCAGCCTTCGTCGGCGGGCTGGTACTCGGCGGCCGTACCGATGGCGAAGGTCGGGATCATGTCCAGGCTGAACGCGGTGGCGTGGTCGTTGAAGACCAGGAACACCACGTCGGGCTTCTGGGCCTTTTCCCATTCCTTGGAGAAGTCGTAGCCCGCGAACAGCGGCTGCCAGTACGGTTCCTGGGTCTTGCCCAGATCGATGGCGGCGCCGATGGCGGGCACGTGGGAGGTGTAGACGGATGCGGTGATCTTGGCCATGTCAGTTGCTGCCCGTGGTTTTATGGCCGGCCTTGCCTTGGGGTTGGTGTTGCGGCTGGGCGTCGCCGTCCTCGCCGAGAAAACGGTTGCCCTCCGGGGAGCGGCCGCCACCGACCATCATGTTGCGGTATTCCTCCTCGGTCATGCCGGTCATGCTGCCGGCCATCTGCTGGAAGCTCTTGCCGTCGGTGGCGCCGATCTTGGCCAGGAAGTAGATGTTGCCGCCCGTGCGCATGCACCAGTTGAGGTCGCGGGCCAGCACGGCCTGCTTCTGTTCCTCGGTCATGGCCCATTCGTCGAGGTAGGCGCGCTCGTCGGCCTTGAAGCGCTCGCGGTTCTCTGCCTTCATCAGCGACATGCAGAACTGGTTGAGCCAGTAGCCTTTGCGGGACTGCTCGGCATCGAAGATGATGGTGCCGGGCACGTCGAGGTAGGGTTTGTCGAGGGACATGGCGCGCTCTCCTTACTTCGCCTCTTCGGGCCAATACAGGCGCATGGGGTTGTCCACGAGCAGCTTCTTTTGCAGCTCGGCCGTGGGCGCGATGTGGGGGATGAAGTCCACCAGCAGGCCGTCGTCGGGCATGTGGTCCTTGAGGTTGGGGTGCGGCCAGTCGGTGCCCCAGAGCACGCGGTCGGGGAACTCCTCCACCACCTTTCGCGCGAACGGCACCACGTCCTGGTAGGCCGCCTGCTCGCCGTTGAGCGCCTTCGGCCCGGTGACCGACAGGCGCTCGGGGCAACTGACCTTGCTCCACACGTTGGGGTGCTGGCGCATGAACTTCAGGAACAGCTCGAACTCGGGCCCATCGATGGGCTTGGTCACGTCGGGCCGGCCCATGTGGTCCACCACCACGGTGGTAGGCAAGGCCGTGAAGAAATCCCACAGCTCGGGCAGGTCCACCGCCTCGAAGTAGATCACCACATGCCAGCCGAGCTTGGCGATGCGGCCGGCGATCTCCAGCAGCTCGTCCTTGGGCGTGAAGTCCACCAGGCGCTTGACGAAGTTGAAGCGCACGCCGCGCACACCGGCGGCGTGCAGGGCCTGCAATTCTTCATCGGTCACCGAGCGCTTGACCGTGGCCACGCCGCGCGCCTTGCCACCGCTGGACAGGCAGGCATCGACCATGGCGCGGTTGTCGGCGCCGTGGCAGGTGGCCTGCACCACCACGTTGCGGGCAAAGCCCAGGTGGTCGCGCAGCGCGTACAGCTCGTGCTTCGAGGCATCGCAGGGCGTGTACTTGCGCTCGGGCGCGTAGGGGAACTCCGCGCCCGGGCCGAACACGTGGCAGTGCGCGTCCACGCTGCCGGGCGGCACCTGGAAGCGGGGCTTGCTGGGTCCGGCGTACCAGTCGAGCCAGCCTGGGGTTTTCGTGAAAGTGCTCATGCGGTGGGTTCCTTGAGAGATTGCAACAGGCGGTCGGCCTCGGCGCGCCAGTCGGCGGCGCGCGCGAATCCCGGAGCGCCGCGTTCGCCGAACGACCCGGCGTCCGCGCGGTCCGCCATCCAGGCCTGGCGCTCGGCTGTGCCCTGCGCGGAGAAGGCGGGCATGCCCGCTTCGCGCACCGTGTTCGCGGACTCGTGCATCTCCTCGCTGCGGCGGCGGCCATGCTCGATCACGCGCTGGAAGAAATAGGCGCCCTGCTTCTCCCAGTCGATGCCGGGAAAGGTCTCCTGGAGCGAGGCGATGACCGCGTCCTCCACGCCGTAGTGCCGCGCGGCCGTGAAGCTCTCGATCACCATCGCCTCCAGGCCCTTGACCATCACGCTGCGGCACATCTTGGTGGCCGAGGCCACGCCCAGCCGGTCGCTGACGACCTTGGCGACGAAGCCCAGCGGCGCGATGGCCTCGGCCAGCGCCCTGGCCGAGGCGCCGCCCAGCAGCAGCGGGACCTTGATGCGGTAAGGTGGAATGCTGGTCATCACCGCGCCTTCGACGTACCGGGCACCGGCCGCATCAATCAGCGCGCCGGCCGCCTGCTTGGCACCCGGGGAGGCCGAGTTGAAGTCCAGATAGAAGGCTTCCTTGCGCACCTGCGGAGCGCACGCCCGGGCCACGTCCAGCGTCTGGCTGGCGGTGACGGCGCTGATCACGAAGTCGGCAGTGGCCGCGAGCCGGGCGTGGCTGTCGAGCAACTCGACGCCATGGGCCCGCGCGTGCTCCAACAAGGGCCGTTGTAGCGCACCGCCGAGCTTGCGGTCGTAGGCCGAGACGCGCAGCCCCTGGGCGCGCAGGTCCTCGCAGAGAATGCGGCCGACCTCGCCGTAGCCGACGAGGCCGATGTGCCAGTCCTGCGCCGATGCGGGGATGGGCATGGCGTAGGTCCTCAGTCGATGTAGCGCAGCCCGGCCTTTTCGAGCCCGGGGCGCATGTTGTACATATCCAGGCCGAGCACGCCCGAGGCGAGCTTGGCGCGTTTCTCGCCCTCGAAGCTCTCGCGCTTGCGCGCGGCCTCGAGCGTCTCGGCGGCGCGCGCGGCGGGCACGCAGACCACGCCATCGTCGTCGGCCACGATCACGTCGCCCGGCGTGACCCACATGCCGGCGCACACCACCGGGATGTTGACCGAGCCCAGCGTGGCCTTGATCGTGCCCTTGCTGGAAATGGCGCGGCTCCACACGGGGAAATTCATCTCCTGCAGGGTCTTCACGTCGCGCACGCCGGCGTCGATGATGAGCGCCCGCGCACCGCGCGCCTGGAACGAGGTGGCCAGCAGGTCGCCGAAATAGCCATCGGTGCATTCGGAGGTGACGGCCGCCACCACCACGTCGCCGGGCTGGATCTGCTCGGCCGCCACGTGCATCATCCAGTTGTCGCCGGGCTGCAGCAGCACGGTGACGGCTGTGCCGCTGACCTGCTGGCCGCCGTAGATGGGGCGCATGTAGGGCTTGAGCAGGCCCACGCGGCCCATGGCCTCGTGCACGGTAGCCGAGCCGAGGGCAGCCAGGCCGTCAGCGGCTGCGCGATCGGCGCGGGTGATGTTGCGGTAGACAACGCCTAATTCGTACATGTCAGAGCCCCTTTGCCTTCAGTCGTGAATCGAGTCGGGAGAACACGCGGCGCACATTGCCTTCGTAGATCTGGTGCTTGTCGTCGCCGCTCAGGATCTTCGACGCTTCGATGTAGCGCTTGGTGTCGTCGTAGTAGTGGCCGGTGGTGGGGTCGATGCCGCGCACCGCGCCGATCATTTCGGAGGCGAACAGCACGTTCTTCACCGGGATCACGGTGTTCAGCAGGTCGATGCCCGGCTGGTGGTACACGCAGGTGTCGAAGAAGATGTTGTTCAGCAGGTGGTCTTCGAGCAGGGGCTTCTTCATCTCCTGCGCCAGGCCGCGGAAACGGCCCCAGTGGTAGGGCACGGCACCGCCGCCGTGCGGGATCAGGAACTTGAGCGTGGGGAAGTCCTTGAACAGGTCGCCCTGGATGCACTGCATGAAGGCCGTGGTGTCGGCGTTCAGGTAGTGCGCGCCCGTGGTGTGGAAGCACGCGTTGCAGCTGGTGCTCACGTGGATCATGGCGGGCAGGTCGTACTCCACCATCTTCTCGTAGATGGGGTACCAGTGGCGGTCGGTCAGCGGCGGGCTGGTCCAGTGGCCGCCCGAGGGGTCGGGGTTGAGGTTGATGCCCACCGCGCCGTATTCCTTGACGCACTTCTCCAGCTCGGGGATGCAGGTCGCGGGGTCCACCCCGGGGCTTTGCGGCAGCATGGCCACGGGCACGAAGTTGTCGGGGAACAGGGTGGAGACGCGGTGGCACAGCTCGTTGCAGATGGCCGCCCAGGTGCTGGAGACATTGAAGTCGCCGATGTGGTGGGCCATGAAACTGGCGCGCGGCGAGAACAGCGTGATGTCGCTGCCGCGCTCCTTCATCAGGCGCAGCTGGTTGGTCTCGATGGACTCGCGCAGCTCGTCGTCGCTGATCTGCAAATCGGCGACCTTGGGCATGGCGGCCGGGTCCTTGATGCCGGCGATCTGCTGGTTGCGCCAGTTCTCCAGCGCCTTGGGTGCCGTGGTGTAGTGGCCATGGCAGTCGATGATGAGGCTCATTGCGTTGTGCTCCTTGGATCTTGGTGTTCGGGTTCAGGCAGGGTCCATGCCCTGGCGTTGCTTGGCTTCGGCCGCCGCTGGCGATGCGAAGAAGTCGAGCAGCGCCTTGGCGGCCTCGGGCTGCTGGCTGGAGGCAGCGACGCCCGATGAAAAAATGGTGGTGATCTGGATCGCAGGCGGCAGCGGGCCCACGATGGTGATGCCCTCCACGTGCAGCAGCTCGCTCAGTTGCTGGAAGCCGAGCTCCACATCGCCACGTGCCAC
Organism: Acidovorax sp. GW823-FHT02H02; assembly: GCF_058797075.1. Lineage (NCBI taxonomy): Bacteria > Pseudomonadati > Pseudomonadota > Betaproteobacteria > Burkholderiales > Comamonadaceae > Acidovorax > Acidovorax sp. GW823-FHT02H02. The sequence goes on along the minus strand of NZ_JBXAJH010000012.1, from coordinate 118,631 downwards.
CAGGGAGCCCACGGGCACGCCGGGCGGGGCCTGCACCATGCGGCCGGCCACCTGGTCGGCAATGCCCCAGCGCTCGAACAGTTTCGCCAGCGCCACGCCGCTCGGGCCGGTGGAATAGCTGATGCTGCGCGCGGCCAGCACGGCACTGCGCACTGCGTCTTCCGAGCCGATGTCGGGCAGCGGCGCGCCCGCGCGCACCGCCACGGCCACGCCGGAGCGCACCCAGTCGGTCCTGCTGCCGGCCACGACGGCGCCGGCCGCGATGAGCTTGTCGATGGCGTCAGAGGCAAGCACCACCACGTCGAAAGCCTCGCCGGCCTGCACCCGCTTGGCCGCGTCCACGCCGCCCACGGCCTCGATGGCTGCGCGCTGGCCGGTCTGCTGCTCGTAGGCGGCCAGCAGCTCGGCCAACACCTGGCGGGTGGCCATGGAGGAGATTCCACGAAGCGGAGCATTCATAGGATTGTTTGGTGGCTAAGTATTTTGGGGTATTCTGCTGCAATTCCAGCTATACAAGAAGTGGCGGATTGGTCTACCAGATATCTCATTTGTCGATGGATCTGAAGCAGCTCGAGTACTTTGTGCGGGTCGCCGAAATGGGCAGCTTCACCCATGCCGCGGCGGCCCTCGGCATGGCCCAGTCGGCCCTGAGCCGGCAGGTGCGCCTGCTGGAGGTGGAGCTGCGCCAGAACCTGCTGGTGCGCAATGGCCGCGGCGTCACGCCCACGGAGGCGGGCCGGTTGCTGGTCGACCATGGGCGGGGCATCCTGCACCAGATGGCCCGGGCGCGGGAGGACATGGAGCGCCTGCGCGGCGGCGTCTCGGGCGCCGTCGCCATCGGGCTGCCCAGCAGCGTGGCGCGCGCGATGGCGGTGCCGCTCATGCGCGCCTTCCGCAAGGAATTGCCGGAGGCTCGGCTCTCGATCAGCGAAGGGCTTTCGAGCGAACTCCTGAGAGGACTGGTCAGCGGTCGCCTGGACATCGTCGTGCTCTACAACGGCCAGCCGGTGCGCGATGTGGATGTGTCGCACCTCATGGACGAGGATCTGCTGCTCGTGCGCGCCCGCCCGCGCGGGCTGGCCGAGGACCCGCCGCCCGGCCCCATCGCGCTCGCCGAGCTCGCGCGGCTGCCGCTGGTCATTCCCTCGCGCCCCAACGCGATCCGCATGCACGTGGAAGCCGAGATGGCGCTCATCGGCTGCCGGCCCGAGATCGCGCTGGAGATCGACGGGGTCGCCGCCATCCTGGACATGGTGGCCGACGGGGCCGGGTACGCGGTGCTGCCGCGCAACGCGCTGCTCAATTCGCCTGTTCCTTCTGCCTACAGCGCCCAGGTCATCGGTGCGCCGCCGCTGCGCATAGCGCTGTCCCTGGCGACCAGCCTGCAACGCCCCGCCACGCAGGTCCAGAAGACCACGCTGGACCTGGTGCGGCTGACGGTCTCCGAAGTCCTCCGGCCGGCGTGAAGGCCCGGTCGGCCCGGCTCGGCGTGTCCGATGCCCGCCGGGCCGTCCGTGGTGACAGCCTTGCAGGCCACGGCCTTTCGGCGCATATGGCCCGGTGCGGCGCAGCCGCCCTCGGCGAGATGCAGGACGCATGCGGGCAGTACCCCGCCCGGCGATGCAGGCCTCTGTCCGTGCGGAAGTCGCACCCGCGCGGCGGACTCACATTGACTGAGACTCAATCTATCAAGCGCGCGACAAAGTGTTTAGAGTCGCCTCGCAAAAAGTCAGCGCGACCGGCCGGCGTGGGGCTGCGGCACCGATCGCGCGCACCAATGATGGAGAGAGGCAGACAATGAACACTGAACCTACGGGTACCGACCGAGCGCGGCGCCGCACCTTTTCGTGCATCGGAGGGGTGCTCGCAGCGGCGGCCGTCGGATTGCCGTTCCGAGCGCGGGCGGCGGCGCGCGAGATCCAGATCGCGATGCTGCTTCCTTTGCAGGGAGGACAGGCGCGCCAGGCCGAGATGATCAGGCAGGGCGTGGACGGAGCGCTCGAACAGGCGAACCGCGCTGGAGGGATCCGGGGGCAGCCCGTCAAGCTCCTGGCCATCGACAACGGGTACCAGGCCGAGAAGACCGTCGAGGCCATCGGGTCGCTGGCGGCAAGGGAATCCGTCGTCGCGGTGACCTCTTTGTTCGGCGGCCCGATCATCGGCGCCGCCATTCCGGCGGCGACCCGCGCGGGCGTGCCGATCGTCGGCGTGCTGCACGGAAACGATGCATTCCGCCGCCCGGGGACCGAGATCGTCACCCATGTGCGAGCGACGTTCGACGCGGAGACCCGCGCGATCGCCGCGTTGTTTCCCACCATTGGCCGGAGCCGCTTCGCCGTGCTGCACGCGACCGACAACTCGGGCACGGCGTTCCGCGCGCAGTTCGAGTCGGTGCTGAAGGCGCAGGGACTGCCGCTCGTCGCCGCCGTGCCCTATGCGCGGGACGCCACCGACTACACCGAGCAGGCGCGGAGCATCGAGCGCAGCGGCGCCGACGTAGTAGTGGTCGGTGGCGTGACCGCGACCGGGATCGCCGCCATCCGCGCCAAGGTGGCGACGAAACTGTGGGCGCAGATGGTCTGCCTTTCCACGGTCGATGAGCGCTCGGTGTGGGAGCAAGTGGGCGCCGATGCGGTTGGCACGGCCTTCTCCAGCGTCGTGCCGAACCCCTATGCGACGCTGCTTCCCCTGGCGCGCGAATACCAGGCAGCGATGAAGGCCCGGAACTACGACCGGCTGTCCCTCAGTTCGTTCGAAGGCTACATCAACGCGCAGGTGCTGCTGGAAGGCCTGCGGCGCGCACCCGGGCTGACGCGCCCCGCGCTCCAGGCCACCCTGCGCGCGATGCAGGGGGTGTCCCTCGGCGGCGTCTCCTTCTCCGCGCCGACCGAGGGAAAGATCGCCAGCGGCATCGACGTGGCCGACATCCTGGTGATGACGCACAACGGACGCATGCTGCGCTGAGTACGCGGCCGGGACGGCTCGGATCCCAGCGCCGCTGCGCATTGGCGGCCGCGCCGCCGCGCGTGGAGCGACCGGCCATGTGCCCCGGCCGTACCTGCATGTGCCTCGGGGCGCGGATGGGTCTGCGGCGCACGACATCCGCCGGCGGGAGAGGAGGGCCGCAGCGGTGGATCGCTTCCGGCCGTACCCGCGGATCCCCCGCGTCGGAGGGCGGCGCGGGTGCGTCCGGGTTTGCGCGAGATCAACATTCGTCCAGGACGCCGCCCGCGGCGGTTGACGGCCGGCCGCGGCAGGCCTAGATTAATAGTTAGGCGACTAACAAAAAATCGCCTGCGCCTGCGGAGACGGCAGAACCTGCAGGGCCGCCCAGCCTGCATCCGCCGACGATGGCAGAAAGGAACGATCATGGACAAGCTTCTGGGGATTCTCGTGATTTTGACGCTTCTTGGCGGTGCGGCCACGCTGCTGTGGCTGAACCTGCAACCCGAGTGGTGGAGGCTCCGGCATCCCGGCGCGCTGGAACTGCGGAAGTTCACCGCCCGGCGTCAGGTGCAGGCGGCAAGGACCCAGGACGACCTGCCGGCGACCCGGGCGGCGGAAGTCCGGTGCACGTTCTGCGACCACGCGCCGGCATGCGCGCAGCGCCTGGCGGCCGGGCACACGACGCCGGTCAGCGAGTGTCCCAACCTGCCTCGCCGCTGAATTGCAGGACGCGCCCGGGTGCCAGCTTGGCAGTGCAGGGCAGCGCGCGGCGAGGCTAGGGTGCGCGCTTCGGCGCGTGGATGGTGCTGGCGCATGCGCCGAAGCCGATGCGTCGCGCTCCGCTGCGTTCGCACCAGGCGCGCAGGATGACGGTGTCGCCGTCCTCCAGGAAGGTTCTGTGCTCGCCCGAGGGCAGGGCGATGGCCTGCCGTCCACCGGCAGTCCGCTCGAGGAGCGAGCCGGCCTGTTCTGGATGTGGCCCGGACAGCGTGCCCGATCCGAGCAGGTCGCCAGGCGCGAGGTTGCAGCCGCCGACCGTGTGGTGGGCCACGAGCTGGGCGGGGGTCCAGTAGGCGGCCTCCACGAAGCTCGAGCGCGACAGGCGCGCTGGCAGCAGGCCCGACCGGGCCATCGCCTCGGTCTGGAGCAGCACCTCGAGCTGCACATCGACCGAGCCGCTGGCCCGGTTCCGTTCGGAATTCAGATAGGGCAATGGCTCGGGGTCGCCGGGCGCACGCGGACAAGCGGCCCGGAACGGCGCCAGCGCCTCAAATGTCACGACCCACGGGGCGAGCGTGCTGCCGAAGTTCTTGGACAGGAAGGGCCCCAGCGGCTGGTACTCCCAGGGCTGGATGTCGCGCGCCGACCAATCGTTGAACAGCGCGACCCCGAACAGGTGGCTCTCGGCGCTGCCGATGGCAATGGGCTCGCCGCGCCGGTTGCCCGGGCCCACCAGGAAACCGAGCTCCAGTTCGTAGTCCAGGCGCCTGCTCGGACCGAATTCCGGGTCGCCGGCCTCGGCCCTGCTCTGGCCGAGCGGGCGGTAGATCGGTTCGCCGCTGACGACCACGGAGGAACTGCGGCCGTGGTACCCGATGGGAACCCATTTGTAGTTCGGAAGCAGCGGTGCGTCCGGCCGGAACAACCGGCCGACGGCGGTGGCATGGTGGATGCCGATGTAGAAGTCGGTGTAGTCGCCGATGGCCGCGGGCAGGGCGTATTCGGCCGAGCGCTGGGCAAGAAGGCATCCCTCCAACCTGCCGCGCTCCGTGGCTCCCGTGCGCAGCGCGCGCGAGAGCGCCAGGCGCAGCGCCGACCACGCGGCGGGCCCCATGGCCATGAAGTCGTTGAGGCGCTTGCGCGAGGCGGCCACCGCGGCATCCCGCGCATCGCCGGCGAGTGCGCCGCTGGCGGCCGCGGCGGCCAGGTCGAGGATCTGGTCCCCGATGGCCACGCCGCCCCCAAACGGCCCGGAGGAGCCGCGCCGGCGGAAGACGCCGAAGGGCAAATTCTGGATCGGGAAATCCGTCGTGTCCTCGTTCGCGGACCCGACCCAGCTGCGCAGGTCCGGCGCGTGGGTTTCGTTCACCCGCGTCATGGCCGCGCCGGATCGAAGTGCTTCCCGAGGTTCTGCCAGCAGCGGAAATAGTCCTCCTGCAGCTGGGCGGTCTCCAGGGCGAACGTCGTCGGCCTGAAGACGTCGCACGACTCGAACATGAAGGCCATCGTCTCGGTGAGGTAGTCCGGCCGGGAGGTGTCAGCGGCACTGGCCTTGGCGAAGGTGTCGGCATCCGGTCCGTGCGCGCTCATGCAGTTGTGCAGGGACGCGCCGCCGGGCACGAAGCCCTCGGCCTTGGCGTCGTAGGCCCCGTGGATCAGCCCCATGAACTCGCTCGCGACGTTACGGTGGTACCAGGGCGGCCGGAACGTGTTCTGGGCCACGAGGATGCGCGGCGGGAACACCACGAAGTCGATGGTGTCGACGCCCGGGGTGTCGCTGACGGACTGCAGCACCAGGAAGATGGACGGATCGGGATGGTCGTAGCTGATCGAGCCGATGGTGTTGAACCGCCGCAGGTCGTACTTGTAGGGCGCGTGGTTGCCATGCCAGGCGACCACGTCGAGCGGGCTGTGGCCGATGCGCGCGCTCCACAGGTTTCCCTGGAAGCGCGCGACCAGCTCGAAGTCGCCTTCGCGGTCTTCGTAGGCCGCGACCGGCGTGCAGAAGTCCCGGGGATTCGCCAGCCCGTTGGAGCCGATGACACCGAGGTCCGGCAGCTTGAGGGCGGCGCCGAAGTTCTCGCACACGTAGCCCCGCGCCTGGGCGTCCAGCAGCCGCACCTGGAAGCGCACGCCCCGGGGGATCACGGCGATCTCCTGGGGCTCGAGCTGCAGACGGCCCATTTCCGTTGCCAGCTCGAGGCGACCAGCCTGGGGCACGAGGAGCAGCTCCGCGTCGGCGTCGTACAGGAACCGCGTCTCCATCGACCGGTTGGCGGCATAGAGGTGGACCGCGCAGGACGCGTTGCACGCCATCGTCGTCATGCCCTCGATGAAGTCCGTCGGCCGCTCGGGCATAGGAAGCGGGTCCCAGCGCAGCTGGTTGGGCGTCACGGGGCCGTCGCCGGCCCGGCTCGTCCACCGTCCCGCATCCACGAGGGCGAAAGGATGGTGCAGCGTCGAAGGCCGGATGCGGTAGAGCCAGGCGCGGCGGTTGGCGTGGCGCGGCGCGGTGAACGCCGTGCCGGAGAGCTGCTCGGCGTACAGGCCGTACGGCGCGCGCTGCGGGGAGTTGCGCCCATGGGGGAGCGCCCCGGGGAGGGCTTCGGTGGCGAACTCGTTGCACATGCCGGTCTGGTAGGCGGGTTGTGGTTCAGTCATGGCGATGGCCTGTCCTTGGTTTGATTCAACATGCGGCGGCGCTCCTGCGCCACGCAGGCGCCTGAGCGCACGACCTGGGCGTCTGCCGTGTCTGTTCAGAACGCGTGGCGCATGCCCAGTGTGAGCGTGGTGGAACGGTGGTCGCCCGCTCCCCCGAGCCCTGCGGGCTGCTGGGCCGATCCGGAACCCAGCGCGTAGCGCGAGCCGTTCTGGTTGCCGACCGCGCCCAGCGAGGCATAGGCCATCGTGCGCTTGGAGAGCGTGTATTCGCCGCCGATGGCCAGCCATGTGGCGTCCCGTTGGCCGGTGGCCGCCGCGTAGGCCGAGCGGTCGGAAATCCGCACGGCCTGCACGATGGCGGTGAAGGCACCGAAGGGCACGCGGGCCCCGAGGTTGATCAGGCGGAACTCGCTGGCCGCGGCGCCCGTGACGCCCTGGGCGCGGGCGAGCGCGCCGGTGCAGGTGCCGCAGCTGTTCTTTTCCGCGGTGTAGCCCGCGAAGATCTTGGCGGCGCCGAAGTCGTAGCTGCCCCCGGCGACGACGGCGTCGATCCGGCCGTTCGCGTTGTCCGCGCCCTGCTGTCGTGCCCAGGCCAGCACCGCGTCGACCGGACCGTTGCGGTAGGTCGCCGAGGCGCTGTAGGCGCGTCCAATGGTGGGCTGATTCTCCCCGGCCGCGGCCATGGCGCGAAACGTCAGCGGTCCCAGCCTGGGCGTCACGTAGCCCACCGCGTTGTCGAAGCGGGCGCTGACGGCCAGGGGCAGCAGCTGGCGGGTCGCGTCGGTGCTGCGCGTGATGGCCAGATGCCCGCCGCTGCCCATCCACGAGAAGGCGTCGACGCCGGACTGGGCCACGTAGTAGGGCGTCGGCAGGCGCCCGGCCGTCACGGTGCCCCAGGCGGTGCTTGCCAGGCCGACGGAGGCTTCCCGGCCGAATGCGCGGCCGCCCTGGCCCAGGGTGCCATCGTCCAGATTGATGCCTTGCTCCAGGCGAAAAACCGCGGACAGGCCGCCGCCGAGGTCCTCGACGCCGCGGAAGCCGAGCCGGCTGCCCAGCGCGCCGCCCGACACCAGCCGGCGGGACGAGCCGGCGCCGTTGTTAGACCATTCGACCCCGGCGTCGGCCACGCCGTAGATCGTGACGCCGGACGCCGGCGCGCCTCCTTGCGCATGCGCGGGTGCGAGCCCGAGCGCGAGCAGGCCTGCGGCCGCCGCGGAAAGGGAATGCTTCATGGTTGTCTCCTCGTTGTGATGGGATGGGGCCTGACGGGCCACGCTGCGGGCGATGCGCTGCCCGGCGGGCGGGTGCTCCGCGCCGTCAGCCAGCTGCAATCGGGTGTTAGAGGGCGGCGCGGCGGCGCCGGCGGCGGCGATCAGCCGCCGGCCTCGCCGCTGCGCCTCACTCGGCGCGTGCGCCGGTGTCCTTGATGACCTTGGACCAGCGCGCCATGTCTTCCTGCATGAGTGCCTGGAGCGCGGCCGGCGTCGATGGGGCGGGCTCCAGGCCCTGGGCTTCCAGCGCCGCCTTGACCGCCGGATCCCGCAGTGCCCGGCCCGCCGCCTCCTCGATCTTGGCCACCACGTCGGGCGGCGTGCCCGCCGGCGCGACCAGGCCGATCCAGACCTCGCTGCGGAAGGCCTTGAAGGGGCCGCCCGCGCTGGCGACGGTCGGGACGTTTGGCAGGTAGGGCAGGGGCTGCTCGCCGGCCACCGCGAGCGGGCGCAGGGCGCCGGTCTTGATGTGCGGGAGCACCGAGTTCGCGACGCCGAAGAGCACCTGGATCTGTCCGCCGATCAGGTCCGTGACCACGGGCTGCGCGCCGCGGTAGGGCACGTGCACCATGTCGATGCCGGCCAGGCTCTTGAAGAGCTCTCCGGTCAGGTGGTGCGGCGTGCCGACGCCGGCGGACCCATAGGACAGCTTGCCGGGCTGGGCCTTGGCCAGGGCGATCAGCTCCTGGGTCGACTTGGCGGCGAGGCCGGGGTGGACGACCAGGACGAAGGGCACGCGGCCCAGCTGCGTGACGGGAACGAATTCCTTCACGGGATCGTAGCCCGCGCGGCCGTCCGGATAGAGGAAGGGGTTGGTGACGAAATTGTTGGCCACGACGAGCAGGGTGTGGCCGTCGGGAGCCGCCTTGGCCGCCTGCTTGGTGCCAACGTTGCCGCCCGCGCCCGGGCGGTTGTCGACGATGACGGGCTGCTTCCAGTACTCGCCGAGCTTCTGGCCCACCGTGCGCGCCAGGGCGTCGTTGCTGCCGCCGGGCGTGAAGGGCACGACCAGCGTGACCGGCCTGCTGGGATAGCCGTTGGCATGTGCGCACAGTGCGATGCACGAGCCGAGAAGGGCGGCGGCCATCGCCTTGATCGCGCGGCCGGGCAGTTCAGTCTTCATGGGGTTGTCTCCTTTTTGTTTCGTGGAAGGGGCTTGCGGCTAAGCGGCGCCGCGGACCGTGTCGACCACCTGGCCGGCGTGCTCCACGTGCGAGCCGCGCCATGCGACATGCCCGTCGGGACGCACCAGGACCAGCGGGCGTTCGTAGGCTCTCGCCACGTCGGCCTGCTCGATGGATTCGAGGCGGAACGGAACTCCCCTGGCGGCAAAGGCCTGCGCGAGCGTGTCCGCCTCGCCCCGCAGGCCGCCGTCGAAGCACAGGAGCACGAAGGTGCGGCCGAACAGGTCGAGCGTCGAGCGGCCGTCGCTGAGCCAGACGTGGGGCGCGCGCGCGCCGGGCCGCGTCGTGGGGATGTACGTCGAGTACTCGTCCGGGGTCGGGGGCGTGCCGTCGGAAACGCAGATCGGCGAGCCCTCGTAGCGGTGGCCGATCTGCAGGCCCAGCGACTCCCACTCCACGCGCGTCGACTCGCGCAGGCGCCGGCCGAGGTCCCGGCGCACCTGCTCGCCTTCGGCGCTCAGGTCGCACACCGCCGCCGGGCTGGGCGTGTCCTGCCAGGCCCTGAAGTTCTGCGTGGAGAAGCCGATGTTGCGCTGCGCGACGGGCCGGCGCTCGGTCTCGTAGCTGCGCAGCAGGGCCGGGCCGCCCCAGCCGTTGAGGAGGCCCTCGAGCTTCCAGCCGATGTCCAGCACCTCCTGCGCCCCGGTGTTCATGCCCATGCCACCGGTCGGAGACATGGTGTGGGCGGAATCGCCCACGAGCGCGACGCGGCCCTCGAAGTAGCGATCGGCGAGCATCTCGCTGCGCCGCCAGGGGATGGCCGAATCGACCACGAACTCCACGTCGTCGCGACCGAGCGCGCGCCGGACCCAGGCGGCGGGGTCGAAGTTCGCGAGGTCCATCTTCTCTTCCGATCCGAGCACCGTCAGGCGCCAGATCTCGTTCCCGTCGACGACGGTCAGATTGCCCCACGTTCCCTCCGGGCCGACGAAGAGGTAGCGCTCGGCCGGCCCCATCTTGTGCTCGTGCACCAGTCCCGGCGCGTGGATCAGGACGTTCACCGAGTAGCTGAGCAGCCGGCCCTCCATCCTGATGCCGACCTGCTCGCGGACCTGGCTGGTAGCGCCATCGCAGCCGAGCAGGTAGTCCGCGCGGATGGTGACAGGCTCGCCCGTGTTCAGGTCGGTGACGGTCGCCGTGACGCCCTCGCCGTCCTGCTGAAGCGAGACGAAGCGGTGCTTGAACAGCAGCCTGGCCCTGGGTTCGGCGCGGGCGGCGTCGGTCAGGATGGGCTGCAGCCACAGCTGCGGGCAGCGCTGCTTCTTCTCGGGCGTCTCGGGCGGCGTGGGCGCGTCGCGCATGCTCGGGTAGCTCTCCCGATCGAGCAGCAGCCCGTTGAGCGACGTGCAGAAGACCATCGAGAGGTCGTAGTCGTCCGGGAATCCGCAGTCGCGCACGCGCTGCGCCAGCCCCCAGCGTCGGAACAGCTCCATCGTGCGCACCGCGATCAGGCCGGTGCGCGGGTGCTCGATCGTGCCGTCGCCCTCATCCACGAGGATCGACTCGATCCCCCTCCATCCCAGCTCGATGGCCATCGACAGGCCGATGGGCCCTCCGCCCACGATCAGCACGGGCGTCTTGATCTCTGTCCCCATGGGGTCTCATCCTTTCTCGTTTGGTTGGGGAAATGATCACCGGCACGCTCATCATTGTCTAATCGATATTGGAGAGAAATAGAATTCAGGATATGAATATCAAAACGTTCGACCTGAACCTGCTGCGGGTCTTCGACGCCATCTATGCCGAGCGCAATGTGTCGCGGGCGGCGAGCGTCGCGGGCCTGTCGCAGCCCGCAATGAGCAACGCGCTGCTGCGGCTGCGCAAGGCCTGCTCCGATGCGCTGTTCGTGCGGACCACCGGCGGGATGGAGCCGACGGCCCTGGCCGACGAACTCATCGGCCCGGTCCGCCAGGCGTTGGCGATCCTTCAGCAGTCGTTGGAAAGACCGAACGGCTTCGAGCCGAAGGCGTCGGAGCGCACGTTCAAGATCCTCCTGTCCGACGCGGGGGAGGGCATCGTTCTGCCGCGGCTGATCTCGGCGGTGCTGCGGGAGGCGCCGCACGTGCGCATCGAGGCGCTGCGGCGGCCCAACGACCAGTACCAGCAACTGCTGCAGAGCGGCGAGGCGGATCTCGCGATCGGCAACCTCGCCTTTCTGAAGTCGGGCTTCTACCAGCAGCGCCTGTTCGGCGATCCCTACTGCTGCCTGGCGCGCAAGCGGCATCCGTTCATCGGCCCCGGCTTCCCGCTGCAGGCGTTCCTGACGGCCCAGCACGTCGCCGTGGCCACGGGCAATGCGGACGACCTGGTGGAGCGCGCGCTCTCGAAGATGCGCGCCAAGCGCGACGTCATCCTGCGCGTGACCCACTACCACGTCGCGGCGGATGTCGTCGAGCGCTCCAACCTGGTCGTCACCGTGCCCCGCAACGCGGCGCGTAACGCCCGTGGCGTGCAGATCCTGCCGGTGCCGCTGAGCATTCCCGCGGCGGACGTGCGCCAGTTCTGGCACCGGAGGGCGCACAAGGATCCGGCCAACCAATGGCTGCGTGGCACGCTCGCCAAGCTCGCGTTCGACTAGGCCCGACGGGCAGGCTTCGGGTGCGGCGGAGCCAGTGCCCGGATGCGGCCGACCCCGCTCGAACGATGCCGGCGGCGAACCGGGGCTCTCCCCGTGGCTTGAGGCTGGCTCGACGGCGAGCCGTCGTATTGCGGATGCCCACCCATCGCGAACCGCGATCGCTGGGCAGGCGTCCCTCCGGCACCGCGCTTTGACCTTCATCAGAGGACCCGCGTATTCTTTCTTCGGCCTCCGCGACAGCTCGCTTTGCGTGTTGACACCTCCACCCTCGCCGGGTAACTTTGGTTTGGCAACTAACAATAGCGCTGCCATTGCTGGGCAGCGCAACGAAACAACCCGATGAAGGAGGATCCATGCAGACGAAGGACCAACCCGATGCCCAGGGTCAGATGCGGCGCAGTACAGACAAGTCCTTCGCGCAGGACCGGCAAGCAGCAGGAGCGGTGCATTTCCTGAGCGCGCGGCGGCTTCCCTCCCGCGCGGACACCTCCGCCATCGGCAGCCGCGACCGGCGCGCGGCATGCGGCGCTTCGCCGCTGCGCCGCAACCACGCCAGGATGACGGGCGGGCGTTCCATGGCCGTGTGCTGGAACGTCCGGCGCTACGGCAGTCCGGACTGCGCCATCCGCAGTCCCGAGGGCAGTGCAGGCCACACACCACGGGCCTACCCATGAAAAACGAGTGTCCTCCTTCGGCGGCGCAGGCCCGCACGGTGTTCGGCTTCGCCAAGCTGCCAGCCGCCTACGCGACGCTGGTGATGCCGCTGCTGCTCTCGATCCTGATGACCTTCGTGGTGTCGGCCGTGTCGACCCTGCGCAGCATCGGCCTGGCGCCCGGCTTTCTCTACATCTGGCTCAGCGCGTGGGCACTGTCATGGATCATCGCCTTCCCGACGCTGCTCTTCGCGCTGCCTCTGGTGCGCAGGGCCACCGCAGCGCTCGTGATGCGGGACTGACCGGAGGGAACCTCCTCGCCCACGCCCGCCGCGGCCGAGGGCTGCCTTACCGCGGAAGGTGCTGGCCCATGTACTTCGCGCGCGGCCGCAGCATGGCGCCCGTCAGGCGCTGCTCCATCGCGTGGGCGATCCACCCGCTGGTGCGCGCCAGGGTATGCAGCATCGCGCCGCTGCCATTGGGCAGACCCATCGCCTTGCACAGGATCACGAGGGCGGCGAAGACGTTCGGGTGCTGTCCCGCCTGCCGCGCGCCGGTCACCAGCGCCTGCACCTTCGGCAGATCCGGTCCGTGCGCGCTGAGGTCGTCTACGAGCTCGAGCAGCACGGCCGAGCGCGGGTCCTCCCCATCGTAGAGGGGATGGCCGAAGCACGGCAGCTCATTGCCCTTGAAACCCGAGGCCGCCGCCAGCGGCAGGGCGTCTTCGGGCGCCAGGCCGCAGGGCAGGGCGTCGATGAGCGCCTCGACCTCCACGGCGCCCCCGACCTGCATCGGCCCGGACTGGGTCAGCATCGCCGTGGCGACGCAGGCGTGCAGGTCCGCGCCCGTCGAGGCGCAGATCCGCGCCGCGAAGGTCGGTGCCGACAGCTCGTGTTCGGCGGACATCACGAGCGCGGCGTCGATGGCCCGCACGGCATCGGGCCGATCGCCCAGGCCCAGCCCGCGGGCGACGCACTGCGCCACGAACTCGCCGTCGCGGGGCGGGGAGAAGCGCGGCTCGGGGCCGAAGACGCCAGCCGTGCCCGCCAGCCACTGCAGCAGGCGGCGGCAGGCCGCGAAACCGGCCGCCTCCACGTCGTCCTCGGCCCGCTCGAACGCGGACAGCGAGGTCGTCAGCATCGCCAGGAGCTTGAGCGGCGTGACGTGCTCGGCCGATTGCAGCGCCATGCGGACCAGCGACTCAGGCTGCCGGGTGTCCTGCGGGGCCGGCCACGGGACATCGCGGGTGCGCGGCAGCCCCGTCCAGATGAGCTCGCTCGCGAACTCGAACGACCGTCCGTCACGCACCAGGTCGCGCGCGAGCACCCCCCGGTAGCGTGGGCCCTGGGCGGTGAGCTCGCTGATCCACGTCTGCGCGATCGGCTCGCCGTAGCGCAGCGACTGGGAGACCTGCGGCCCGCCCGCGCGGGCGACGGCCCGGCTCCTGAGCTTCTCGACGTCGGCCTTGCGGTAAAGCTTGGCCTTCACGCCCGGGCGCTGCTTGGTCTTGATGAGGCCGCGGCTCACGTAGGTGTACAGCGTCTCGCGGCGCACGCCGAGGATCGACATCGCTTCCGCGCTCCCGACGTATTCGACGTCATTGATCTGGCGGCGCTGGCGTGCGTTCTCGGAGCTGTTCTTGGCTGGCATAGGGTTCCTACGGCTATTTATATCGATTCTCACATCGATCTATACATAGATCAATGTATTGCCTAGTATTCGTTACGTTTACTCAACGAATCTTTTGAAAGGACGACCACGATGCAAGTAGCCGAACACCAACTCCTGGACCTGCGCCCCAAGTTCAAGGAGACCCGCAAGAAACTGCTCAGCGCCCGGCACCTGCCGGGCGAGGTGTACAGCTCGCCCGAGATCTACGCCATGGAGAAGGAGCAGATCTTCATGAAGTACTGGCTCTCCGTGGGACGCGTCGAGGAGATTCCCGATGTCGGCGACTACTACACCTTCCAGGTGATGAAGGAGTCGATCGTGGTGTCCCGTCCCGCGCCCGACCAGGTCGTCGCCTACATGAACCAGTGCCTGCACCGCGGCGTGGAGATCGCCGTCGGCCGCGGCAACGCCAAGGAATTCAGCTGCCCGTACCACGCTTGGCTCTACGACGTGAGCGGCAAGCTCGTCGTCGCGCCGGGCATGAAGGCCTCGGAGGTCGAGCTGAAGAACTGCAGCCTGCGCCAGCTTCACGTCAAGGTCTGGCGCGGCTGGATCTTCGTGAACTTCAGCGACGAGCCGATGTCTTTCGACGACTACATCGCTCCCTTCGAGCAGCCGCTGTGGTGGTTCCAGACCGACCATTGCAAGCTCGCCCAGAAGGTCGAGATCGACGTCAAGTGCAACTGGAAGTTCCTGGTCGAGAACCTGATCGACATCTACCACGTCGGCGTCATCCACAAGGGGACCTTCGGCGGCTTCGTGAAGGGCGAGCAGGTCCGCTTCAACCTGGTCGAGAACGGCGGCTGGCACACCCAGTACGAAGCCAGGCCGCACTCGAAGTCCGGCGAGCAGGTCTTCCCGACGCTGCCCTGGGCGCAGGACAAGCCCAGCGGGATCGCCTGCAAGGCGGGCATCTATCCGAACCTGAACCTGTCGATGCGTGCCGACAGCGTGCGCATGTGGCACATCTGGCCCATCTCTCCCACGGAGACCAAGGTCATCTGCTATCTGCTGTTCCCTGAAGGCGCCTTCTCGATCCCGAACTATGACGAGGAGATGGAGAAGTACGTGGGTTTCGTGCGCCAGATCATCGCCGAGGACGCCGTGATGGTGGAGGGCATGCAGAACACCGCGGGGTCGAAGTTCTTCCAGCCCGGCCCGATGTCGCCGCTCGAGGAGGCGCTGTATCACATGGAGAACCACTACATCGACGTGATGACGTCGCAGGCGTAGGGCAGCGGGTGCGGCAAGACAACAATCCGGGAGACACCATGGACGGTGAATGGATCAGGGTCGGCAACGTGGCCGACATCGACGAAGACGACACGCACCCGGTCGAGATCGACGGCAGGCGGGTGTGCCTCTACAACCTCGGCGGCGAGATCTTCGCCACGGACGGCACCTGCACCCACGGCGACGCGGACCTTTCGCTGGGCATGGTGGTCGATTCCTGCCTCATCGAGTGCCCCCTGCACGAGGGCACCTTCGACATCCGAAGCGGCCGGGCGGTGGGCGCGCCGTGCACGGATCCGCTGCGCTGCCATCCGGTCAAGGTCGAGCAGGGAGTCATCTTCCTGCGGCCCGCGCACTGAACGACGGCAGGGAGCACCCATGGATGTCGTCATCATTGGAGCCGGCCAGGCCGGCGCCTGGGTCGCCCGGTCGCTGCGCGAAGCGGGACATGAAGGGGGCATCACGCTCCTGGGGCGCGAGCCGCACGCGCCCTACGAGCGGCCCCCCTTGTCGAAGGCGGTGCTCAGCGGGGCGGAAGAGCACCCGCCGGTGCTGCTCGGCCCGCAGCAGTGCGACGCGCTGCGCGTGGACTTCCGGCCCGGCGTCGAGGCCGTCGGCATCGATCGCACCGGCCACCAGGTCAGCTGCGCGGATGGCTCTGCGGTCCGCTACGACAAGCTCGTGCTGGCCACCGGAGGGCGACCTCGGGCGCTGTCGTGTCCCGGCGCCGACCTGCCCGGCGTCCATGCGCTGCGCACGATCGAGGATTGCCAGGCCATCGCCAGGAAGCTGGTGCCGGGCAACCGGCTGCTGATCGTGGGCGGCGGGTGGATCGGGCTGGAGATCGCCGCGACGGCGAGGAAGAAACAGGTCGAGGTCATGGTGCTGGAGGCGGGGCCGCGCCTGTGCGCGCGGTCGCTGCCGCCCCGGTTCTCGGCGTTCCTGCTCGACAGGCACCGCCGGGAAGGCGTCGACGTCCGGCTGGCGACGACGGTCGCGTCGATCGAAGCGGGCCGCCAGCGCGCGCTGGCCGTGGAACTGCCTGGCGGGCCGCAGGAGTTCGACGCGGTGGTGGTCGGGATCGGGCTTGCGCTCGACACCGGGCTGGCCGAGGCCTGCGGGCTCGAGGTCCGGGACGGCATCGTCGTGGACCAGGCCGGCCGCACCTCCGACCCAGACATCTATGCCGCGGGCGACGTGGCCAACCAGCCGAACACCTGGGCGGGCGGCCGTCTGCGATGCGAGTCGTGGGCCAATGCCCAGAATCAGGCCATCGCCGTGGGCAAGGCCATTGCCGGCGGCGAGGTGGCGTACGACGAGATTCCGTGGTTCTGGTCGGATCAGTACGACCTGAACCTGCAGGTGCTCGGCGTGCCGTCGAACGAGCTCGAGGGCACCCTGCGCGGCTCCGCCGAGGAGGGGGCGTTCTCCGTGTTCCAGATCTCTGAGGGCAGGCTGCGCAGCGTGCTGTCGGTGAACGTGCCGCGCGACATCAAGGTGGCCAAGCGCTGGCTCAAGCAGGGGACCTGCCCGCCGCCGGAGGTCCTCGCCGACCGCACGGTCCGCCTGGACAAGCTCTGAGCGGGCTGCTCGCGGGGCGGCCCGGTGCCGCTGCCGCCTGCAGCCCGGCCACTGGGCGCGTGCGCAGGAGGGATCGGCGCGGGAGCGCCGACGCTATTCGACCCGCAGCTGCGCGGCGACCATCGCGCTCAGGCTGTTCGCGAACTCATCCACGCTGATCTTCTCGGCCCGGTACTTCCAGCGCTTGACGTACCAGTCCTGGATGACGCTCTGCAGGTGCGCCGCCAGCAGGAAGGCTTCCCGGTCGCCCATCTCGCGCACCTGCCGGATCTGCCGCGCCATGGCGGCCTGGAAATCCACCTCGGCGGCCCTGGCCACCTTGCGCTGATCAGCCTCGAGCACGCGCGACTCCATGTACACGAAATAGAACCACGGCTGCAGCAGCTCGGACATGAAGACGTGCGCCCGCAGGCTGCTGTCCAGACGCACCAGCGGCGCCAGAGACGCCTCGTCGAACCAGCGAGGGATCTCGCCGCCGATGTGCCGGATCAGGTCCTCGACCATGGCGGCCAGGGCGTCCTTGCTCTGCAGGTAGCCGTAGAGCCCGCCCATGGACAGGCCGGTGGCCTTGGACAGGTCCCGCAGCGTCATCGCGCCGAAGCCCACCTGGTTGGCCAGCTGGAAGGAGGCCTCGAAGATGGCCCGCAGATTGGCCAGCGCCACCGGCACGCGCTTGACCGTGATGGCGTGCGCGTTGCGCGCGTACACCAGCTCCCACAGCGTGTCGGGCGGGATGGGGTTGATCCGCTTGAACTGTGCGAAGGTGAATCGGGGCTCGAGACCGAGGGACAGGGGCATGGCGGGAAGGCGTGGACGCGGTCGGGTGGGGGGCGGGGCAGGTTGCCCGAATTGACCGCCGGTCGGGAATGATTGTAAACTCCCTCAAAAACCGAGCGAGCGCTCGGTGTTTATTTCGAGCGAGACAACCCCACATGGCCACTGCCACCATCAGCGAGCGCGAGCTCGCCTTCCTGCTTTACGAAGTCCTGGACACCGCGGGCCTGCTGCGGCGCGAGCGCTATGCCGAGCACTCGCGCGAGGTCTTCGACGCCACGCTGGAGACGGCGCGCCAGCTGGCCGAGGATTTGCTGGCGCCGCATCTGCGCGAGGGCGACGAGAACGAGCCACAGTTCGAGAATGGCCGGGCCCGCCTCGTCGCGCCGACCCGCGCGGCGTGGCAGGCCATCGCGGATGCCGGGTTCCTCAGTGCGCACTGGGAGCAGGCCGAGGGCGGGCTGCAGCTGCCGGAGGTCGTGCTGCGCGCGGCGATGAGCGCCTTCTACGCGGCCAACGTCGGCACGGCGGCCTATGCGATGCTGACGATCGGCGCGGCCAATCTGCTGCGCACCTTCGGCAGCCCACAGCTCCGGGCCCGCTACCTCGCGCCGCTGGGCGACGGCCGCTTCGCCGGCACGATGGCATTGACCGAGCCGTCGCAGGGTTCCGCCCTGGGCGACATCAAGACCTACGCCGTGCCCCAGGCCGATGGGAGCTACCGCGTTTTCGGCCAGAAGATGTTCATCTCCGGCGGCGAGCAGGACCTCACCGAGAACATCGTGCACATGGTGCTCGCGCGCATCCAGGGCGCGCCGCCCGGCGTCAAGGGCATCTCGCTGTTCCTGGTGCCCAAGATCCTGCCCGGCGAGCACGGGGCGGCGGACACGCCGAACGACGTGGCGCTGGCCGGGCTGCTGCACAAGATGGGCTGGCGCAACACCACCTCCACCGTGCTGTCCTTCGGGGAGAAGGGCGGCGCGGTGGGCTGGCTGGTCGGCCGCGAGCACCAGGGCCTGGCCCACATGTTCCAGCTGATGAACGAGGCGCGCATCGGCGTCGGCGTCATGTCCGCCAGCATCGCCTGGCGCGGCTTCAGCGAGTCGCTGGCCTACGCGCGCGAGCGGCCGCAGGGCCGCCTGCCGTCGAACAAGGATCCGCTGTCGCCGCAGGTCAAGCTGGTCGAGCACTCCGACGTGCGCCGGATGCTGCTGGTGCAGAAGGCCTACGCCGAGGGCAGCCTGGCCCTGTGCCTGTACGCCTGCAGCCTGTTCGAGGACCAGCACACCCATCCGGAGCCGCCGGCGCGCGCAGCGGCCGGCCGGCTGCTCGACGTCCTCACGCCGGTCGTGAAGTCCTGGCCTGCGCGCTACGGCGCGGCGGCCAACGACCTGGCCATTCAGGTGCTCGGCGGCGCGGGCTACACGCGCGACTACCCGCTGGAGCAGCTGTACCGCGACCAGCGCCTGAACATGATCCACGAGGGGACCGAGGCCATCCACGGCATCGATCTGCTCGGCCGCAAGGTGCTGGCGGAGCAGGGCGCGGGGCTGCGCCTGTTCGTCGACACCGTGCGCCAGGACGCCGGGCGCGCCTCCGAGGCGGGCCTGGGCGACGAGGCGGCGGCCCTGTGCGCGGCGCTGGACCGCCTGGTGGAGGTCAGCGCGGGGCTCGCCGCGCTGCAGCGCAGCGAGCCCGACCTCGGCCTGGCCAACGCCACGCTGTACCTCGACGCGTTCGGGCGCGTGACGCTGGCCTGGATCTGGCTGCTGCAGGGGCGGGCGGCGGCGCGCGCGCTGCCGGCCGCCAGCGGGGAGGCCGCCGACCACTACCGCGGCAAGCTGCAGGCCATGCGCTACTTCTTCCAGTGGGAGCTGCCGCAGACGCACGCCCAGTGGGCGTTGCTCGCGCGTGCCGACCGCTGCGCCTACGACATGCGCGACGCGTGGTTCATCTGAAGCCGCGACGCATTCCCTTTCCATCTCCACCGCAGGACCTTATGAGCCAGGCCGTCATCGTTTCCGTCGCGCGCACCCCCATCGGGCGCGCCTACAAAGGGGCATTCAATGCCATCAAGTCGCCCACGCTGCTGGGCCATGCCATCGGGCACGCCGTCGCGCGCGCCGGCGCCGGCCCGGACGAGGTCGACGACGTCGTCGTGGGCACGGTGCTGGGCGCCGGCACGGCCGGCATGAACCTGGCGCGCAACGCCGCGCTCGCGGCCGGGCTGGGCGTGGCGGTGAGCGGCCAGACCCTGGACCGCCAGTGCGCTTCCGGGCTCATGGCGGTGGCGACGGCCGCCAAGCAGATCATCGTGGACGGCATGCGGGTCGTGGTCGCGGGCGGCCAGGAAAACATCTCCGCGGTGCAGAAGGGCTACTTCGACTGGGCCTCGGCGGAGGCGGACCCCGCCGTCCAGGCCAAGGTGCCGCACGCCTACATGCCCATGCTGCAGACGGCGGAGTTCGTCGCCAGGAAGTACGGGATCGGCCGCGAGGCGCAGGACCTGTACGCGCTGCAATCGCAGCAGCGCACGGCGGCGGCCCAGCAGGCTGGACGCTTCGACGCCGAGATCGTGCCCCTGCCGTCGCGCATGGCCGTGGTCGACAAGGAGACCCAGGCCGTCAGCCACCGCGACGTGACCCTGGCCCAGGACGAGGGCAACCGCCCGGAGACCACGCTCGAGAGCCTGGCCGCGCTCAAGCCCGTGATCGAGGGCGGCAGCGTCACGGCGGGCAATGCCAGCCAGCTCTCCGATGGCGCCGCCGCCTGCGTGCTGATGGACGATGCGCTCGCGGCGCAGCGCGGCCTGAAGCCCCTGGGCATCTACCGGGGCATCGCGGTGGCCGGCGTGGCGCCGGAGGAGATGGGCATCGGGCCCGTGCTGGCGGTGCCCAAGCTGCTGCGCCAGCACGGCCTCACCGTCGACGACATCGGCCTGTGGGAGCTGAACGAGGCCTTCGCCTGCCAGGCGCTGTACTGCCGCGACCGGCTGGGCATCGACCCGGAGCGCTTCAACGTCAACGGGGGCGGTATCTCCGTGGGGCATCCCTACGGGATGAGCGGCGCGCGGCTCGTGGGCCACGCGCTGATCGAGGGGCGCAGGCGCGGCGCGCGCTATGTGGTGGTGACGATGTGTGTGGGCGGCGGCATGGGCGCGGCCGGACTTTTCGAGGTGGTGGCATGAACGGAATCAAGAACTCCCTGGCGGGCAAGACCCTCTTCATCACCGGCGCGAGCCGGGGCATCGGCCTGGAGATCGCGCTGCGGGCCGCGCGCGACGGCGCCAACGTGGTCATCGCGGCCAAGACCACCGAGCCGCACCCCAAGCTGCCGGGCACCATCTACACGGCCGCCGAAGCGGTCGAGCAGGCCGGGGGCAAGGCCCTGGCGCTCGTGCTGGACGTGCGCGACGAGGAGCGGGTCAAGGCGGCCGTGGCGCAGGCGGCCGAGCACTTCGGCGGCATCGACGCCTGCATCAACAACGCGTCGGCGATCAACCTGGCCAAGTCCGAGGACATCGACCTCAAGCGCTTCGACCTGATCCAGCAGATCAACATGCGCGGCACCTTCGTGACCTCGCGGGCCTGCATCCCCTACCTGCGCCAGAGCAGCAACCCCCACATCCTCGCGCTGTCGCCGCCCTTGACCCTGCGCGCCGACTGGTTCGCGCAGCACCTGCCCTACACGATGTCCAAGTACGGCATGTCGATGGTGATGTTCGGGCTGGCCGAGGAACTGCGCGAGGCCTGCATCGCCTGCAACGCGCTGTGGCCGCGCACGACCGTGGCCACGTCGGCGGTGGAGTTCGCGCTCGGCGGCGACGCGATGCTGCGGCAGTCGCGCAACCCGCAGATCATGGCCGACGCCGCCCACGCCATCCTATGCCGGCCCGCGCGCGCCTACACCGGGAATTTCGTGCTGGACGACGACGTGCTGGCCGAGGAGGGCGTGACCGATTTCGATCGCTACCGCAACGATCCGGCCAGCGCGCTGCTGCCCGACATCTTCGTGGACCCCGAGGCGCCGCTGCCGCCGGGATCGAGCTACGCCCCGGCGTCCTGACGCGCGCCGGGCGACCGGCGACTGCGCGTTAGTGCCTATTCCGGTCCGCGCGCAGATGCAGGATAATGAGCACGATTATAAATAGTCGTGCTCAATTTACATGGGGAGACGAAACAGCTTCCGCGGGCGACGCCGGCGGCCAACGGGCCGGGCGTTCGCCCCCGCAGGAGCGTGGTGACCGGGCCGTCCGCCCGGGCCGGTGGCGTCTCCGTACCGAACGCGAGATTCTCGAACAACACCCACGCCCGGACCGCTCCACGTCTTCCGCCATGACCTCTCCCATCACCTTCTCCCGCGACGGCCGCATCGGCCTGGTCGAGATCCACAATCCTCCGGTCAACGCCCTGTCCATCCCCGTCGTCGACGGGCTGGCATCCGCACTGGAGCAGTTCGAGGCGACCCCCGACCTGGACGCGCTCGTGCTGTACGGCCGCGGGCGCACCTGGGTGGCCGGCGCCGACATCACGGCCCTCGAGCAGCCCGGTTTCCCGACGGCGCGCTTCAACACCTTCCTGGCCCGCCTCGAGGCGCAGGCGCGCCCCGTGGTCGTGGCGTTGCACGGCACGGTGCTCGGCGGCGGCCTGGAGCTGGCCATGGCCTGCCACCACCGCGTGGCGCAGCCCCAGACGCGCCTGGGCCTTCCCGAGGTGAAGATCGGCATCATTCCGGGCTCCCTGGGCACCCAGCGCCTGCCCCGGCTCGCCGGGGCCGAGCTTGCGCTGGAGCTGATCTCGAGCGGGCGCATGATCGGCGCGGCGCAGGCGGCCTCGGCCGGACTGGTGGACGCGATCGCCGAGGGCGAGCCGCGCGCCATCGGGCTGGCCGCGGCCCGGGCCGTGCTCGCGGCGGGCGCGCCGCTGCGCCGCGCCAGCACGCTGACCGCCGCGCCGGCCTCCGCCGAGGCGCTGGACCGGGCGGAGGCGGCCGCCGCGAAGAAGCCCGGCTGGCCGCAGCTCGCCGCCGCCGTGCGCTGCGTGCGCGCGGCCCAGGAACTGCCGTTCGCGCAGGGCGCGGCGGTCGAGGCGGCCGAGTTCGAGCAACTGGTGCCCTCGCCCTCTGCGCGCGCGCTGCGCCACCTGTTCTTCGCCGAGCGCGAGGCGATGAAGATCCCCGGCCTGCCGCGCGACACGGCGTTGCGCCCCGTCCGCAAGGTCGGCATCGTCGGCGCCGGCACGATGGGCGGCGGTATCGCGATGAACTTCGCCAACGCCGGTATCCCCACGGTCGTCGTGGAAGTCTCCGACGAGGCCCTGCAGCGCGGCCTGGGGCTGGTGCGCAGGAACTACGAGGCCAGCGCCGCCAAGGGGCGGCTCACGCGCGAGCAGGTCGACCAGCGCATGGCGCTGCTGCAGGGCGCCCTCGACTACGCCGCTCTGGGCGACTGCGACCTGGTCATCGAGGCGGTGTTCGAGGACCTCGCCCTCAAGACCGAGGTCTGCGCCAGGCTGGGCGCGGCCGTCAAGCCGGGCGCCATCATCGCCACCAACACCTCCACGCTGGACGTGGACGCGCTCGCGCGCGCCACCGGCCGCCCGGCCGACGTGGTGGGAATGCACTTCTTCAGCCCGGCCAACGTGATGCGGCTGCTGGAGGTGGTGCGCGGCGCGGCCACCGCGCCGGACGTGCTGGCCACCGTGATGAAGCTGGCCTCCACGATCGGGAAGGTGCCGGTGGTCTCGGGCGTCTGCTACGGCTTCATTGGCAACCGCATGGCCGAGGTGTACATGCGCGAGGCGGAGTTCCTGATCCTGGAGGGCGCCGAGCCGGCGCAGGTGGACGCGGCCGTGGAGGCCCTGGGCATGGCCATGGGGCCGTGCCGCATGCTCGACATGGCCGGCGTGGATGTCGGCGCCCGCACCGTCATCGAGTACGGCAAGGCTGGCGGGCTACCGCCGGATCCGAGCTACCGGGCGCTGGTGCGCAAGCTGTTCGAACTCGGCCGCTTCGGCCAGAAGACCGGCGCCGGCTACTACCGCTACGAGGGGCGCAGTCCGCTGCCCGACCCGCAGGTGACCGCGATCGCCGCGGCGCTGGCCGCGGAACACGGTATCGCGCGGCGCGAGCGCATCGGGCCCGAGGAAATCGTCGAGCGCCTGATGTACCCGCTGATCAACGAGGGCCTGAAGATCCTCGACGAGGGCATCGCCTACCGGCCCGGCGACATCGACGTGGTGTGGGTGGCGGGCTATGGCTTCCCCGACCACCGCGGCGGGCCGATGTGGATGGCCGGGGAGATCGGGCTGGACGTCATCGCCGGCCGCCTGGCGCACTACGCCGCGCAGCGCGGCAACCCCTACGGCTATTGGACGCCGGCCCGGCGGCTGGCGGCCGCCATCGCCGGCGTAGCCCACGAGACACAGGAGACACCATGAAGATTTCATCGACCTTGCAGGAGGTCCAGCCGGACCGCTATGGACAGGAGGCGGACAGCGCCCTCCTGTCGGGCACGGAGGCCCTGGCGCGGCTGCCGCTGGAGCAGCGCTG
This sequence comes from Acidovorax sp. GW823-FHT02H02, assembly GCF_058797075.1. Classification (NCBI taxonomy): domain Bacteria; kingdom Pseudomonadati; phylum Pseudomonadota; class Betaproteobacteria; order Burkholderiales; family Comamonadaceae; genus Acidovorax; species Acidovorax sp. GW823-FHT02H02. The sequence goes on along the minus strand of NZ_JBXAJH010000012.1, from coordinate 94,810 downwards.
GCGCGACCGGGCCGCCGGCCTCAACACCGGGGGCTTCATCTCAGGCTACCGCGGCTCGCCGCTGGCCACCTACGACATGGAGCTGCTGCGCCTGAAGGACCGGCTCGAGGCGGAGAACATCAAGTTCCAGCCGGGCGTCAACGAGGACCTCGCGGCGACGGCCGTGTGGGGCACGCAGTTCGTCCAGCTGTATCCCGGCGCCAAGGTCGACGGCGTGTTCGGCATCTGGTACGGCAAGAGCCCGGGCGTGGACCGCAGCGGCGACGCCCTGATGCATGCCAACACCGCGGGCACGGCGCCGCTCGGCGGCGCCATCGCGCTGGTCGGCGACGACCACGCCGCCAAGTCCTCGTCGCGCTCCGCGCAGTCCGACCTGCAGCTCAAGGCCCTCGGGCTGCCTATCCTGTATCCCTGCAACACGCAGGAGATCCTGGACTACGGCCTGCACGCCATCGCGATGAGCCGCTACGCCGGCTGCTGGGCATCGCTGAAGCTCGTCACCGACGTCGTTGAGACGACCAGTGTCGTCGACGTGCGCCCCGCGCGCCTGCAGGTCGCCCTGCCGCCGCTGCCCACCGACCCGCCTGCAGGCCTGCACATCAAGCGCAACGAGCCGCCCCTCGAGATGGAGGCGCGCCTGTACGAGCACCGCATTCCCGCGGCGCTCACCTATGCGCGGGCCAATGGCCTGAACCAGATCCGGCTTCAACCGAAGCAGCCGCGCCTGGGCATCGTCTCGGCCGGCAAGAGCTGGAGCGACGTCCGCGCGGCGCTGGCGCTCCTCGGGCTGGACGATGCCGGGGCGGAAGCGGCCGGCCTGCGCCTGCTCAAGCTCGGGCTGATCTGGCCGGTCGATCCGCAGATCACCGCCGAGTTCGTCCAGGGCCTGGAGGCCGTGCTGGTCATCGAGGAAAAGCGTCCCTTCATCGAAGAGCAGCTGCGCGCCATCCTGCAGGAGCTGGGGGGCGGCGCGCAGGTGCGCGTGGTCGGCAAGGCGATGCCGCCCGGCATGGGACGGCCCGAGCCCGGGCAGCTGCCGATCTCCGGCGAGCTCTCGCCCCAGATCGTCGCGCGCTCGATCGCGCTGCTCGCGGGCATTCCGTCCACCGACGCCGTGCAGATGGCGCCGGCCTCACCGGGCCCGGTGCGCATGCCCAACTTCTGCTCGGGCTGTCCGCACAACACGTCCACCGTGGTGCCCGAGGGCAGCCGGGCGATGCCCGGCATCGGCTGCCACGGCATGGCGATGTGGATCCGCCCGGAGACCACGGGCACGGTCACGCACATGGGCGGCGAGGGGATGTTCTGGGTCGGCCAGTCGTCCTTCACCGACGAGCGGCATGTCTTCGTGAACATCGGCGACGGCACCTTCTACCACTCGGGCAGCCTGGCGCTGCGCCAGGCGGTGGCGGCGCGCGTGCGCGTGACCTACAAGGTCCTGTACAACGGCTACGTCTCGATGACCGGCGGACAGCACCACGATGGCGACGTCACCGTGGCCCGGATCATCGACATCGCGCGCGCCGAAGGCGTGGGCCGCATCGTCGTGGTCACCGACGACACCGGACGCTACGACGGGGTGACGCTGCCCGATGGCGTGACGCTGCGCCCGCGCGTCGAGCTCGATGCGGTGCAGCGCGAGCTGCGCGAGTTCGACGGCGTGTCGGTGCTGGTCTATGACCAGGCCTGCGCCACGGAGCTGCGCCGGCTGCGCAAGCGCAAGAAGGCGCCCGACCCCGACAAGCGCACCTTCATCAACGCCGAGGTCTGCGAAGGCTGCGGCGACTGCGGCGTCAAATCCAACTGCATGTCGGTCGAACCGCTGGAGACCGAGCTCGGCCGCAAGCGGCGGATCAACCAGTCCAGCTGCAACAAGGACTTCTCCTGCGTGGAAGGCTTCTGCCCGAGCTTCGTCACCGTCCACGGCGGGCAACTCAGGCGCCCGGCGCGCGGCGGGGCCGCCGGTGGCGACTGGCCGGCGCTGCCGGAGCCGACGCTGCGCGGCGTGGAGGGCGGCTACAACGTCCTGCTGGCCGGCATCGGCGGCACGGGCATCGTGACCGTGGGCACGGTCCTGGGGCAGGCGGCCCAGCTCGACGGCCTGGCCACCAGCCTCCTGGACCTGACCGGCCTGGCGCAGAAGTACGGCGCCGTGATGACGCACCTGCGCTTCGCGACCGATGCGGCCGCGATCCCGAGTTCGCGCCTCACGGTCGGCGAGGCCGACGCGGTGATCGGCTGCGACCTGATCGTGACGGCGAGCCAGGAGGCCTTGTCCAAGGTCGCCGCCGAGCGCAGCTTCGTCGTCGTGAACACGGCGGTGAACCCCACCGGCGAGTTCACCAAGTCCCCCGACTGGGATCCGCACGCCGAGCAGTTGCTCAACCGCCTCGGCGAGCGCACCCAGGGCCATCTGCACGCGCTCGACGCGAGCCGCCTGGCCACCACCCTCATGGGCGATGCGATCGCCATCAACATGTTCCTGGTCGGCTTCGCGTGGCAGCACGGCCGCATCCCGGTGACGCTGGCGGCGCTGCAGCGGGCGATCGAGCTCAACGGCGTCGAGGTCGATTTCAACCGCCAGAGCTTCGAGTGGGGCCGGCGCGCCGCCGTGGACCTCAAGGCGGTCGAGCGCGCCGCGGCCAAGGCCTCGGATGGCCAGGTCATCCAGTTCGCGCCGCGGCCGCTGCAGCGCGTGGAAGACATTGTGGAGGACCGCAGCCGCCGCCTGACCGACTACCAGAACAGCGCCTACGCGCAACGCTACCGCGATCGGGTGGCCAAGGTGCAGCGCAAGGACGCGGCCATCGGCGCCAACGGCCGCCTGGCGCGCGCGGCCGCGCGCTACTACTACAAGCTGCTGGCCGAGAAGGACGAGTTCGAGGTCGCCCGCCTGTACAGCGCGCCGGAGTTCCGGCGCTCGATCGAGGCGCAGTTCGAGGGCGACTACAAGCTGCACTTCCACCTGGGGGCCTGGCCGTTCGGCCGGCGTGACGCCGAGGGCCACTGGCACAAGCGCGAGGTGGGACCCTGGATGCTGTCGGCCATGGGCGTGCTGCAGCGGCTGCGTGGCTTGCGCAACACCTGGCTCGATCCCTTCCGCCGCACGCCGGAGCGCAAGCTGGCCCTGGGCCTGCTCGCGCGCTACGAGGCGGATCTCGATCTGATCCTCGGGCAGGCGGCGCCGGAGACGGCTGATGCGGCGGTCGAACTCGCGGCGCTGCCCGAACGGATTCGCGGCTACGGCCATGTGCGCCAGGCGCACGCGGACAAGGTCGAAGGAGTGCGGGCGGAGCTGCGCGAGCGCCTGGCTCGCCAAGGGGCGGAGCAGCTGGCGGCCTGACGCGCACCGGGCCGGAGCGTGTCTCCGGCCCACCCAGGCGCCCCGGAGAGGGCGCACTGAGTAAGTAGAACAAAACGAGACCAGGAGACATGTCATGAGCACAGCTTCGCTGCGGCACCCGCCGCCGCCCCCGCGCGCGTCCCGCCGCACGCTCCTGCGCGCCGCGGGCGCGGCGGCGGCCTGCCTCGCCGCCCCGGCCCTCGCACAGCCGGGCGCCGTCGTGAAGTTTACGGTGGGCTACCCGCCCGGGGGGCTGATGGACGCCATCGCGCGCTTGCTGGCGCAGGGATTGGAACGGGAACTTCGGCGAACCGTGATCGTGGAGAACCGCCCCGGGGCGGGCGCGCGGCTGGCCGCAAGCCTCTTCAAGCGCCAGCCAGCGGACGGAACGAACCTGATGCTGGCCACGGACTCCCTCATGGTGCATGCGCCGCATGTGTTCACGAGGCTCGGCTTCGACGTGTTCCAGGACTTCACGCCGGTGGCGGCGGTCTCGAGCTTTTCCTATGTGCTGGCCACGGGTCCGGACCCCAGGGCCGACTCGCTGGGGGCGCTGGCCGAATGGCTCCGCAGAAGCCCTGATCGCGCGGCGTTCGGCCACCCCGGCGCGGGCAGCGCGCCGCATTTCTTCGGACTGGTGCTGGGCGAGAAGTTTGGCGTGCCGCTGACGGCCGTGCCCTACCAGGGCGGCGCCCCCCTGCTGACGGCGCTGGCGTCCGGCGGGCAGATCACCTTTGGCGTCAACGCGCTGGCCTCGGACATGCTGGAGTTCCACCGGTCCGGCAGGACGCGCATCCAGGCCGTCACCGGCGACCAGCGCAGCGCGCTGCTTCCCGACGTTCCCACCTTCGGTGAACTCGGCTATCCGTCCGTGCCCCGCGGCTGGTCGGCCCTCTACCTGCCGCACGACGCGGCGGCGGAGGTGGTGTCGCGCCTGAACGAGGCGCTCCAGGCGGTGCTGGCGCAACAGGAGGTGCGCGAGCGCATCGCCGGCTTTGGCATGCAGACCGAGAGCGGCAGCGCGCAGCGGTTGGCCAGGCTCGCCCGCGCGGACTACGCTACCTGGAAGCCCATCATCGAGAAGTCCGGCTTCAAGCTGGACAGCTGACGCGATGACAGGCACGGATGGACAAAAGGGGCCCGGGCTCCTCGAGGATGCATCCCCGGTCCCGGCGCGGCATCTGCCGCACCGGGAAACCCTGGCGCTTGCGGCCATGGAGGCATCTCCCGACGGGATCCTGATGGTGGACCGGGCAGGGCACATCGTCATGGTCAATGCGGCCATGGAGGCCATCTCCGGCTATGCGTCCGAGGAACTGTGCGGACAGTCGGTAGGCATCTTCCTTCCGCCGGCCGCCCGCGACGCGCACGCCCGCCAGCTGGAGGCGTATTTCCGGTCGCCGTCGGGCAGGCCCATGGGCAGGGGACAGGATTTCCGGATCATGCGCAAGGACGGCAGCCTGACGGCCGTGGCTATCGCGCTGGGCCACACGGATGTCTCCGGCGGAACCGCCGTGGCATTCGTGCGCGATATCTCGGACGTGCGCGGGCTGGAGGCCAGGATCCGCTTCCAGGCCACCCACGATACGCTGACGGGCCTGGCCAACCGCTGGCAGTTTGGCCTGGAACTCGAACAGGCCATCGCCGTTTCGGAGCGAACGGGCCAGTCCTTCGCGTTGTTGCTGCTGGACCTGGACGACTTCAAGGCCATCAACGACGGCTATGGGCATGCCGCGGGCGAACGGCTGCTGCTGGAGGCGTCGCGGCGGCTCCAAAGCGCGCTGCGTGCCGGCGATACCGTGGCGCGGCTCGGTGGCGACGAGTTCACCGTGGTCCTGCCCGCGATCGCGCAGCCCCAGGACGTGGAGCAAGTGGCCGCCAAGCTGCTCGGTGTCCTGTGCCAGCCCTACCGGATGCACGGCTTCGATCTGGCGTTCAGCGCCAGCCTGGGAATCGCCGTGTATCCCAGGGATGCGCGGGACGCCACCACGCTGCTGCGCTACGCGGACATGGCCATGTACCACGCCAAGAATTCCGGCCGCGCCAGCTACGCCTTCTACGCGCACCACATGGGCTGGCGCATGGAGGAGAAGCTCCAGCTGCGCGAGCAGCTCAAGATCGCGCTGGACTCCGACGGGCTGGAACTGCACTACCAGCCGCAGGTCAATGTGGCCACGGCCGAGGTCGAATCAGTGGAAGCACTGCTGCGATGGACCCATCCCCAACTCGGGGAGATCCCGCCCAGCCGTTTCATCCCCGTGGCGGAGGCCACGGGCATGATCCTCGCACTGGGTGCCTGGGTGATCGACCGCGCGTGCCGGCAGATCGCCGCGTGGACGGAGGCCGGCCTGCCGCTGCGTGTCGCGGTCAACCTGTCGACGCAGCAACTGCGCCAGGTGGACCTCGTCGAGCAGATCGAGCGCAGCCTGGCTCGGCATGGCGCGCGTCCCGATCTCCTGGAGATCGAAGTGACCGAATCGGAAGCCATGGCGGATCCGGAGCAGGCCAGGCAGGTGCTGTGGCGCCTGCAACGGCTGGGCATCTCCATCACGCTGGACGATTTCGGGACCGGTTATTCCTCGCTGGCCTATCTGAAGCATCTGCCGGTGTCGCGCATCAAGATCGACCGCGATTTCCTGCGCCCTTTGTTGCGCAGCCCCGAAGATGCCGCCCTCGTGCGGGCCATCGTCGTGCTGGCGCAGACCCTGGGCCTGCGGGTGGTGGCCGAGGGCGTGGAGAGCACCGAGCAGCTTTCGCTGCTCGTGCGCTACGGCTGCGATGCGTACCAGGGCTGGCTGTTTTCCAAGGCCGTGGCGGCGCACCAGATTGCCGGGCTGCTGCGGTCGGCGCCGCCGGACGACGCGCTCCCGCCCACCCATATCGATGCGGCGAACGAGACGTGGGCCCGCCGCATCCCTTCTGAAGTCCAACTGTCCAAGTAGGAGAACCGCCATGGGAAATGCATTGGTGCATTCGGGAGACGCAGCGCAGCCTGGATCGAAGCCCCGCCCCGGATGGGCGCGGCGCCGTCTGCTGCGCGCCGCGGCCTGGCTCGCGCTGGCACCAGCCGGCTGGGCCTTCGCCGCCGAGCCGCTGGTCATTGGCCAGTCCCTGCCCCTGGGCAGCGCCGACGACGGCAGTGCCGCGCGCGCCAGTGCGGGCGCCCGGGCCTACATCGAGTTCGTCAACGCCTCGGGAGGCATCCGCGGGCGGCAGCTCAAGCTGCTCACCTTGGACGATGGAGGCGACCCGCGCCGCCACGTCGACAACCTGCGCCAGCTGGTCACCCAGCACAAGGCGGTCGCGTTGCTCAACTGCGTGGGCGATGCCGCCTGCGCGGCGGGCGCGCAGGTGGCGCGCACCGAGAAGGTGGCGCTGATCGGCCCGATGTCGGGGGCGGCAGCCCTCGGCCGGGACGCCAACCCTTATGTGTTCCGCACGCGCGCGACCTATGCGATGGAGGCGGAGGCGCTGACCAAGCAGATGCTGGCGCTCGGCACGAGCAAGGTCGTGATCGTCACCGACCGGCTTCCCGTCTCCGAGGGCGCGGCCGCGCTGCAGGAGGCCTTCGCGCGGCAGCGCATCGCATCGACCGTGCTCGACGTGGACCCTTCCGCGTCGGCATCGGTGGCGCGTTTCCGCTCCGAGGCCACTTCGGGCAGGTACCACGCGATGTTCGTGGACATGGGCGTGGAGGGCTTCGCACTCGTATCCAGGCTGAGCCAGGAAGCCAGCGACCGGTGGCCGTTGTTCGTCACGACCTTCGCCGCGGGCAACGTGAACTCGCTGCTGACCGGGTTCTCGGGCAGGGTGGTGGGTTTCACCTCGGTCGTTCCCAACCCCGAGGTCGCGTCGATCCAGTTGACCCGGGACCTGCAGGAGCACGCGGAGCGTTTCGCGGGCGGCGGACAGGCGGTGACCTTCGCCGGGATGGAGGGCTACATCAACGCGCGCATCTGCGTGGACGCGCTGCGGCGCGCCTCCGCGGCGGGCATGGTCGACGCGCGCGGCGTACTCGCCGCCATGAACACCATGGGCAGCGTCGATCTCGGGGGCTTCACCGCGAATTTCTCGGCCTCGCCCTCCGCCGCCTCCGACCGGGTCGATATCGTCGTGCGGTCGCGCAGCGGGCACCTGTTGAAGTGACGCCGGCATCCCGCCGCCTCGGCGCTGACTGCCTAGCCCTGCGTGAATCTCGTGCAAGGGTCCGACTGCAGAGACGGCCGATCACCGAGGTAGAAAGTCCCCGGACTTCAGTGACCGGATGCCAATAGTTGTGGCGCCACCTGACGCAGCAGCGTGCGAAGCCACTTGTTCGCGCCGTCGCCATGGACCCGACGATGCCAATGCTGAACCACGGTGAAGCGGGGCTGGGCAATGGGCAGCGCGAAAACGTGCAGACGCGGCCTATCCGGATGGAGGGCGACAAGGCTCTCGGGTACGGCCGCCACCAGGTCGGACTGCGCAACGAGCGAGGGCACGGACAGAAAATCCGGAACCTGTAGCTGCACTCGGCGGGAAGGCGAGAGAGCGGCCAGCGCGGCCTCGATGCGTCCGATGGCCGGGCCGCGCGGCGTGACCACACAATGCGCGCTGCGCAGGTAGCCGCTGACCGTCTGCAGCTCTGCGCGCAATGGATGGGATTTGCGCGCAATGCCGACGTACTGCTGCTCCAGCAGCCGTTGGCGATAGAGGTTCGGATGGGCCTTGCTGGGCGTGCCGATCACGAGGTCGATCCGGCCCGCCTCGAGCTCGGCCCACACCTCCTCGCCGCCTGCACGCACGATCTCCAGTCCGATGCGCCAGTCTTCGTTGGCGATGCGCCGCAACAGGCCGGGCAGGAACACAAGTTCCGCCACGTCGATCATGTGGATGCGGAAGACCCGGCTGGAGCGCTGCGGATCGAAAGACTCGCTCAGTCTCTGGACGCGCTCGAAGTCGAGCAGCAGACGCTCGGCCTCGGTGGCAAGCTTGATTGCCAGCGGCGTGCGCGTCAACTGGTTTCCCGATCGCTCGAACAGCGGGTCGCCATAGTGCGCGCGCAACCGGGACAGCGCATGGCTGACCGTCGATTGGCTCAGGTTGAGGCTCGCTGCTGCGGCAGTCACGCTGCCATGCCGGGCCAGCGCTTGCACCACCCGCAGCAGGTCAATGTCGAGGGCCATGCGTCAATTTCAGGGTTATCGATGCCGTCGATGGATTCTATGGCCCACGTCGTTGGGCGTCGCGCCGAGCCGTTCCTAAGATGGCTGTGGATTCGCCCACAACAAGGAGACACGCATGCTTCGTCAGTTCGTTCGATTCATTGCCGCCGCGCTCGCGTTTGGCGCGTGCGGCGTTCAAGCTCAGCCGCAGACGGGTTTTCCGGTCAAGCCCGTTCGCATCGTGATTCCCTACCCGGCGGGAGGACCAGTCGATGCTGCGGGCCGCCAGATTGCCAAGGGCATGCAGGAGATGCTCAAGCAGCCCGTGATCGTCGACAACAAGCCGGGAGCCAGCAGCACCATTGGCAGCGCCGAGGTTGCACGGGCCCCAGCGGACGGCCATACGGTGCTTCTGACGCTGGCCGATAGCTTTACCTACGTTCCTCACCTCTTCAAGAAGCTGCCCTACGACCCCTTTAAGGACTTCGCATTCGTCACCCAGTTGGCGCTGACACCGCCTGTGCTGATCTTGCGGACCGACGCGGGTGTCTCAGGGCTGAAGCAAATTGGCCCGGGCGGTGCTGCGCTCAACTACGGCACGTGGGGCCCAGGGAGCTACCCGCACCTGATCGGCTCGGCGCTAGCCCGGCAGACGCGCGGCAACCTGACCATCGTCGCCTACAAAGGAGGTGCGCCCGCCGCGCAGGATCTCATGGGCGGACATATCCAGATGACGATCGCCAGCATTCCGCAGGCTTTGGACATCCAGCAGAAGGGCCTTGCCACCATTTCCGCCATCGCCGGCACGCAGCGTTCACCGCTGATCCCCGACGTCCCCACCTTCGTCGAGCTGGGCTTCACCGATCCGACTTTCGCGGTCCCGATCTGGCTGGGCCTGGCCGCACCCGCCGGAACTCCCGTGTCCGTGGTGAGCCGGCTTCGGGATGCCGCGGTCGCGGCGCTGAAGCTGCCGGAGACGCAGAAGTTCCTCCAAGGCTTCGGATGGCGCGCGCTGGGCAACTCGCCGTCCGAGTTCCGCGCGGCGGTGGAGCGCGAGGGGCCTGTGATCGCGGAAGCCATGAGGCTCGCGGGCGTACAGCCGGAGTAGCCGAGCGATGCCGTCGAAGGGTTGTACCCATGCCGAGGAGTGGCGCATCCCCAGCACCTCGGATCCTGATGCGTGTCTGTTTGTCCGAAGGCGCGGCAAGCCCGGATCGGTGCCCGCGGTGTTGGTTCACGGCTTCTTTCAGCCGGGGTCGGCCATCCTGGACGTTCCCGGCTATTCGCTCCAGCAGGCGCTTGCGGACGCGGGGCTGCGTGTCTATCTGTTCGATCTTCGTGGCTATGGCCGTTCGAGCCGCCCGGCCTTCATGGAAGTCCCGCCCCAGCACAGCCGCCCTGCGCTGGGCTGCATGGCCGATGCGGTCGCAGACCTCGCCGACGTCGTGGCGTTCGTGCGAAAGCAAGAGGACGTCGCCTGCGTGGACCTGATCGGCTATTCGTGGGGCACGGCTCGCAGCGCCAACTTCACGCTGGCGGCCCCGGGGTGCGTGCGCCGCCTGGCCCTCTACGCGCCGGTCTGGCGCCCCGCCGCTGGCGCCGCGGCGAACGTCGGTGACGGCAAGGTCCCCCCAAACCTCGACCCCCGCCTTGGCGGCTACACCGTCGTGTTGCGTGGTGCGCTGAGGCGTGGATGGGACTGGGAGATTGGCGCTGCCGACGCGGCGGAGTATCGAGACCCCGCTGCGCTGGCGTGTGCGGAAAGCTCGCTGATGGATTCCGACCAAGGGCGTGGCAGCTCTGCCGAAGGCTTCCGCGCACCCATGGGCCCAAAGGTGGATGCGCTTCAGGTGCTCCGGGGAGGACAGCTCTTCGATGCACCCCGGCTGCGCCACGACCTCCTTCTGGTGCGAGGCGCGCAGGACAAGCTCTCGAGCGAGGGTGATGCCGCGGCCCTCTTTGAGTCTCTCGGGTCGCCGCACAAGCGGCTCGTGACCATAGACCGGGGTACGCACCTTCTGCATCTGGAGCATGCGCGGTGGCGGCTGGTGGACGAACTGGCGGGATTCCTCGCGGGCGACAGGGTGTGAACTGCGCGGTCGGACTGTGGCCTCCAGTCATCCGCGTCCCGGGTTCCGCGAGCCCGTAGTTCGCTCTCGGGCTGGTGGGCTCCATCAAGACGCGCATCTGCGTGGACACGCTGCAGCGCGCCTCCGCGGCGGGCATGGTCGACGCGTGCGGCGTACTCGCCGCCATGAACAACATGGGCAGCGTCGATCTCGGGGGCTTCACCGCGAATTTCTCGGCCTCGCCCTCCGCCGCCTCCGACCGGGTCGACGTCGTCGTGCGGGCGCGCAGCGGGCACCTGCTGAAATAGCACGGGCCGCCGTTCGTTTCCCGCCTACGCCCGCGAGCAAGTGCGCGTGCGACCGCTGCGCCAGCAGTTCTCCAGTGCATCGCACCGATCGCCGATGGGCCGTGTCCGTGCGAACCGGCCCTAGTCGCGGCGCGAGGGCCGCCGGGCCGCCGGCGATGCGCTGGCGGTCCCTGAGCGGCCGGGGGTCGCTTGACCGCCTCGCGCCGAAGCCCCGGTACGGAGGACATCGATCAGCATGTCCATGGACGCGGTCCGGGTGCGGTCCTTCAGCGTGACGAGCCCCATGGCCACGGCAAGCGGGTTCTGGTCTTCCAGCTGCGACAACTCGCGCACCTGGAGGCTGCACAGCCCACAGCCCGGGCGCTCCGCGCCCATGGCCTGCGGCGCGGCGAGGATGACGGCATCGGTCCGAAGCGCGTACTCGCGCAGGACGATGACGCTCTCGCATTCCAAGGCCAGCGGCAGCATTCCCTTCTCGTCGCGGGCGATCAGCTTCGCCAGCCGGGCGCTCAGGATCGCGGGGATATGGACGGAGGCGAGCCGCTGCGCCCGCAGCTCCCCGAGGGTCACGGTCGCGCGGCCGGCCAGGGGATGGCCTTCGCGGCACATCAGGCTGAGCCGCATGCGCCCGATCGGCTCGACCGCGCAGCGTTCATGGTCGATGAGCTCGCGCACATCGGCGACGAAGAAGTCGAGTTGCTCCTCCATCAGCCTTCTTTGCAGCTCCCGGGTGTGCGCGACGTCCAGCCGCACGCCGACGCGCGGGTGGGCTTGCTGGAACGCGGCGATGGCGGGGAGCACCACCGCCGGCGCGGACAGCGGGCCCGCGCCCACGACCAGGTCGCCGAGCTCGCCCGTGCGCAGGAGCCGCAGCTCCTCGGACAGCTCCTCGCTGCTCAGCAGGAGCCTTTTGGCCCTGGCGAGCACCCGCTCGCCTGCCATCGTGAGCCGGACCCCGTTCGCCCGCCGGTCGAAGAGGGGCATCGACACGGACTCCTCGAGGGCGGCGACGCTGCGGCTGAACGCGGAGGCCGACAGGAAGGCCCGCTCCGCCGCGCGCCCGAAGTGCTGTTCCTCGGACAGCAGCACCATGTGGTGGAGCTGTTTCAGGTTGATGGGCATCGCTGTCGCCTCCTGTGTTGCGCATGGCCGCCAGGCCCGCGCGCTCCCGGCATCCGCGCGGTTCACTCGCGGGACACGGGGTCCGCCAGATCCGGTGGGCCGCCATGGCGCTTCAGGGCGCGGCGGTCGCCGAGGCCGGCGCCTCGGTGCCGTCCTGCGGTGCCTGGGGGTCCTGGGCCGCGTCGAAGGATTCCTCGAGGAGCCGGGCCATGTCCTCCAGGTTCATCACGAACTGCGCGAACTCCAGCCGGCGGTCCTTGAGGGCGATGCCGCGCCTTGCGGGGGCCATGGCGGCATGCTGCGTCTGGAGTACGGACTTCCCATCCAGGTAGTCGAGCAGGTCGTCGACCTCGAAGGCCTCGGCGCGCCAGAAGCGGCGCGGCGGCTCTCCGGGACCTCTTCCCACGTAGCCGCGCACCAGCAAGTTGATCAGCTCGTGCGCCTGTCGCACCGGGTGGGCGCCGCAGCGGTAGCCGCTGAAGGCGCGGTTGGCCGTGACCACGCAGGTGCGCACGCGCGCCGGGGCGGTGGCGTCCCAGCCAAGCGCCTTGAAGAGCCGCGCCTGGTTGCCGGGTTCCGCGAGCCATAGGGCGCGGAGGTCCAGTTGCTCCTCTGCCTTCAGGACCAGGTCGTAGCTGTTGCGCAGCTCGTGCGGCGAGCACGGGTGGTAGGCGTTCTTGCATTCGATGACGAAGAGCACGCCATCGCGGTAGCAGAAGATGTCGGTCTCGCGCCTGCCGCTGATGTTGAAGTCGAAGCTCTCCCGCACGAGAAAGCCCGCTTGCCGCAGCGCCGTCGCCACGGCCACCTGCATCGGATCGTCGGCCGCCGCGGTCACGCCCTTGATCCCGCTGGCGTGCATGATGCTGCGCGCGAGGTTGGACTTGGCCACGATCGCCGGTGGAATGGCGATATAGTCGCCCTTGGGGTCCAGCGAGTGCACGAACGGCCGGTACTGGAGGTCGATGTACACGTTGGCGCCCGCCGCGGAGTTCGTCGTCGGCAGCGACAGCAGCGAGATCAGCTCCTGCGCCTTCTCTGGCGACATCACGACCTGCAGCATCCGCAGCAGATCCGCGCGTGGCGCGACCATCACGGTGGACCGAAGCCCCAGGACCCTGCGCTTCACTGGGTCGTCCACCGTTTCCAGCTTCTTGCGGAACATGGTGTCGATGAGGTTGAACAGCCGTTGCGCCTTGAGCAGGTCCATGATGGAGAGCTGCCCGCTGACCCGCAGGTCGGTGCTGCCGGGCGGCTGGAAGGTGTCGATCAGGGCGCCTTGGAGGAGAGGGAACTCCTCCAGGAACGGGCCGTCGACATTCAGGATCTCGATCAGCGGCGCAAGACTTGGCAGCGTGATCACGAACCGCTCTACGGGCTCTGTCCGGAGCGAAACGAACTCCAGCAGGCCGGCCTGGAAGAACGCGGACAGCGCGTCCTGGAACGAGGGCAGCTTCGGCTGCTCACCGCCCAGGTGCCGCTCGGACGAGGCCGCGCGTATCAGCAACTGCTGGTCGGCCTGGATGTAGCCCAGCCGGACGGATCGTTCGAATTCGGGATCGATGGCCGAGACCAGCACCCCGGCGGGGGTGGCTTGCGCCTTGTACGGAAGGCCATCGAGCAGGACCTCCGCGTCGATCAGCTCGTTGAGCCTCAGGGCGTCCACCAGCAGGCTGGAATAGACGCCCTCATGCGCCGATGCGGCGTGGTCGTCGGTCCAGGTCCACGTCCGGGCGCCGATGCCGGGACCGTCCCGCGAGATCATGTAGAGCCGGGAGAACGCCGATGCGAGCTCGGTGGCGCTCCAGCGCAGCGGCTGGCTCTCGTCGGCCTGCTCGCTGCCCAGCCAGTTGATGGAGAACGAGGAGTTGACGAGCGCCAGCAGGGTCTTGAGGGCCGCGCCTCGGCGCGCCTTCAGGCGGTCGACGATGCTCCGGTGGATCTGCCTCGCGGGCCCGGCGAGCGCCAGCAGCGCCTGCACGGACTGCAGGTACTGGACCTGCTCGGACGGCAGCGGCGAGGTCGCGGACAGTTCGAGCGCCGCCGCCACGATCTTCTTCAGGCAGCCGCCGTCGTATCCATAGCGCGAAGCGCGCAACAGGCCGTCCTTGCGCATGCGCGCGAGCCACGTGCTGCCGTCGAGGCGCAGCAGGGCCAACGTGGACGCCACGGCGTCGCGGCGGTCGTTCGCTGCGATGCACCCGGCCAGGCGCTCGTAGAGAGCCTTGGCCTCTTCACGCGTGGCGGTGGGCGCCGGCAGTGCCTGGGCCGCCGCCGCCATGGCGGACAGGGTCGGTGCCTTCAAGAGTTCGGCGATGCATGCGGCCAGGTCCAAGAGGGGCTCCTTCGTGTATTCAGCGCGGGCCTGGCCCGACCGGCCGCCTTCGTCGCCGGCTGCCGCGCCGTTGGCGCGCGGCACCTCCATCTTATTGCAAGGATTGCAACGCTAGGCGGCTTAAATTGCATTGGACGCAAGCTGCCGCCTTGGCTACTCTCCTGGCGAACACGGTACTGGGCGGCCCCGCGCGCACCGGCCCGCAACAAAAGAGACAAAGGAGACAGCGATGGCGTATTCGAGGAGAAGGATCCTGCAGGCCGGGTCGGCTGCGATGGCGCTGGCCGCGTCCGGTCCGCTGCGCGCGGCGCCGGGGCCCGAACTGGCGCGCATCCTCGTGGGCTTTCCGCCGGGCACGACCACGGATGTCGTTGCCCGCAAGATCGGGGACCGGCTCGTCAACGACTATGCGCCGGCCGTCGTGGTGGAAAGCCGCCTCGGGGCGGGCGGTCAGCTCGCCGTGGTCGCGGTCAAGGCCGCGGCGCCCGACGGCGCCAGCATTCTCGTCACCCCCATGTCGATGCTCGGCGTCTATCCGTTCACCTACCGCAAGCTTCCCTATGACCCGGCGGCGGATCTCGCGCCGGTGTCCATGGCCGCAACCCTCGATTGCGGCATCGCGGTCGGCCCCGCGGTCCCGGAGCAGGTGCGGACGGTGAACGACCTGATGGCCTGGTACAAGGCGCACCCGGACCGCGCCAGCATGGGCTCGCCCGCCACGGGGTCGACGCTGCATTTCGCGGCCATCTCGCTCGGCAGGGCGGCGGGCGTGGAGATCACCCACATCGGCTACAAGGGCTCCGGCGCGGCGATCACGGACATGATCGGCGGCAACCTTCCGGCGCTCTGCAGCCCGCTGGGCACTTTCCTGAACCAGCCCAGGCTGCGGCTCCTCGCGACGACCGGGTCCGAACGGAGCCGGTTCACGCCCAAGGTGCCCACGCTGGTGGAGCAGGGCTTCAAGAACATGGTGTTCCAGGAGTGGTACGGCGTCTACCTGCCCGCCGGGGCACCCGCGTTCGCGGTGCAGAAGCTCCATGCGGCCGTGCACCGCGCGCTGGCGTCCAAGGAGGTGGAGGAGAGCTTCGCGTCCTTCGGGATGGAGGTGTCGCCGTCCACGCCTGCGCAACTGACGGAGGCGCTGCGCGATGCCCAGAAGAAGTGGGAGCCGATCGTCAAGAGCATCGGCTTCAGCGCCGACAGCTGAAGCGCACGCTCCCGGCCCTGCCATCCGGCCGCGACCCGCCGCAGCCGCGCCGGCGCTGCGCGCGGCACCGGCAACCGCAGCGGCCCCTGGGTGCCGCCGCTGCATCCATCGCTTCGCCCGCACGCATCCGCCCGCACGCATCCGCCTGCACGCATCCCACTGCCTTACCCCGGGGTCGGCCGGCCGCCTTCGCCCGCGACACTGCGCGACCGCCCCGGCTGGCAGACCAGCCCGGGGCCCTGCGGCTGGCCACGGCCGGGGGTTGAAGCCCGGTGCGAGGCGTGGAAGATGCAGGCGGAGGTGTCAGACATGTCCTTTCGAATGCAGTTGGCCTCGCTCCCGGACGGCGCGGGGTCCTTTGAGGTGTTGAGCTTCGCGACGGTGCGTCGCCCGGCGCATGGCGCCGCGCGCCCCTTCGACCCCGTGCTCGCGGCCACCGTGGGCACGCAGCTGGAGTACGGCAACCTTTTTGCCTATCTGTTCCGCCGGTTCGGCTATCCCAACGAGCCCTGGGACCGGCGCAACGAGCTGGCGCGCTATCTGCTCTCGACGCGCCGCGCCGACTTGTTCCTCGGCGTGGCGCCCCGGCTCGACGGCCGCGCCGATCTCAGCCTGGTCTTCCTCGGCCCCGCGGGACTTGGACAGGCGGCCCGGTCCTTCTGCAGCGCGCCCGTCGAGGCCTGGGAGGGCAGGGCGATCGCGCACGGCGCCCCGAGGGACTGGCCGGGGTGGCTGGGGCCCGCCTCTGCCGCCTCCAGAGCAAGCACCGACCCGCCAGGGAACCCCGCGGACGGCCCGGCACGCCGGCTGCGCGAGGCGCTGCGGCCCCGGCCCGGCGATCCTCCCTCCGTGGCGCTGCGCAAGCGCCGGTACCTGCAGCGCTGCCATGAGCTCTACGCGCGCGTCGAGCCTGCGCCACGGCCGCTGCAGCGGCCCGCCGCATTGAAGGACTGGTCCGATGCGGATCCGCTCAAGCCCTACGCCCTGGCCGCCACACAGGCGCTGCGCGAGCTGAAGCGCGACGTGCGGCTTGGCGACGGCGCGATCGATGTGTTCGGGGCCCGGGCGCCCACTCGGCGCGCGCTCGCCGGCGCGGAGTCCGCCGACCTGTCCTGGAACGCGCTCGTGCCGCAGAACGCCCCGCTCGTCGCCGAGTTGCAGCGGGCGCTCGTGCGCCTCGGCAGAGGCGACGCGCGGCTGGGTGTGGCCCGCGCATTGGCCCTGCTGCAGCGCGAGCCCGGGCGCGCCAGCCGCTGAGGAGCGTCGCATGCAACCCACCGGACGACCGAACAGCGCCAGCGGCTGCCGTCCGGTGGCCTGCGTCTGCCCGCTCCAGGGGACGGTCCGCCGGAATAACCTGCCCGATTTCCGTGCAATCGCAGCAAAATCGGTAGTTGCGTTGCCCGGCACTGCGTGTCGGGCGGCCTGCCGACAGCAATATCCGCTGGCGGCGGGGAGTCGTTGGCCGCCCACAAGGTAGACCAGTGTGTTCCATGTCCATGCACGGTGCGCCCGCCGCCGTGGGGATTCTCTGGAAGGAGGGTGGGCGGGAGAAGAGCCATGGAGAACTGGGCGGGATCCCTGATGCAGGCCATCGACCCCGACGGCGCCGAGGACGAGGTGTTCGCCCATATCGCGTTCGCCGCCAGGGGCCTGGGCTTCGAGTGGTGCGCGTTCGGGCTGCGCGTGCCCCTGCCGGTGACCGATCCGAAGGTCATGCTGGTCAACGACTACCCCGCGGTGTGGCAGCACCGGTATCTCGAGGCGGGCTACGTGCGCGTCGACCCCACGGTGCTGCACGGGCGCAGCAGCCAGGTGCCGCTCGTCTGGAGCGAACAGGTCTTCGCATCGACCCCGGGGCTGTGGTCCGAGGCGCAGTCCGCAGGCCTGCGCTACGGCTGGTGCCAGTCGAGCCTGGACGCGTACGGGGTGACGAGCATGCTCAGCCTGTCGCGCTCGTCCGAGCCGATCACCGGCACGGAGATGGCGGACAAGCGGATGCAGATGTCCTGGCTGGTGAACATCGCGCACATGGCACTGGGCCGCCACTTCAAGCCCAGGCTGTACGGACCGCCGGGCGCCGACCTGACGGCCCGGGAGACGGAAGTGCTCAAATGGACCATCGACGGCAAGACCGCCGGGGAGATCGCGCTCATCCTCTCGATCAGCATCGATACGGTGAACTACCACGTCAAGAACGCGACCCTCAAGATGAATTCGCCCAACAAGGCAACCGCCGCCGTTCGCGCGCTCGCGATGGGCCTGCTGTCGTGAGAAGCGCAGCGACGGTTTGACGGGCCGCCGCCGCTCTCCGAAACTGTCGGGTGCGCGCGGCGGAGCGCCCGGCCCGCGGCATAGGCGCACGATGACGACATGACATGGCAATACGGTCCCGCGTACGGTGAAGGTCCCTGGCTGTCCAGCACGGATGGCTTTGTGCGGCTGTCGCTGGACGCCATGCTCGACCTTCGGCTGGAGCACATGCTTTCGCGGCTGGAACAGGACCCCCAGGACATTGCGCGGTGCGGCGCACAGACCGCGATCTGCGGCTACAGCGAGTGGTTCAGCCGCGCCGCGCCGTGCCTGAGCATCGGCTGGGACTGGCGGCTGGTGTGCGCGCCGGGCGTGCTCGGGCTGGCGCGCGTGGGCTGGCCCCGCAGCAACGTCATGTTGATCGACCGGCATGGCGCCGACTACGCCTGGCGGCGCAATCTCGAAGTCCTGGGCACCGTGGTGGACGCGCTGCCGTGGCGCGACAACCCGCGGCAGGTCCTGTTGCGCTGCACGCTATAAGTGTCCTCCAGCAGTTGGTAGTACCGCAAAGCGCGGGCTGACGATGCAATGGCGGCTCGTCAGTCGTTGCTGGAGGCCGATGTGGAGATTATTGAAGGCACCCCGAGGTCCCTGTCGCCGGAATTGTTCGAGGGCATTGCGCGTTACCGGCACAAGGTGTTCATCGAGACGCTCGGATGGGAGCTTCCGGCCCGCGAGGGGCTGGAGCTGGACCAGTTCGACCGCCCCGACACCATCTATCTGGCCGCCCGCGAGTACGACGGCCGCCTGGTCGGCACCGCCCGCCTGATGCCGACCGACAAGCCCTATCTGCTCGGCGAGGTGTTCCCGCAGCTGATGGGGGGCGTCGAGCCGCCGCGGCGCGCCGACGTCTGGGAACTGTCGCGTTTCGCGGCCGTGGATTTCGCGCAGGCGGGGGCCCATCCCCTGGGCCAGTTCTCGTCGCCGGTCACCCTGCAGCTGCTGCGCGAGGTGCTGCGTCTGGCGGCCGACAACGGCGTCCAGCGCCTGATCACGGTGTCTCCGCTCGGCGTGGAACGGCTGCTGCGGCGAGCCGGCTGTGCCGCCCACCGCGCGGCGCCGCCGGTGGTGATCGGCGGGCAACCGCTCTTCGCGTGCTGGGTCGAAGTGCAGGGACGGCTGTCGAGCTGATGGACCCCATGTGCGATCCCACATGCAGGTTGCCGGCAGATCTCGGTCCGCCTGGCGCCCCACCGCCGCCGTCTGCGGCAGCCGACATGGCGCCGGATGCCCGTGAACCGGGTCCGCGGCGCGCAGGCGCCGCGGTGCAGCCGCCACAGACCCATGGCCAGCTTTCGCTCCTGATCACCGATGGGGCGGTATGGGACCTTCGGCGCGCCGCCCGGCGCAGCGGATGCCGTCTCGCCGAAATGCTGCTGGCGATGTTCGGCCTGGCGCTCGACCGGCAAGGACTGCATGGGGAGGCATCGATCACCGTTCTTTGGCCGGAACCGGGCCAGGGTGGGGCGATGCAGCGCGGCGTCGCCGGTGGCGCCGTGCAGCCGCGCGACGAGACGGCCATGCCGAAGGACATGCGCCGGGCGATCGCGGGCGGTGCTGGCCCCGGCATGGCATACGCCGACGCGCGGGGCGGCGTGGCTTTCCGGTACACGCGGTGCTGGCTGGGAGAGGCGACCATCGCGCGGCTGCTCGAGTCCGACGCGTCAGGTGATCGGGGCGGTGATGGCGGGTTCGATCTGCTGCTCGCGATCAGCGAGTTCGATGACGAACTGCTGCTGGAATGCTTCTACCGGACCGCTGCGACGACCGAACCGTCCGCCCGCCAGTTGCTGCAGGCTTATGTGAGCGACCTTGCAGACATCGCGCGCTCGTCTTCCGAGCCCACCGGCGCACGTGGCTGATCCCCTGGGCCGACCCCTGCCGGCCCGGGACGCGAGGTGCTTCGTCGGCGGGCCGGTTGGAGAGAGGCAAAGGCCGAAGCAGGAGGAACTCACGCCGCGGGCGACGGTACCGATGGCGTGGCGCGCCAACCGTGCAGCAGTGCCTCGACGTGCAGGCTGAGAAAGCGCTGCTGGTCGAAGTCGTTGGGCTGCGGGGTGCGCAGTCCTCCCGCATGCTCCCACAGCGAGAGGAAGAGCATGGGTGCGAGCACGAGCTTGACGGCGTATTGCATTTCGGGAATGCGCAGCTCGCCGCGTTCGACACCCCGCCGCAGGATGCGGCCGACCAGTTCGTTGCCGGGCTCGATGACCTCGCGCCGGTAGAAGTCCGACAGCTCGGGGAAGTTCTGTGCCTCGCACAGCATCAGCTTGGAGATGCCCGCGGCCGGCGTGTCCCCCACGCGCCGCCACCACACCTGCATGCAGTAACGCAGCAGTTCTTCCGTGCTGCCCTCGAAGCTGTCCAGCTCGCGGCCCCATTCGGCGAAGCGTCCTGCGATGACCTCGCGCACCACGGCCTTGAGCAAGTCTTCCTTGGTGGAGAAGTACAGGAACAGCGTGCCCTTGGAGACGCCCGCCCGGGCTGCCACTTCGTCGACGCGGGTGGCGGCGAACCCCTTCTCGACGAACAGCGCGAGCGCCGCCTCCAGCAATTCGCCCGGGCGCGCCTGCTTGCGCCGCTCGAACCTGGAGCCTGTCGCGGAAATGGAAGTGGTGGAGTCCAACGTGCGGTTCTTCTTGTGATCGTGCGGTGGTTGATTGGGCCACACCTGCATGCGGCGTCAATCCGGAGGTACCTGGGGCAGTTCGGGCGCGGCGGAGTCGGCTGCGGCCCCGCGCCGCCCGGCATCGGGACGGGCAGGGCCGCGGCACCGGCCTCAGGGCGCGGTCCGTGACGCCTCGCGATGCCGCGCCCGCAGGTGCATGCGCATGCGCCGCGCGTGCTCGCCCTGCGGGTCCGGCAGCAGATGCTGCTGGATCTGCCAAGCCGCAGCGTCTCCAGCACGGCGCTTTCGGCCTGTGGATCCCACAGCACGGACGGGGCGCCGGTAGCGGCTCGCCGGGCGCGGCGCTAGAGGGCACGTGCCCCCGGGGAAGGAAGTGCCGCAGTTGCGACCTTGACGCGGCCACAGGGCGTGCTGCAGCGTATCCGCCGGGATAAGGAGCCAGCGCCGGAAGCCTGGAATCGTTGCCGGTCCCGCGGCGGCACTTGCTCGGGTCCAGGGCGCTGCGCCGCAGCCTGCGATGCCATGCGCTGCCTGCGCCTCGCGGTCGCCGCCGGGGTTGACCGGGCCGAAACGGGGGCGATGCTGGGCCATGCTCACCCCCGACGAGAAGCAGCTGATGCAACGGTGTCTCGACGCGATCCGCGAACGATCGCCGGGGTTCCGCGCGCGCCGCCCGCAGCTGCAGATGATCGCGGCGGTGGCGCACGCGCTTGCCCGCGTCGATGCCAGCGACGCAGAGCGAAGCGACGGAGCGCACCTCGCCGTGATCGAGGCCGGAACGGGCACCGGCAAGACGGTCGCCTATCTGCTGCCCGCACTGGTGCTGGCGCACTTGCGCGGCCGCAAGCTGGTCGTGTCCTCGTCCACCGTCACGCTGCAGGAGCAACTGCTGCACAAGGACGTGCCGGACCTGCTGCGCTTTCTGCCGTTCCCGGTCTCCTACGTCGTGGCCAAGGGCCGGCGGCGCTTCCTGTGCCCGGCGCGGCTCGCGCAGCGTCTGGACCAGCAGGCCGCGGTCGAGCCGCGCGACGCGCCCGGGCAGCAAGACGACGCGGCGGCGGACGGTGCCGGCGTGCGGCCGCTGCGCTGGTTCTCGCGCCTGGCCGAGGCCTTCGATGCCGGCCGCTGGTGCGGAGACCGCGACGCCTGGCCGCAGGTGATCCCGGAGTCCGTCTGGGCCAGCGTCACGACGGACCGCCCGGGCTGCCTGGGCAGCCGCTGTCCGAGCTATGCGCGCTGCCCCTTCTACCAGGCCCGCCAGCGTGCCAAGGAGGCCGACCTCACCATCGCCAACCACGACCTCGTGCTGGCGGCAGCGGACATGGAGCCCGGCAGCACGCTGCCCGATCTGCGCGAGGCGCTGGTAGTCTTCGACGAGGCGCACAGCCTGCCCTCCAAGGTGGTGGACCACTGCGCCTCGCGCCACTCCGTGTGCAGTGCGGCCTCCTGGGTGTCCCATGCGGCCCGCGATGCCCGCGCCGCCGTCACGGCGCTGCGGCTCGGCCGGTTCGGCCCGGATCTCCCGGATCCTGCCCTCCCTGCCGCGCGGCTGTGCGCGGCGCTGGAGCGCCTGCTGGAGGCCGTGGGGCGGCACTGCGAGTTCGCTGGCCAGCAACGCATCAGCCGCTTCGCAGGCGGCGTGCTGCCTGTGGAGGTGCGGAAAGCGGGCGCTGCCGTGCTGGACGCAGCGCGCGCGATGGGCCAGGACCTTCTGACGCTCCGCACGGCGCTCGTGGACCGCGCAGGCGATCGTGCCGAGGCCGTGCAGCCGCACCTGGCCACGCTCGGGGGGTACTTCCCGAAACTGGAGGAGCTGGTCGCGACCTGGGACTGGATGCTGTGCGACGAGACGCAGCATCCGCTGCCCGTGGCGCGCTGGGTGGAGCGCCATGCGGGTTCGGGCGGTGGCGACGACTTCCTGGTCTGCGCGGCGCCGATCAGCGGCGGGCCGCGGCTGCGGGAACTGCTGTGGAACAAGGTCGGCGCTGCGGTGTTGACGTCGGCGACCTTGCGCGCCTGCGGGCGCTTCGCCATGTTCCTGGAGGAGGCGGGACTGCAAGGCTATGCGGCACTGGAACCTTTGGCGCTGGCATCGCCGTTCGACTATGGGCGCCGGGCGGTCCTGCATATCCCGGGAGTGCGCGCCGATCCCCGCGATGCGGCCGCCCATGGGCAGGAGATCGTGCGGCGTCTTCCTGCCTTGCTGGCGCGCCAGCGCGGCTCGCTGGTGCTGTTCGCCTCGGCCCGGCAGATGCGCGAGGTCCAGGCAGCCTTACCCGACGAACTGAAGGCCTGCGTGCTCATGCAGGGTGAATGCTCCCGGCGCGAGCTGCTCGAGCGCCACCGTGCCCGGATCGATGCGGGCGAGCGCTCGGTGCTGTTCGGTCTGGCCAGCCTGGCCGAGGGCGTCGATCTGCCGGGCGAGTACTGCACCCATGTCATCTGCGCCAAGCTGCCGTTCTCCGTGCCGGACAACCCGCTGGAAGAGACGCGCCGCGAGTGGATAGAGGCACAGGGGCGCTCCGCATTCCTGGAACGCAGCGTGCCGGAGGTCGGCATCCGGCTGGCGCAGGCCACGGGGCGGCTGCTGCGCACGGACGACGACCACGGCACGGTGACGGTGCTGGATCCGCGGCTCGGGAGAACGCATTGGGGCCGCATGCTGCTGCGCGGCCTGCCGCCGTTTCGCATCGTCATCGGCGACCGGCCGCTCGATGCGCCCGGCTTGGCCGAGGCGGCCTGACGTGGCGCGGGCGGCTCAGGCGACCCGCACGGCGGCAGCATGGAGCGGTGTCCGCCCGCGGCCGCCCCCTGGCCAAGCGGCGAACCGGACGGCGCGGCGCTGCTCAGCTGTGGCGGCATGCCCTCGGTTCCGGTACAACGCATTCGCAGGAGGAGAGAGATCATGCGCGTCATCAGGAAACCCCGGTATCCCGAGATCAACCAGCTCACCACGAAGCTGATCGTGGGCGTCATCGCCATTGCGATCGCTTCCGTCACCGGCTGGGTGTCCACACTCGAGCGCCCGCTCGCATCCATCAGCGAGTCGTATTTCGCGGGCGACTGGTCGCGCAACATCTTCGTCGGCTTCCTGTTTGCGATCTCGGCCTTCCTGCTCTCGTACAACGGGCAGACCCGGGCGCACATGGTCCTGTCCCGGGTGGCGGCGCTGGCGGGCCTCGGCGTGGCCATGTTTCCCTGCAAGTGCGGCGGCCGCGAGGAGATCATCCCCTATGTCCACTATGCCTGCGCCGCCGTCATGTTCTCGGTGCTGGCGTATTTCTGCATCGCGTTCTACCGGCATGCGCGCAGCAAGCCCCACCGGCAGGCGCACTGGCGCGCGAGGCTGTACCTCGCATGCTTCTGGGCCATGGTCGCGGCCATGGCCGTGCTGCTGGTCAATGGCATCTGGGGTGACGATCTGGGCATCGAGGCGCGGCTGCCGCGCATCGTGTTCTACGGCGAGGCGGTGGCGCTGTCGGCCTTCGGGGTGTGCTGGCTGGTGGCCAGCCGGGTGCTGCCCGGGCTGACCCGGCCCGAGGAGCGCCATCGGCTGCTGGCCGAGGACCCTCCCGGCGCGGACGACCGCGGCGGCGAGACGCCACGGTCGTGACGCTGGATCCGCAGTCCCTCGCGCCGCGGTGAGCGGCCGCGCCCGCGCGGAGCGCCCCTGACGGCGCTGCGCACCCTTGCCGGACAGTCCGCCGGATGGGGCGTCGGCCCGCTGCCGCTCGCACGCCCCTGGGAAGGGGCGGCGGGGTAAGGCTGCAAAATATGACAAGAATCGTCCGGCGCTCTGGTCTCGGTCCGGGCACAGGCATGGCATCCGAAACCATCTTGGGAGACATCATGGTTGTACCGTTTGATCACGGCGCCAGGCGTGACGGCGCACAGACGCTGGGGCGGGGCCTGCGGATCGCCTCGCTGATCATGCAGGCGGGCCAGGGCGGACTGGGTCTCTCGGACGTGGTGGAGGCCACGGGCCTGAACAAGTCCACGACCCATCGGCTGCTGTTGGAGCTCGTCGGCGCCGGACTGCTGTCCCGTGACGAGCAGCGCAGGTACCGGCTCGGGCCCCTGGCCTACGAGATGGGATTGGTCTCGTCCTACCGCTACGACGTGCGCCCGCTGTGCGAGACTTCGCTGGACCGCATCGCCTGCAGTACGGGCGACACCGTGTTCCTGGGCAAGCGGTGTGGCGCCTCGTCCGTGTGCATCGACCACCGCATCGGCGCCGAAGTGCGCCCGCCCATCGTGCCGCCGAAAGGCCGCGTCCATCCCCTGGGGGTGGGCTCGATGGGGATGGCGGTGCTCAGCCAGCTGAGCGACGAGCAGGTGACCGTGATCAACGCGGCGAACCGCAAGCGGCTGGAGGCCTTCGCCGGCGTCTCCTCGGCCTACGTCCAGGAGATGGTGGAGCGCACGCGCGCGCTGGGTTTCGCCCGGATGGCGAACCATGTGGCGCACGGGGTGGTGTCGCTCGGCGTGAGCATCAACGACGGGTCGGGACGGCCCCTGCTGGCCATCAGCGTGGCCACGACCCTGGGCCGCATGAGCCGCAGCCATGAGCAGTCGGTGCTGGACGCGCTCTATGCGGAAGCGCTGGTCCTGCAAGAGAGCCTGCTGCAACGCTCCCGCTTCCCGGCCGACGCTTTCGCCGTCCCCGTCACGCCCTAGCGCGCGGCCATTCGCGCGAAGTTCCCTGTATGTGGAACTTCGCGGCACCACGGGCGCGCCGCCCTTCCTAGACTTCGGTGCAACCGATGTGGATGGAAGGGAAAGCAATGCAGGCAAACGCGATGGCGTCGATGGGAGAGGCGCTGGTCCATGCGTTCGAGCGCTCCGGCGCCAGGGTGGCGATCGAGTGCGACGGCGCCGAGGTGACGTATGCGCAGCTGGCGTCGGACGTCGCCAGGACGATCGGCGCGCTGCGGGCCCTGGGCTTGAAGCCGGGCGACCGGATCGCGCAGATCGCGGCGAACGGCTATGAGGCCTTCCTGGTGGTCGCGGCGGCCTACGTCGGAGGCTTCACCCTGGTGCCGCTGCAATACAACGGCGATCTGGAGGACCATCGCTTCGCCATCGAGGACAGCCGGCCCGCCCTGGTGATCGTCGATGCAGGGCGTGCCGGCCGCGCGCAGCAATTGGCGGCGTCCTGCGGGCACGCATTCCTGCGCGCGACCCACGACGAGCTGGCCACCGCGGCCGCCGGGCAGCCGCAGCGCCCGCTGCGCTCGTTCGCCGGGGCCGCGGACCCGCAGGGCTGCGCCCGCCTCAACTACACCGGCGGCACGACGGGCAAGCCCAAGGGCGTGATGATCGCCTCGGCCGCGCTGACCTACGCCACGATGCTGCACGTCATCGCCAACGGCTACGACGGCGATACCCGGCTGCTCGTGGCCTCGCCGATCTCGCACGGCGGCGGCTCGTTCATCCCCCCGGTGCTGTGGATGGGCGGGCGCGTCGTCATCCACAACGGGTTCGATGCGGCGCGCGTGACCGCGGAGATCGCCAGCGGCCGGGTCAACTCGCTGTTCCTGGTGCCGACGATGCTGTACGCCTTGCTCGACCACCCGGACGTGGCCCGGATCCAGCGCGGGCAACTGCGCAGGGTCACCTACGGCGCCGCTCCGGCGTCGCCCGCCCGCCTGCGGCAGGCGCTGGAGCTGTTCGGGCCGGTGCTGGTCCAGAGCTACGGTCAGTCGGAGGCGCCCGGCGCCATCCTGTACCTGTCGGCGCAGGAGCATGTGCACGAGGATCCGCAGCGGCTCATGGCGGCCGGCAAGCCCTATCCGGGCGTGAGCATCAAGCTGGTCGGCCAGGACGGCCAGGCGCGCACCGGCTCCGGGGAGGTGGGCGAGATCTGCGTGCGGGCGCCGCACGTGATGCTGGGCTACCTGAACAACCCCGAGCTGACCGAGGCGACGATCAGGGACGGCTGGCTGCATACCGGTGACCTGGCCCGCGTGGACCCGTACGGCTTCTTCCATATCGTCGACCGCGCCAAGGACATGATCATCTCCGGCGGGTTCAACGTCTATGCGTCGGAGGTGGAAAGCGTCCTGGAGGCGCACCCGGACGTCAAGGCCTCGGCGGTGATCGGCGTGCCCGACGAACGCTGGGGCGAGGCCGTGAAGGCCTTCGTCGTGCCGCAGCCCCAGTGTTGCCCCGCCGAGGCGGATCTCATTGCCTTCGCCAAGGCGAACATCGGCTCGATCAAGGCGCCCAAGACGATCGAGATCACGGGCAGCCTGCCGGTGACGAAGGTCGGGAAGATCGACAAGAAGGCGTTGCGCGCGCCGTACTGGGAGGGCAAGGCCCGCGGAGTGAACTGAGCCTGCCGCGCTGCGGCCGGCCACGCAGCACCGTGTATCGGAGAGCCGCCAGCCGGTGCGGCCGCGCACCGGGTGGGGCAGGGCTGCTGTCCAAGGGAAGAACGGAAGACATCAAGGAGACAACGATGAAACGCAGATCGATTTTGCTGGGCGTGCCGCTGGGCGCCATCGCCCCCGCCATCTTCGCCAGCCCCAGGCCGGTCACGGTGGTCGTTCCGTACCCTGCTGGAGGCACCACCGACAAGGTGGGCCGCTACGTGGCGAATGGGTTGACGGAGAAGCTGGGCCAGAATTTCCTCGTGCTCAACAAGCCCGGCGCCGGCGGGACCATCGGCATCAGCGAGGTCGCGCGTGCGCCGGCCGACGGATCGATGCTCGGGATCGTCTACGACTCGCACGCCGTGGACCACCTCGTCTACCCGAGCCTTGCCTACCATCCGTTCAGGTCCTTCGAGTTCGTCAGCCTCGTGGTGACCGCGCCGCACGTGCTGGTCACCTCCGCCCGCACGCCCTACAGGACCCTGGACGACCTCATCGCCGCCGGCAAGGCGGGCCCGAACAAGGTGACGTACGGCGCGATCGGCGAGGGCACGTCGACGACCTTGAATGCGGCGCTGTTCGCCGAGAAGGCCGGCTTCCAGGCGCTGCGCGTGCCGTACAACGGCGGCGGTGGCGCCTACCTGGCGGATCTGCTGGCCGGGCGCTTCGACTACATCATGGGCGCCTTGCCGGCGGCCCTGGCCCATATTGAGAGCGGTCAGCTGCGCGCGCTCGCGTACGGCGGGCCCACCCGGTCCACCTTGCTGCCGGAGGTCCCGACGCTCAGTGAGACCTTCCCGGGCATGGAGGCTGCGTCCTGGGTCGGCGTGGTCGCTCCCGCAGGGCTGCCCAAGGCCAGGGTCGACCAGCTGAGCGATGCGATCCGCGCTGTGGTGCTCAGCGAGCCGCTGCGGCACAAGCTGGTGGCGGAGGGCTTCGTGGTGCAAGGGTCCACCAGTGCCCAGTTCCTCGAGCGCGCGCGCGCCGATTCCGAACTCCAGAGCCGGCTGCTCAAACGGGGCGCGAACAAGTAGCCCCCGACCGGCACCACCAGAACAAGAGGAGACAACCATGAAACACGCCATCGCGGCGGCGGGGGCTTGCTTTGCCCTGGCCGCCTCCCACTCCCACGCGCAGACCAACGTGGTGGTCTACGGCGTGCTCGACGTCGGCATGGACTACGGCAAGGCCGGATCGTTCAGCCAGGTGCGTCAGCTGTCCGGCGGGCTGGTCGGCTCGCGGCTGGGATTCCGCGGAACCGAGGACCTCGGCGGCGGCCTGTCGGCGGTGTTCCGCCTCGAAAGCGGCATCAACGCCGACACCGGCACGTTCGCCCAGGGCGGCCGCGCGTTCGGGCGGGAGGCCACGGTGGGGCTTTCCTCCAAGGACTGGGGCACGATCCGCCTCGGCCGCATGGGCAGCACCTTCTATGTGGCATCGCTTTCGGTCAATGCATTCCAGGCCGGCCAGTCGGGCTCGGTGTCGGCGATCACGAGGAGCACCGCGACGAGCGACAAGTACCCGCTGCACCTGATCGCCGCGGCCCGCTCCGACAACGCAGTGCACTACACCTCGCCGTCCTGGGGCGGCGTGCAGCTCCAACTGCACGGATCCGCCGGCGAGAAGAGCACCACGCAGGGCAGCATGGTCGGGGCCACGCTGCAGTACAACGCACGCCCCTGGAACGTCCTCGTCTCGGTGGCCAAGCAGCGCGGCGCCGGCAGCACGGACCGGGTGGGCGCGGCGCGCGGCCTGATGGTGGGCGGCAGCTACGACGCGGGCTTCGCAAAGGTCTTCGCCGGGTACACGCGCGAGAAGAACGACTGCCTCACCTGCACCGGCGTGCTGGAGCGCATGGAGGGGCTGACCGCCCGCGGCGCGGGCGACTTCACGCTGCTGAACCTGGGGGTGCGCGCGCCGGTGGGTGCCTGGACGCTGATCGGCGAGGTGTTCTACCTGCGCGACCGCAGCGACTACGCGGCGCCGGTGGGCAACAGGGATGTGCCGTGGCTGGCGCTCGGCGCGGAGTACGCACTGTCCAAGCGCACCACGCTGTGGGGATCCGTCGGGGCGGTGCGCAACCGCAACGGCTCCCAGTACGTGCTGTCGACCGGGCCCGCGCCGCGTCCGGCGAACGCGGTTCCCGCGGGCAACCCCACCGCCAAGAACATCGGCATCGGGATCACCCATGCGTTCTAGTTCCTTCGCCGCCGGCGGCCGGGAGGCGCGCCGATGAAAGCCGTCGTGGTGGTCGATTCGCCGCAAGGCAAGACGCTGCAGGTGCGGGAGGTGGCCGCGCCGGTGCCCGGGCCGGGCCAGGTGCTGGTGCACGTCCATGCCGCGGCCCTGAACCGCTCGGACCTGAGCCGTACGCAGAAGCACTATGCGCCGCGTCCAGTCCACATCGCGGGCAACGAGATGAGCGGCGAAGTCATCGCGCTGGGCCCGGGGGTGACGCGCTTCGCGCCCGGCGACCGCGTCATGGCCTTGGCCGACGGCAGCTACGCCGAACAGGTGTGCGTAGACGAAGACGTGGCCCTGAGGGTGCCGGACGCGCTGCCGCTGCTCGACGCCGCAGCCGTGCCGGTGAGCTACCTGACGGCGCACGACGCGCTGCGCAGCGCCGGCCACCTGGCCGGCGGCGAATCGGTCCTCATCCACTCCGTGACCTCCGGCGTGGGAATCGCCGCGGTGCAGATCGCGCGGGTGCTCGGCGCGGGCCTCGTCATGGGCTCGACGCGCCGTGCCGACAGGGCCGAGCCGCTGCGCGCGCACGGCCTGCAGGAGATCGTGGACCTGGCGCGGGCGCCCGACTTCTCGCGCGCCGTCCTGGAGAAGACCGGCGGGCAGGGGACGGCGCTGATCCTGGATGCGATCGGCGGCGGCGTGCTCGCCCAGAATCTGGCCGCGGCGGCGGTTCGCGGGCGCATCGTGGTGCTCGGCATGCTGGGCGGCACCGAGGACACGCTCGACCTGAACCTGCTCGCTTTGCGCCGGCTGCAGCTGATCGGCGTGTCCTTCCGCAGCCGCAGCCTCGCGGAGCGGGCGCAGGTGTGCCGGCGGTTCGAGGCGGAGCTTGGGCCGCGCCTCGCGGACGGCACGCTGCGCCCCGTGATCTCCAGGACGTTCCCCCTGGACGAGGCGCTGCAGGCCCAGGAGTTCATGCGCGGCAACCTGCACCTGGGCAAGATCGTCCTGCTGCCGTGAGCGACGCGAAAGACAAAAAGGAAGGTATCCGCCATGAACGTGACAGCCATCGGCCACGCGAGCACCCACACGGTCACGCTGCGCGGCCATGACCTGGCGCACGAGGTCCTCGGCAAGATGGACTTCGTGGAGGCGCTGGTCCTGTGCGTGCTGGGCCGCAGGCCGCGCGCCGAGGAGAAGCGGATGATCGACGCCATCCTCGTGGTGGCCCTGGACCATGGCCTGACCCCGCCGGCCATCGCCGCCCGGATGGCCTATCTCGGCGCACCCGAGTCGCTGGCTGGCGCCGTCGCGGCGGGGCTGCTGGGCGCGGGCTCCCGCTTCCTGGGCCCGGCGTCGCTGGCGGCCGAGCAGTTCGCCGGCTGGACGGCGGGCCTGACCGACGGCAACGGCCCTGAAGCCTACGCCCGGCTCGCGCGCGAACTGGCCGCACCTTCGGCGGGAACCCGGTTTGTCGGCTTTGGCCATCCGGTGCACACCGAGGGCGATCCCCGCGTCCCCGCGCTGCGGCGCATCGCGCAGGAGAACGGCTTCCACGGCAAGGCATGGCGCCTGGCCGACGCCATCGTGCAGGAACTCGAGCGGCAGGGCCGGCGCCTGCCGCTGAACGCGGCCGGCGGGACGGCGCTGTGCGTCCTGGGCATGGGGCTCGAGCCACGGCTCGCGACGTGCCTTGCGCTGATCGGGCGCTGCGGCGGACTGGTCGCGCATATCCTCGAGGAAAGCGCGGCGCCGCTGGCACAGGACGCCTGGCGCTTGATCGACACGCAATTCACCGCGCCGCCCGCGGACATCCGCCGGTGATCCCGGCGGGACCCGGGGATGGCGCCTCGGCAGCGCCCGGCCGGGCCAGGCGCCGCATGCTTGCGCCGAAGATCGTCGGCGCGTCCCAGCGGCCGGTGCGTTCATCCAGGCTTCAGGCGGCCTGAAAGGGCCAGGCGGCGGTGTCCGCCAGGGACAAACCGGCCGCCTCCGCGTCGAAGAGGCAGGCGCTCCGGAGGAAGCCTGCCTGGTGGCTCATGGGAACATGCCGCCTGGGTGATGCCCGGCGGCGCAGCGCCCCGCCGCTCGCGTGCTCCGGGCTACAGCGGGAACGCCGCGAGCAGCTCGGCGAAACTCAGTTGCGTGGGCAGCGCCGGAGCCTCATCCCGGCGGTACTGCTCGGGCACCTCCTGCGGCAGCATCTCGCCGCGTTGCACGGCGCGCTGGAGCAGGTCGTGCCGCTCGATCCAGAGCAGTTCATAGCGCGCGATCGCGTCCCATTCGGCCGGGGTGTTGCCCTCGACCTCGTAGGCGTGGTCGCAGGCGCGGGCATCGGTGTCGTCGTAGCGGACGCAGACCTCGCGGTAGGCGCCGAAATCGTGCGGAAAGCTCCGCACTGTGAACCGGGCCGGCACGTCGTCGGCCAGCGGGTACAGGCGCTCCAGCATGCGCAGGAACACCCGGCACTCGCGCCGCGAGCGCTCGTCGTAGTCGGCCCGGCCGACCTGGGCGCAGGCCTCCTCGCAGGGCGAGGGGCCGATGGTCATCAACTGGTAGGTCATGGGATATCTCCGAAAGAAGTGGCGGGCCGCCGGCCGGCATCGGCGACGGCGGCCCGGAGGTAAGGGCGCATTCCGGCCGGGCGGCCGGAATGCGCGCAGCAGGGGAGGGCGAGGACGCACTGAAGGCGCCGTCGCTGCCCCCGCCTTGCCCGGCTTACGTCAATCCCCAGGCCGCGCAGGCGAGGTCTCCGTCGAAGGGGCAGTGCTCAAGCAGCGTGGCGATGGCCGCGCGCTCCAGCGACACGGTGAGCGTGTCGAACCCCTCGGGATACTTGGCAAGACCGGTGTAGAGGTCGAATTCGCCGTCTTCCAGCGCTTCCTCGACGAGGCTGCTGGCGGCATCGAGGTCGAACTCACCATCCGGGAACGCCTCCTCTGGTCCGTTCAGCCCAGGAACCGCGCGGACCGCCGAGGCCTGGCACCGGATGCAGCGGTAGAAGCCCCCGCTGTCGTCGTACTCGGATGTGACCTCGAACGACAGCGTGACGGCGTCGAGCCAGGCGTGCTGGAGGAAGAGCGCCGCCAGCGTGGCGCCCGCCCAGCTGCGGTCGAGCCGCTCGCGATCGGCATGCGCCGCCCGGTAGCGGGCTTCGGCCCCGATGCCGGCGGCATTGAGCGCCACGGCGCCGTCGGCGCCCGCGAGGTAGGCGGGCTGCTCTTCTGTGGATTCAGTGGACATGGGTGTTCCTCGTTCTGCGGTGGTTTCCCTCTGAGAACACCACCGCGCTGGGTTGGATGTGGATCAGCAGCGGGTACCACCAGGACGGCACGGTGCAGACCTGGTGCCAGTCGCCGCGGCCGTCGTTGTCGCTGACGTGGACCTCGATGCAGCGCTCGCAGGCGAGCATCTCGGCCACGAACGTCGGCTCATGGCGTCCGGTGGCAGTCGCCAGGATGTGCAGGTGCGACAGATCGAGCGCGTAGGGCACGCCCGACTCGAACACCGCCCGGTATTCGGACCAGCTCGAGACCAGCCACGTGTCGCCCGGCGTGGGGTAGTGGCCCTCGATGCCGACCGGGCAGCCGAACAGGTCGGCGCAGCGGCGCGCGTGCTCCAGCGCCATGGACAGCGTCGCTTGCGCGCGCCGGCCGGCGTGCGCCGTGTACGCGGGCGCCCCGAGCCTGCGGCTGATGCGCGCCGCCTGGACGAACCAATCGGCGTGCAGCGTGAAGCCGCTGAGGTCGGCGAAGCGGCGGTCCGCGAGGACATGTACGTTGGCGTGCAGCCGGAAGCGTGTGCGCGGATGGGCCATGCGCAGCGCGTCGGCCCGGTCCTCGGTCAGGCAGCCCGTCGATTGCGGCACCAGCTGGACGTGCTCGGCCGACAGCGGTCCGAATAGCGGTTCGCCGATCGGAGCGTGCAGGAGCGCCGCGGCCGCTTCGTGGCGCATCCCCGGCCAGCAGGCCAGCGAGACATGCGCCTTCACAGCCGGACCTCCTGGTAGTCGGAGTCGGTAAAGTACGCCCGGTGCTCGATGACCACGCTGCCATCGGCCGTGTCGAAGACGACCTCGCCCGAGGCGCCGTCGCCGTTCTCCCAGCCGCCGAAGTGCTCGTCGACAAGCTCCATGGCGACGTCCGTGATGGCGTCGTCCAGGGGCCAGTCCTTCAGCGTCACCGTCATCTGCCAGGTGCCGCCGGACCATTCGCAGGTCTCCCTGTACTGGAGGACCTCGGGAATGGGCTCCAGCGTCCTGCCGTCCGGCAACTCGTATTGGACGCCTTCCGGGCCGCCGTTGTCGCCGGAGCCGGTGTAGCTGGCCACCGCGCGCGCGACGCCGTCGGCGCGCAGCGCGTCGAAGATCGCCGCCCGGTTGGCGGCGATGCGCTGCGGTGCGGAGAGCGGGGCGCTCTCCCGTTGCTCGTTGTCTTGCATGTCGTTTCCTCGAATGAAGGGGGCGCACGCGTTCCTCTCGGGACGGCGGCGCCCCAGGGGGTCATTGAAAGAGCCCGCCCTGACGGCGGGCTCGCTGTGGCGGCGCCTCGGGGCGAGGCGCCGTGATGGGGGCGCGCCAGTGGCGCGAGCGCGGACGCGGCCGGGTGTCCCGGCTGTCCGCTTTTCGCACCGTGGCGCGGCTAGGGCCGGCTCGGCGGCTGCGGTGTGCCCAGCAATCCGGCGAGCAGCGCGTCGTCCCTGGAAGGCCCGCCGCTGCCGGCGGGCAGCCGCGCGACGGTGTATCCCTGGGCGCGAAGCTGGCGGATGACCTCCGGCGCGTGGTGCGAGAACACCTTGCCGGTGCCCTCGGTGTGCGCAGTCAGCACGCGCCAGGCGTCCTCGCCGGCCTTCGTGTTCGGCAGGAACAACGTGAACAGCCCGTCGTCGCGCCAGCCGAGGTCGGGTGGGCCCGCCGCGGGCTTCGGACCGCGGCTCATCGCCGGTCCCGCGCCGCGGGCGCTTCCGTGAAGGCGACGACCCATTCCTCGGCGCCGTCGTTCACGTGGCAGGCGATGGCGAAGCGCCGCTGGCGCTCCGTCACACACTCGGGAAAGTGCGCGATGAGGTGCGCCACGCAGCGCACGTCCCAGTGATCGATGAGGCGGTGGCCACGGCGCCGCACGTGCAGCAGCCACTGCGACCAGTCGGTCCGGCCGGCCAGCGCCTGCGATCGGGCCCGCTGCCCCAGGGGCGAGCGTTGCGCGCTCTCTGCCGCGAGCGCCCTCAGCACCGCGCGTTCCTCGGCTTCCAGCAGCGTGTAGGGAATGAGCATGCGCACGGCGCGGCCGCCATCGAAGCCGACCGCGCCGTGCGAGGGATCGCAACGGGCGATCCGCTGGTCCAGCGCGCACTTGGCGCGCTCCTTGAGCGTCTCGAAAGGGATCTCGTACATGGTGTCTCCAGGCCGCCGCCCGCCAAGGGGGTGGTGGCATCGGGAAGAAGGGAAGGCGGGACGGCCCGTCAGGGCCGCCGTTGCCGCCTCACTGAAAAATCCGCGGCTCCACGGTCTCGCCGCACATGAAGGCGAGGTAGGCGCCAGCCCGGCCCGCGTCGGAAAACGCGGCGGCGACGGTGCCGCCCTGCAGCACCTGCCAGGCACGCGCTTTCTCCTCGGGGGTGTGGCGCAGCGCCAGCTTCGGCAGGCGGTAGGCGCGGTGCCGGTAGAGGTCGCGGCCGGTGTCCCACTCGACGATGCGCAGCAGGCAATCGGTCAGGATGGACCCGCCGCCGCCGGCGCCCGGCTCGACCAGCAGCGGCACCTTGAGGGTGCCGGTGGAGCGGCCGATGCAGCCGACGACGCCGTGTTCCTCCAGCCAGCACCGGCCGGTGGCGGTGTCGCCGAGCATCAGCCGCACCTTGCGGCCGTCGCGGCGGCAGGCTTCCAGCACGCGCGCCGCCTGAGGATCGGTGCCCGGCCCGAAATACGTACACCCGGCCAGCGGCGAGCGCCCCCAGGCGTGGACAGCCGTGCAGTATCTGGCGTAGCCGGCGAGCGTTCCGTGCTCGCCCTCCGCGAAAGCCAGATCCCGGCGGCCGAGCCGCTCGGCGATCAGGTCGGCATGGCCGCGGGCATTGTCGAAGCCCAGGCAGCTGTAGCCGTCGCCGCTCGGGATGACGTACAGCTGCATATCGGCATTCAGCGTCACATCCATGGTGGATTCCTCCGGTGAAGGCGGAACCCGGCCCTGCGCGGGACGGGCCCCGCGGGGTGGGTGAATGGTGGCGCCGTGGTGCCGGTGTCAGGCGACCAGGCGCGCCGGACGGCGTGCCGCAGGGTCGGCGAACAGGCGCCGCAGCGCCGTGGGATCGCCAGCGGTCAGCGCCGCGCAGGCGTGCTCGACCGCGCTCTCCACCTCGGGCGTGCTGGGCTCGGTCGGCAGGATGCTGGCGAGCACCATGTCCTCGCCGCCGAGGAACCTCAGCTCGCCGTCCGCGGCGTGGTGCAGCACCTGCCACACGGGCCGGGGCTGCGCGCACAGGTGCCCACGCACCAGCTGCGCGGCCTGGGCGAGCGTCTCGGTGAGCTCGACCCGCTCCAGTTCGCCGACGTCATGGCTGTAGAAATGGACCAGGTGGTGGCTCGGCTGCAGCGCCGTGAGCGTGTCCAGCGGCGGGCCGCCGCGGACCACGGGCGCGCCATCCGGCGCCGCCATGGCCAGGGGCGCGGTCTCCACGTGCTGGCAGCGCTCCAGATGGTCGAGCTTGAGCAGCAGCGCATCGGCGTGCGCGCGGTGCTCGTGCGACAGGTGGGTGCGCATCGCGAGGATCTCCTGCGTCATCACGCGCAGCTCTTGAACGATGGCGCGCTCGGCGCGGCGCTCGATGGCGCACAGGATTTCGGTGATGTTGGGCATGGGATGGCCTTTCTGAAAACGAGATGGGCCGCGACCCGCGAGCGGGTACGGCACGTTTGCGCGGACAGGGCCGCTGAGAAGGGGGAGGCGCCGCGCTGGGCGCGGGCGCAGTGGCTGGGGCCGGCGGGGCCGGCAGGCGATCGGCCGCCCGAGGGCGGCGATGCAGAGGGCAGCGGTGCAGTGCACCAGGCGGGTAACGACCGCAACGCCCGAGGTGCTCGGGAACGCACAAGGCGTGCTCGGGCGCGGGCCCGACAAGCGCCTTCAGCATGCCAGGGGCCGCGCAGGCTGGCGAGAGGGCGGCCGCGCTCGCGGCCGGAAACGGCGCCCGCGCGCGCTGATTCAGGGTGGCGGATCAGGCGCCGGGCATGGACGCCGTGGCAGGCGGGGGGATGGGAACGGCACCGGCCCGCGCATGCGGGCCGGTGCCGTCGGATCACCCGGCCGCCAGCACCGTCGGTGGCTGATCGCCGTGGTGCTCGACGACCAGGTTGCCGATGTTGCGGCACTGGTCGAGGAAGATGCTCTCGATCATGCCGACCGGCACCGCGATCCCGAGCGCTTCCAGCCTGTCGGCCACGGTGTTGATGTCGGTCCAGTCGTGGGCCGGATCGTCGAGGCTGGCATAGAGGAACTGCTCGTCCTCCCAGGGCGGCAGGTCGGCATAGAGGACCTGCAGGAACAGCTCGCGCAGCGGCCGGTCGTAGCCCGCCACCACGGTGACCTTGCGGCCGCGGTGCTCCAGATGGGCGATGTGGCGGCTCATGGCGCGTCCTCCGCGCCGTCGAACGCCGGCAGGCCGTCGACGGCTGGCGCATCCGCGTCGAACTTGATCCACACGACCCCGGCGGGCCGCGCGATGCGGAAGATGGCGGCCAGATCGGGCTCCTCCGGCGTCGTGTCCTCGGTGCCCACGTGGACGAAGCCGCCGTAGTCGTTGGGGTACGCGACGATGGACAGCCTGCCTTCGGCGAGCCGCTCGCGTGTCGGGCCGCTGAGGTGGACGATCGAGATCGCCGCCAGGGGCTCCAGGTGGCGCAGCAGGGATCGGGACAGCGCGGTCCTCATGACGCGCCTCCCTGCGCCTTGGGCGCCGGCGTGCGTGGGCCGCGGGCCCGGCGGGCGCGGCGGAAGACCATGCCGCACTGGCGGCAACGGAACCAGGTGCTGCGCCCCAGCGATCCGAGGAGGCAGCCGTCGCCCTGGCAGACAGGGCAGGGCGGGAAGGTGGCATGCGGCATGCTCGCCTCCGCTCAGGACATCGTGGCCGGAGTCCGGCCGTGGACAGGATGGGTCATGGAGTTCTCCTTGCAGATGGGCAGGGAACGCCGCGACCCCAGCGGGAAGCAGCATTCCCGTGGGAAAGAGGGCGCGATGCGCCCGCGGTCTCTGGTGCAGATAACGCCTGCGGCGCCCGGCGTCGGCCGGGAGGGCTTCCGCAGGAAGGCGCGGAAGCAAGGGACCAGCAGATTGTGGGCGGCTCCCGCCGCTGCAGGAAGCCGCCGCCCACCGCTCGCCCGCGCAATGGCCCCCGTAGACGGGGCATTGCGCGTGGCGGCAGCGCTCGGGGGCGCGGCACGCGCAGCGGCCGGGGCGGGGTGGCGTCGGCAGACCGCTCAGGGACCCGACAGCGCCAGCAGCTCGGCATAGAGGGCTTCGGCGGCGCGGGCGGTGCGTGCCTGCGCGCACCGGTCGAACCAGGCGTGGCCTGCGGGCACGCTGAACCGGGCGCCGCCCCCCTGCGCGATGGTCGCCAGCACGCGGCTGACCCGCACGCTGTAGGTGCCGTCGTCGAACACGACGCGCGTGCCGTTCCACCCCAGGCCGAGGGCCTGGTTCATGGCCTCGGCCGTGGCCTGGAAAAGTGCTTCGTGGCTGGCGCCGGGGTTGGCGGCGCGAAGCGCCGTCTCCACCGAGTTCCAGAGATTCATCGCGCCTTCGATGGCGCTGGGAATGGACATGCGGTACTCCTTGCAACGGAAGGCGGCCAGGCGATGCCTGCCCGCCGGTGGATGTGGCTTCAGGGGCGCGGCGTGCCGGGAGGCTTCCCGGGGTCCACGACGCGGGCGTCCGGCCCGAAATGCAGGCCGCTGATCAGGTAGTGCCGGCCGGTGGCCAGTGCGCGCACCTCGATCGCGTTCGGCGTGTGGACGCGGGCGACCTCGCATTCGCCCAGCCGTTGCGTCGCGACGAGGTCTCCGATGCCCAGCGCGCCCTCCCGGGCGAGTCGCACCAGTCGCAGGGTGCCGGGCGGGACGGGCTCGCTCTGGGGCGGCTCGCTGTACGAGCCCAGGAAGCGGCGGCGGCAGATGTGCCGGGCCGATTCGCGGTTCTGCGCATCGACGGCTTCTCCGTAGGTCCTCGCGTAGCCGTCGAGCAATTCGTCGAGCATCGCCTCGGTGCGCAGCTCGGCGCAGGCGTCCAGCCGCTCGATGGCCACCTTGGCCCAGAGGGGGAGGTACCGGTAGGGGGTCGGGCCCATGTCAGTGCTCCGTCGCTGGGGAGGTCTCGTCGACTGGCTCCGCACCCAGGCGGGCCAGCAGGCGGTTCATCTGCGGGATGCCGAAGTCCTGCGGCTCGAAGGGGCGGCCTCCGGGG
The DNA here is from genome assembly GCF_058797075.1 of Acidovorax sp. GW823-FHT02H02. Taxonomy (NCBI): domain Bacteria; kingdom Pseudomonadati; phylum Pseudomonadota; class Betaproteobacteria; order Burkholderiales; family Comamonadaceae; genus Acidovorax; species Acidovorax sp. GW823-FHT02H02. Next base: position 56,327 of record NZ_JBXAJH010000012.1, on the reverse strand, counting down.
CACAGGCCTTCGGCCTGGACGCTCTGCAGCGCTTCGAGCTTGTCCGCGCGCAGGCGGTAGAGGGCGTCCACGACGAGCTGCGCGTCGTCGTCGCCGAGGACCTCTTCGAGGTCGGAGGGGTCTCGGTCCGGTGCCGCATCGGCACCGGCATGGTCGGGAGTGGGCATGGTGTTCTCCAGGTGAAAAGGGGAACACCCGCCTCCCCAGGGAAGCGGTGTTCCCAGGGGAGTCGGCGAGCGCGGGTCGCGCTCAGGTCGGGGCAGGTGACGTCTGCGGCGCCCGGCCAGGGCCGGGAGGCGCCTCCTTGAAGGAGACAGCGCGCGAGGTCATTGTGGGCATCGCCGGCGGCACGCGGCGCGGCGCAGCGCGCATGCCCGCGAAACCGCCCCAGTACGCGGGCGGTTCGGGTGGCGATGCGGCGCGGCCTTCAACGGAAATCCCGCGACGTCGTCGCCAGCCGCCCCAGCAGCGGCGTGAGGTCGGCCAGCCGGTGCGCGACGAGGTTCTTCACGTCGCCCTCGCGCTGCCATTTCCCGTACACCGCGGCCAGGCGCGAGCGCAGCACCTCGGGCCGCTGCTTTTCCCGCAGCGACTTCCACACGGTGACCTGCACGTTGCCGGTCTCGGCCTCGAGGCTGACGAAGATGGTGCCGTTGGCCGCCTCCGGCTGCCGGCGCACCGTGCCGATGCCGGCGCAGCGCACGAAACGGCCGTCGGGCACGTCCTCGAGGTCGGCCGCCCTGGCCAACTGGCGCCGGGCCAGGGCAGGGCGCAGCAGCGCCAGCGGGTGGCTGCGCAGCGTCAGGCCGACCGTGGCGTAGTCGTGGCCCAGCTCCCCGCCCTCCCTCCAGCGCTGCGGGCAGTGCCGGTGAGGGTGCTGCGGTGGTCGATCACCTTCCGCACGCCGCGGCGCTCGTCCCGCTGAAACAGTGCGCCGCCGCCGTGACCACCCGGCGTGCATCGCCCGGGCGTGGTGGCGGGCGTCCGCCAGCCGCGAGGCCCTGCGTAAGGATTGAAGGAAGTGGTGGCCAGTGATAGAGTGAACGCGCTTGCGGTGCCATGCACCGGCGTGGGCAAGCTGCCAGCCCGCTGGTCGATCCAGCGAATCGCAGCCCTCAGAGACCACGGACTCCCGCCCGTTGTGCGACCCCGCCGCCCTTCCGATGGACGGCCCGACACCCGACCCGCGGCATCCCTTTCCAGGATGGCCCGTTTCTTTGTGTCCCGCGTGCCTGCGCATGCGGGATCGTCTTACCCTTTCCGCGGGAAGCTGCCACTTCCCCGAAGGGATCGGCGTGGCCCCGCGCGTTCTTCAAGGAGCCACCATGACCCATCCCGAATCGAACCCGGGCGCTTCCGGCACTGAGCCCCGCGAGGTGCCTGCGGGCACAGCACCGCCGTCAGCGGCATGCGCATGCCCCGAGACCGCCGGTAGCCATCGCGCCGCGGCCCTCGCGGCGCTGCGGACCGATGGCCTGGCCATTGGCGAGTGCATCAGGACGCTGGCCGTCCCCAATGACGATCCCTACGTCACTGCGGCCCGCGAGGCCATCCGATGGGACGACGACGTGGAGATCGACGACGAGACGACCACCTCGGTCGGCGACGGCGGCGCCTGGGTCCTGGCGTGGCTGTGGGTCAGCGACCACCAGGCCGGCGTTCTCTCGCACAGCGAGATGCTGGAGGAACTGGCCGAGCACGCGGGCCAGGCCCTCGCCGCCGTCCACGGCCTCGACAAGGAGACCTTCGCGCTGCGCGAGAACCAGCTCCTCTGGCTGGAGGAACTGGTCACCCACCATGCCGAAGAGATCGATGCGATCACGTCGGTACGGCCCACGGCCGAACCCGGCGCCATCCTGTGGGTCGACGAGACGGGGAGCGCCCTGTGGTTCGTTCCTTCCGAGGCGCTGCTGCATCTGCTTGGGCTCGCCAGGAAGGCCGGCCTGGCGCCGAAGCTCGCCGAACATTGCGAGCGCTTCTGCGCGCAGTACGGCAGGACGCTGGACGCGGTTCTGACCGTGATCCCGCTGGGCTGATCCGGTCGGGACAGGCACAGGCGCCGCCGGCGTTGCATCGGCCAATGCCGGATGGCCTCGATTTTTCCGGGCTGGGCTTGCCTGCGTACGCGGCGGCTCGGCCCGCCCTGGCCGGCGCCTGCCGGCCTTCGCTCTGGGCACCGGACCGCCGTGCGCGGACCGGGCGCCAGACCTTCATCGCCGTCCGACGCGCCGATCGGGCGCCGGACATGTTTCAACCCCCGCGGGACGCACTCCCGCAGGGGGCGGCCCCGCGACCTGTTCAATGGGACCGTCAATGAACAAGCACCAAGTCATGGCTCTTTCCAACCTGCGGCCGGAGACGGTCGTTGCCGTGGAAGGAGTTCCGTTCACCAGCCGCGCGCTGGCACTGCCTGGCGTCGAGGCAGCACGCGAGTCGCTGTCCGAAGTCGCCCCCGGCGGCGCGGCCGATGCGGACGAAGGGATCGACGTCAAGGCCGGATGCCGCCTGGAGCCCGACACCGAGGCCCGCATGGTCGTGATGGAGCAATTCATCGTGGCCGGCGGCCTGTGCCACGACGACGATGCCGGGCACTGCAACCCCCTGACCGAAGACCAGGGCAACGGCAGCCTGTACCACCGCGGGCGCCGCGCGCGCCCTGGCGAGGAGGCGTCCTTTTTCGAGGCGCTGGGCCGCGACGGCGAGGGCAACAAGGACCTCGCCGCGGAATGCGTGTCCGACCTCCTGGCCGGACAGGTCTGCGCGTCGATCCGTTCGAACCGTTCGCTGATGGCGACACTCGGCAATCTGCTGCGCAGCCGTGGCCGGGCGGCCGCCAGCTGGGACGCGGTCCTCAAGACGGTCGCGCAGGCCATCCACCAGGAAGGCTGGGCGTACGCGCTGGACTACGTGGCGCAGTGGTTCCTCGACGTGCCGTGGTGGGCCGAGCTGCCGCAGGCCTGGCGCGACAAGCTCAAGGACCTGTCCAGCCTGCTCGACGAGCGCGAGGCCGAGGCCGCGTGGAAGCGCGCCCGCGCCGCGGGCCGCATCGGCAGCCCGCTCGCCGTCCTGCTCGACATCTACGAGCATGGTGGCGTGGTCTACAGCGTCGCGGGTCAGGGCATGCAATGCCCCTGGGACACGACGCGCGGCGGCGCCATCTGGGTGCCGGACCAGCAGGCCGAGGACAACATCCGTTGCAACGTGCTGCGGGCGCTGGGCGGCGGCGAGGTGCGCTGGTTCGGCGCCACCGGCGGCGGGAACGAACCGCCGGTCGTTCGCCATTCCAACGACGGCGGGCACACCTGGGACGGTGACCATGCGACCGAGGCCGGCCCTCTGGCCGCGTGGGCCGACGCGCGCGGCCTGAGCCTCGCGCCGGCCGAGCTCGCGGCCACGCTCGCCGAGGAGGCCACGCGCTACTGCCAGGCCGTGCTGGAGGAATACAACGCCTGGGTCAACGGCGAGGTCTACGGCGTCGTCGTCTACGTGCTAGACCGCGCCACCGGACGGCGCATCGAGGACCGCGACGAGGAATGCTGGGGCTTCATCGGCCATGCGTATGCCGAGGAGACCCTGGAGGACACGGTGCTGTCCACGGTGGTGCGCCTGGGCGCCGCGGCGCACTAGCCGCGCAACGGCTGCCGCGGCCGGCCACTGTCCCATCCGGGGCGTGGCGCCGTGGCACTTCACATCCGTTCAGTCCCGGCGTACGGGCTGGGCACAAAAGGCCGTAGGCGGCAAGGCGCCGCCGCGGCGTCATCGATCACCCCCCGGGGCGCCGTGCCCCTCGGGGGCAGGCCGCCCCTTCACTTCCTGAAGGAGAAATCACATGAGCAACGACATGAGAGATCTTGTCGACAGCCTCCTGGCGTACGCGCTGAGGTACGCCGCCGACGACGGCAAGGCCGCCAGCGCCAGTTGCTGGGACCTGGTCGCCCAGGCGCGGCGCTGCCTGCGCGAGACCGAGCACCAGCGTAGGCCGGGCGAGGACGCAGAGGATGCCGAGGCGAACCGCGGGACGGCGCGCGCGCGAGCGCTGAACGCGCTGCGCCGCGACGGCCTGACCATCGGCGAGTGCCTCCAAGTGCTCGCCGCGCCCGAAGACGACCCGTATGTCTCGGCGGCCCGCGAAGCCACGGCGTCGAACGCGGACATCCGGATCGACGTCCACACGGCCACGGCGCGCGGAGAGGGCGGCGCGTGGGTGCTGTCCTGGCTTTGGATCAGCGACCGCCAAGCCGGGGTGCTTTCGCACAGCCAGATGCTGGAGGAAGTGTGGCGGCGTGCGGGCGACCTGCTCACGGGCGCGCACGGGCTCGATGACGGTACGGCGTGGCTGAGGAACAACCAGGTGCTCTGGCTCGACGCCGTGTGCGCCAGGTTCTCCCGGGAGATCGACGGCGTCGAGGCCGCCCGGCCCGGCGCCGGATGCGGCCCCATCGTGTGGGTCGATGAGCGGCGGCGCGAACTGCGGTTCGTGCCCTCGGAGGCCGTGCTGCAACTGCTGGCGCTGGCGCGCCGGGCGGGGCTCGAGCGCCATGTGGCGGAGCACTGCGAGCGCTTCTGTTCGCTGCACGGCCGCGCGCTGGATGCGTTGCTAGCTTCCGTCCCGCTGCGCTGACGCGGCGCAATGAACAAGGAGATGGACATGCCTCGATATGGCGTTTTTCAAGATGGCGGTCGCTATGACGACCTGGGCACACTCTGCGAGGCGATCGGCCTCGCAGAAGAGTTGATGGGAGGCATCCCGGTCGGCGAGTGCTCGACCTTCACCGTGGAGCGCGACGGCCGACTGCTGGCGAGCGTGACGAACCGCCGCATCACCGGGACCTTCCACAAGGAATACTGGAGCGCAAGGGAGGAGGCGGTGGAGTGCGAAGCGCTCGAGTTCGACGCGACCGGCCACGTGCTACGCATGGCGGGCGGAGAGCTGCGCGCGCTGCGCGACAACCGGGATAGCAGCGACGCGGTGGGGCAGGCGCACGTGGCGTGGAACGGTCCTTTCCGGGTCACCCTCGTGGAATCGGTGTGCGAGTTCTTCGGCGTGGACGACGTGGCGGACATCACCGACGAGGCCCTCGCGTTCGCGCGCTGGCGCTGGTACGAGGAAGCGCCGGTGAAGGCCTGCGTCCATCTGACGGTGGCGCTGCAGGTCCGCGTCGCGGCGGGAGCGAGTCTCGCCGAGTTCGTCGGGCGCCTCGACTGGGGATTCCATTCGCGGACCGTCGGCGTCTCGGTCACCGACGCGGAGATCCTCGGCGCGGAGCAGCCCGGGGACCCGGACGCCGCCGCCTTGTCCGAGGACGAGATCGCTGACTTCCTGTGCCGGCGAATCGAGAACGGTGAGCTGGCCGCCGAGGACATTCCCGTGCGCCTCGCACGGTACGGGCTGATGCAGCCGCTCGCCTTCGTCGAGGAGATGCGGGAGCGCATGGCGTCGGAGAAGGGCGGATAGCCGTCCCTGGCAGGACATCGACGAACCGTGGATCCCCCGCGCAGCTCGGCTGCCGGGGGATCGTCGCGTCCGCAGGCGCCGCCGCGCTTGAAATGAAGGCGGCGCGCGGGAGACTGGACGCGCAAAGGAGCCATCCGGCCATGTCATCCATCCTCAGCTTTCCAGAGCGCGGCCCATGGGGCAACGCGCGCTACCGGGGCAATTGCTCCGGCCATGTCTACCGCGCCTTGTTCGAGATGCTGCGGCCCCGCAGCTTCTGCGATCCCATGGCGGGCAGCGGCACCTCGGTGGAGGTGGCGCGCGAGCTAGGCATCCTCGCCCACGGCCTGGACCTGCGCATGGGCTTCAACGCGCTGCGGCACTCGATCCTGGCCACCATCGGCGGCGAGCCCGTGGACGCCTGCATCTCGCACGTGCCCTATGGCGTTATGGAATGTGTCAACGGTATTTTTGAAATTTTTCCCAAGAAGAATTGCTCAAATACTTCAACCATGGGGTACTCTGGTGTTCTCAACGTCGAATGGATCGCGTTGCTCTAAGGATGTCCTGAATAACTCGGATTCGTGAGTGCTACAAGTCCGATGTTTTCAGATGAGGCGATGGATGCCGTTTTGGCAGCACTTGAGCCTTGTTTTGCGGCCCCATTTCGGGGCGCTTGCACCGCTTTCGCGGCCCCTTGCCTGTTTTCAGGCGCACTCATCCCTGCGCCCCCAGCAATTGGTGGCGCACCATCCACAGATTGGACAGCGCAAACAGCGTCTTGAGCTGCAGCGTGTTCTTCTTCAGCCCCCGGTAGCGCACCTTGGTGTATCTGGTGCACAGCCGGTGTCGCAATCCTTCTGCGCCCCCCAAAAACAAAACCGCCAGCGGCAAGAGCCTGTGGCGGTTTGTTTTGGTAGCGACCGAGAACGCTGTACTTACTTCCCAGCCTTGTCCGCCTTGCGCTTGGCAGCCTTGGGGTCCACCACCGCCTTGAACTTCGCACCCGCCACAAACTTCGGCACCGTGCTCGCAGGGATCTTGAGCGCAGCACCAGTCGATGGGTTCTTGCCCGTGCGTGCTGCACGCTTGGCGGACTTGAAGGTGCCAAAGCCCACCAGCTGAACGGCGTCGCCCTTCTTGACGGCGGTCTGGATGGTGTCGATCAGCGTTTCCAGCACCGCATTGGCTGCGGCCTTGGACAGATCATTCTTGGAAGCCAGGATTTCAACGAGTTCTGCGCGGTTCATGGATGCTCGCGTGTAGAGGTTGGAAAGGACCGATTTATACCGCCGCCCCTGACACGGCTCTTGCTACCACTCAATGCTGCAGTGCACTTCTTGGCAAAAACTCCACTCCGGTTCTCTTCACCAGCTCCTGGTAGCTGATCGGCCGCCCCACCGTCTCGCCCTCGCGATTCTCCTGCCAATGCGCCCAGGCCTTGTTGGTCGTGGCGTCATAGACCAGCTTGTACAGATAGGTCGGCACCTTCACCCCATTGGCCCCAATACGTGGCCCCGCATCCGTGAACACCGGCCCCGTGATCACAAACACATCTCCCTTGGCCCGCTTCACATAGTGCCGCGTGTCCTGCTCGATCTTGTTCCAGGCGCCCCCGTTGTGCTGAGCGTTTTGGGGAACCATGTTCGCCAAGCTGAAGCTTTGCGCCATGGCCGTTGGCGTTGGCATATCTCCTGCAGGGGCCATGTGCCCACGGCTATAGCCTGAGTTTTTGTAATCCTCCAGCTCCGCCCGCTCGCCACTCGGGAGTCGCGCATCTGCAAAGAACCGCTTGGCCCGCTTCTCATCGGCATCCTCGATGAGCCTGCGGTTCAACCGCTGGGCCACAAACACCGGTGTCTTTGTGGCGCCAGAGTGCAGGACCGCAAAGGCTTCATAGCAAAGCTCGCGCAGCTGCGGCCGGGGCGTGATGGCGGGTGGCGCGCCGTTCGCAAAGAACTGCGGACACTGCGCAAAGGAGCTGGGCTCGGGTGTGAGCAGGGCTGTGCTGTCGAACTGCGGAGACCGCGCCCAGGAAAGATTCGGGAGAGCAACGCTGACGAGAGACAGGGCCAGCACAGCTGCCAGGCGCACACGGCCTGGCCAAGAGAGGAAGCGATTCACAGAAGAGGCATTCGAGTCGAATTTGACGGAGCCCGATTGGAGCACCGTTCACCTCTCGCTTCTGGCCCGAATGCTCGGATCCCGCAGGGTTTTACAGCTGCTTGCAGAGATGGAGTCCACTAACAGAGAGGGCCCCCAAAGGGAGCCCGATCTGCCTGCCCGCCCCTGCGATTCAATTAATACTTCCCATGGCAGCAGCACCCGCACCGCGCGAAGTGCCACCGCCATGGAAGTCCCGCAACTGCTTTAATCCAACTCAAACAGTTGGTCTGCCAGATACGCAGGCATTCACAAGCCGCCTTGCGGGAACGCCTGCAGGTTCGTCAGTTTTGCTGAAGTCACGCTTGCCCTTGGTTTTGAAGGCTCGCCCACTCCGTAGGCGTTGGCTCGGAAAGCGGCAGCTATCGCGCTAACTGGGTGCCAACGGCCCTTTTTCATCAAGCTTTGCACCCGTTGCCGATATTTCTGTGGATTTGGCGCATTCTCCTCACGCCCTTTGTGTCGCCGAGTGTTGCACCACCAACATGCAGCAACGATGTTTTGTGCGGAATCGCGCCCTTGATCCTGGCGAGCAGTTAGATGCTCAGCCGTGCAACGAAGGTACTTTTGGAATTTAGGCTTGAGTTCTTTGGGCGTGAACTCAGGCAACGCAGGTTCGATCATTGCCAAACCGCAGTAGAAACAACGGCATTGTTGGATGAGCGCGGACTGGATACGGAGTTTGGCTATCTTGTTCATCTGGCACCAGGGGTAGTGTTGAAGCTACTCCCGTTGCCGATAGCCGGACAGGTCGGGCGCCGGGGCATCGCACCACTCGGCTATGCGCCAGGTAACCCGGACGCGGCCGGGTTCGCGTTAGCCCGGACACCCAATAATTTATATTGCTGCGTCCAGTCGGCGCAAGTACCGGCTGTTGCACGCATGCGTCATGCTGACTCAACAGGTAACTCGACTTGCTGTGCCGGGTCCTTCGCCCGATGCACAAACAGCTCCAGCGGCGGCACTTTGATCAGCGCCTCTGCCTGCTCGATGGTGCCGTGCAGCCAGGTATCCCAATCCCCCTTTTCCAGCGGCACCACCGTGCGCTTGTCCTGCTTGTCGGGCGCGCGCTTGGGGTCAGGCCGGTGCATCAGGTTGAGAACCGGCACGTCGTCGCAGTTCTGCGTGATCATGGTGTAGCTGGGCAGCACCTCACCCGTGGCCGGGTCGGTCCACTCGCTCCACAGGCCCGCCAGGCCCCAGGGCTCGCCATCGGCCCGCTCGAACTGCCAGGGGATGTGCTTCTTGGTCCCCCAGTAGGGTTCGACATACAACTGGGCGGGGATGATGCAGCGCTGCCCCTTGCGCCAAGGACCGCCGTAGGTCCATGACTTGGCCATCCCTTCGCGCCGAGCGTTGACGGTGCTCAGGCGCTTGCCGTCCTTGCCGGTGGGGATGTGTGTTTTGGAGTGCGGCGGGATCATGCCCCACTGGCCCACCACCAGCTCGCGCCCTACCGCCCCCTTTGCCCGCAGGAACGGCCCTCGGTACAGCGGACTCATCTTGTCGCGCCATTCCTCTTCGGGTACGTCGCCAAAGTGCAGCACCAGCTGCTCGCGGCCCGGGACCTCGTAGTAGGTACACATGGCAACATTCTGGCAGCAGGGAGCTATACTGTAAATATGTACAGTCTTTGGAACTCCCCGCTACCCGTGCCGTACGACACGGCGGCGCAGTCGCTGGCCTTGCCCTTGTGCGGGGTGAGCGTGCGCGCGGGGTTTCCATCGCCAGCTGACGATTTCGTGGTGGAGCGGCTGGACATCATGCAGCTGCTGGTGAAGCATCCCCAGGCCACCTACTTCTGGCGCGTGCGTGGCGACTCGATGAGGGACGCGGGCATTGAGGACGGCAGCATCATCGCAGTGGACCGGGCGATCAAGCCCAAGCACAACAGCATCGTCGTGGCCATTGTGGACGGCGAATGCACCGTGAAGTATCTGCACCAGCGTGCCGGCCGGATCAAGCTGCGCGCGGCCAACCCAACCTATCCCGACATCATCCCCCGCGACAGCCAGACCATTGAGGTGTGGGGCGTGGTGAGTGGTTGCGTGAAGCTGTTTCTCACCTGATCTGATGGACGGAGGCCAGCATGTATGCGCTGGTGGATGGCAACAATTTTTACGTGAGCTGCGAGCGGGTGTTCCGCCCCAGCCTGAACGGCCGCCCGGTGGTGGTGCTGAGCAACAACGACGGCTGCGCCATCGCCCGCAGCAATGAGGCCAAAGCCCTGGGAATCAAGATGGGGGCGCCGTGGTTCCAGATACGGCATATGGAAGAGACCCACGGCCTGGTGGCCTTGAGTGCCAACTTCACGCTGTACGGCGACATGAGCAATCGGATGATGAGCCTCGCGGCGGGTCTGGGCCCCTCACAGGAGATCTACAGCATCGATGAGTCGTTCATCGGCCTGCAGGGCATGCGCGGCGACCTGACCACCCGCAGCCACGCCATCCGTGCGCGCATCCACCAATGGGCTGGCATACCTTGCGGGATCGGAATCGGTCACACCAAGACGCTGGCAAAGCTGGCCAACCACATCGCCAAGACGGCCGAGCGCAAACCGGGGAGCTATCCCGCAGAGCTGGCCCAGGTGTGCAACCTGACCGCCCTTCCCGCCCAGGACTTGGACGATGTGTTGGCCAGCACGCTGGTGGAAGAAGTCTGGGGCGTGGGCCGCAAGATCGGCGCGCAGCTGCATCAGTGCGGGGTGCAGACGGTGCTGGACCTGGCTCGGCTGGACCCGGCTATGGTGCGCAGGCGCTGGGGCGTGGTGCTGGAGCGCACCGTGCGGGAGTTGCAGGGCATGCAGTGCATAGAGCTGGATGATGCGCCCGAGCCCAAGAGGGAAATCGCCTGCACCCGGTCATTCGGCCAGGCGGTGACCGAGCTGCCGCCGCTGGTGGAGGCCGTGAGCGAGTTCGCCAGCCGCGCGGCGGAGAAGCTGCGCAAGCAGGGCAGCTTGGCCAGCCAGCTGCTGGTGTTCAGCCACACATCCCCCTTCCGCCCAGGCCCGCGCTTTAACAAGTCTGTGGTGGTGCCCCTGCGCCGGCCTACGGCGGACACCGGCAAGCTGGTGTGGGCGGCTGTTGCTGGCATGCGCCGCATGTACGAGCCTGGCTACAAGATGGCCAAGGCCGGGGTGATGCTGCTGGACCTGGTGCCGGGCAATGTGCTGCAGGGCGAGCTGGATCTGGAGGATGAAGACCACCGGGACCGAACCCAGCTGATGGCGGCGCTGGATGCGCTCAACCAGCGCTATGGCAAAGGCACCGTGCACTCAGGTGCCACGGGCGGCACCAACAAGGGCAAGGGCTGGGGGATGAAGCAGGAGAGGCGCACGCCGCAGTACACGACGCGGTGGGAGGATGTGCCTGTGGCACGGGCCTAAGCGTGAGGGAGCTCCCGCGCTCGAGTCGGCTCTGCAGCGGTTGCGGACGGTGGCAACCGGTGGCCGGACTCACGCTACTCGCCACGAAGCAGTCATTGAACGGACTCCAAACGAGTTCCTAAATCCCGGGGCGGTTCATAGCGGCCGTTTACGAGCAGCCTCCTGGCGACTGCGATGAACGCCGATGCATGCTAAGCATGATGTACGCCCAGTGAGCGTGAGATGAGCATACACAAGAAGCCTCAGCATTCATGCGGATTGCAGGGTGACTTCAGAGCAGACGCCATAGCTATCGCCCCATCGAGACGGGGTCAGTCAAAGTTGGCACGTGGAGAACGTTTGACCTCGGCGACAGCGCCTTCAAGCTTTTTTGAGTGCCACGCGACCCCGTTTTCGTCCATCATGAACTCTACGGTGCCCTGTGCAATGAGAAAGTTCATGCAAGCAACGGCCTCACCTGTTGCCAGGCTCAGTTGCTGCGGATCCTGCTCTCCGATGGCGCGCTTAAAGAGGGCAGCGAACGCATCGACGATCCGTTGAGGTCCGGTAGACAGTGACTGACGCAGCCGCTCCAGAGCACTATTTTGACCCAACCTGAGCGATTCAAGGCGTTCATGCAGTCCATAAAAGGGCTCGTTGTGAGAGGGGAGGACCAACACATCGTTGGGAACATCCCTCATCAGCTTGTCGAGCGCCCCATACCACTCCTTCAGCGGATTGGCCTGTGGCTCGCTGGCGAACACCGACACATTCGACGAAATCTTCGGCAGTACCTGATCGCCGGCGATCAGTAGCTTCAAATCGGGGCAGTACAGAGAAGCATGTTCTGGTGAGTGGCCGCCGGTGGTGATGATCCGCCAGTCATGCTTACCCAACTGGACGTGATCGCCGTCCTGCAAGCGTCGGTAGCTCTCGGGCAGAGCGTGGATATGTTTGCCAAAGCTGCCGAATCGGCTGCGGTAGCTTTCAATGGCTGCCTCCGACCAGCCGGCGCGCCTATTGAAGAGCACGCCGTCGGGCGGGGCCTCGCGGTTAGTGTCGGCATGCATCACGCGGCAGGTCAGGTATTCCAGGCGGCTCATGTGCAGCGGCACACCAACGCGACGCGTGAACCAACCAGCTAGGCCGATGTGGTCGGGGTGCATGTGTGTGGCGTACACGCCTTGGAGCGGCCGTGCCAGCGGCCCCTGCGCCATGAGGGCCAGCCAGTCGGCAACGGTGTCGGGGGTGTTCAGGCCGGTATCTACCAGTACCCAGCCATCATGGGTGTCTATGGCCCATACATTGATGTGGTCGAGCCGGAATGGCATGGACAGCCGGATCCAGCGCACACCAGGGGCGACCTCGACCCAGTGGCGTGGTGTTGGTGGCTCGAATGGGTAGGTCAGTGCATTGGCTGCGGGATCAATCATTACTATCGTTTCATGGGGTGAGCGACGGTGTAGCCACCTGGTGCATCAGACCAAACGCTTTTTAGGATTTCAATGCTTGTTGTCAACCAACAAGGGGGCGTCAGTGGGCATATCTTCCTGGACTAGCCACTCGACTGAGTCGAGCTTCAGGCGGGTCAGTTGCCTGAATACTTCCATCAAGTCACTTTGTGTGGCGTCCTGAGAGGCCCCTGGCGTCAGTACTGCGCGCAAGGTCGCGGTTTCCCGATGCTGTTGTTTTCCAACGATGACCTGGGCACGTTCGATAGCAGGGAGCCGGATGAGCAGTTCTTCCACGTTGCGTGGATAGATGAAAATTTCGCGCACTTTGACACCTTGGCCCACTCGGCCTTGCAACATGCTGATGCGTTCGACGAGACCATCCGGTGAATGGGTCAGCGCTTGCGCCACATCGCCTGTGCCAAAGCGGACCAGGGGCCAGCCGCTGTCCAGCGTGGTGACCACTATTTGACCTGGTTCGCCCAGGGGAAGGGGAGCGCCGGTGCGGGGGTCGCAGATCTGGACAAGCCGGTCAGGCTGAACCGTGTAGCCCACTTGTCCTGGTTCCTCGTAGGCAATCAGCCCGAAGTCGCCGGTGGCGTAGGCTGAGAACGTGCGGATGGCGTACTTCTCCTCCAGCCTGCGGCGCTTGCCCATCCAGTCACCCAGTTCGCCCCCCAGCATTGCGGAGCGGACCTTCCATTGAGAAGGCAGGTCGTAGCCCATGCGCTCAAGCGTTTCGACCAAGGTCACGAAGAAGGATGTGGAGGCGCAAATGCAGGTGATGCCCAGTTCCATGATGAGCTGCGCCTGTTGTTCGGCGCCGCCGGGTCCGCAGGGGATGAGCGTTGCTCCGGTAGCGGCAATGCCCGCATCCAGCAAAAGGCCGGCTGGCACAAGATGGTAGGACCATGTGTTGAGAACGCGGTCACCCGGGCCGATGCCTGCCTGACGGAATGCATGCGAAAAACCGTGGCCAGTGTCGTCGTCGAACAACTGGGGTTCGTAGACGGGGCCCGGTGAGACAAAGACCCGACGGATGGATGCGTCGTCGGCCGCCAGAAACCCACCGAATGGCGGTGACTGGCGCTGCTTCTCAAGCAGTGCATCCTTGCTTGTGACGGCGAGTCGCGCGAGGTCGGCCGGGCCTTGGAGATCTTGCGGTGTCATTGTCGCAAGCTCATAGACCGCGCGGATGGAGGGGGCGCGGTCGTAGGCGAATTGCTGCGAAGCGCGCAGCGCTTCGAATCGGTTGGTGGTCGGGGACGTACGCATGGCGTTGCCGGCTCAGTGGCCCGTGAAGCGCGGGGCGCGCTTCTCGTTGAAGGCGGCCAGGCCTTCGTGGAGATCGGCGCTATGTGCATGCACTTCGGATGCCAGCAACTCCAGCCGTAAGGCAGTGTCCAGGGGCTGTTGCAAGCCATCGTCGATCAGCGCTTTCATGCGGCGCAGGCCCAGAGGGCTCTTGCTGGCGATCTTGTCAGCCACAGCCTGCGTCGCGCTTTCGAGTTGGTCGTCGTCCACCACCTGGTTGACGAGGCCCGCCTCCACCAGTTCTGCTGCGTCCACGAAGTCACCCGTGAATAGAAGGTACTTGGCGCGCGTGGGGCCAATAACTCGTGGCAGGCGCACCGAGCCTCCACCGCCTGGGAGTAGACCGTAGTTGGCGTGCGCGTCGCCAATCTTGGCACTGCGTGCCGCCAGCACGAGGTCACAGCAGAGCACCAGTTCTAGTCCGCCCGCCAGGGTGATGCCGTTCAGGGCTGCGATCACGGGTTTTGGAAAGCGATCGATGCGGTTCATGGTGACCAGAACGCTGTCCAGAAAGCCGATGGTGCCAGTTTCGCCCGTTTGTGTCTTGACGTACTTTAGGTCGGCGCCTGCGCAGAAGGCCCGGCCAGTGCCCGTCAAGACGACGGACCTCACGTCCGCCCGGTTCTGTGCTTCGTTGAGTGCCTGGTCTATCCCTCGAAGTACCTCTGGGGTCAGTGAGTTCATTGCCTCAGGCCGGTTCAGGCGGATCCACATGCTGCCTTTTCGGACCTCTGAAATAACAACCGGCGTCGACATCTGTCTTTCATTGGTGACTTGTGTGTTCATGGGTCGATTCTGCTTTTGCCTCGGTTTTCGTGGGTATGGGGTTTTCCATTACTATCAAGTCAATTATTTTAATTTAGAGTAAAAAATTAAATTTGTGGAATTTTTTGATGAAAACTCAGACGCGATCGCCAATGCCTCCGCTTCTTGGAATCAAGATCGTTGAGTTCGAGGGAATTGGCCCAGGGCCCTTGGCGGGGTTCATGCTGATGCAAATGGGTGCGGACGTGACCGTGGTTGGGCGGCCCGGTGCGGGCTCACTGCCTGACGAGCTAACGCCGAAAGACGGGGCGCTCTTGTCTCGTGGTAAACGGCGCGTCACGTTAAATCTCAAGCGGGCGGAGGACAAGGCGCAGGCGCTGGAGTTGGTCGCGCAAAGCGACGGAGTGATTGAAGGCAACCGCCCGGGTGTGATGGAGCGCTTGGGTCTGGGCCCCGATGTATGCGGTGAACGCAACCCGCGGCTTGTGTATGGACGCATGACAGGCTGGGGGCAGGATGGGCCGCTGGCCCAGGCAGCCGGGCACGACATGAACTATGTCGCTCTTACGGGGCTGATGTCGCTCACCGAGCAGCCGGGACACCCCCCCATGCTTCCGCCTACGGTGGTCGGGGATGCTGCCGGTGCGCTTGGGCTCGGGTTTGGAATGGTGTCGGCGTTGCTTGGCGCCCGGAATACTGGGCAGGGTTGCGTAGTCGACGGCGCCATCGTGGATGTGTTGGCCATGCTGTCGCCGCTTGTGCAGCTGATTCGCCAAGGCGGTGGCGTGGACGGCAGTGAACCCAGTGTCTTCCATGACTCGCCCTTCTACGACCGTTACTTGTGCAGCGACGGCCGATACATCACGGTCGGTGCGATCGAGCCCCCGTTCTATGCCTTGCTGTTGAAGCAGTTGGAGCTGACGGATGTGGATCCCGCGCAGCAGATGGACAAGTCTTCGTGGCCGTCTCTCAAGGCGCGGATCGCGCAGCGCTTTGCTTCGCAACCCAGTGTGCACTGGAATGCACTGATGGAGGGCACTGACAGTTGCTTCGCGCCGGTGCTCAACATGGCCGAAGCCGCCTCTCATCCCCACAACGTGGCCCGTGGCCTGTACGGCGTGACTGCGCAGGGCGATATTGAGACCATGCGGGGCATGCGATTCCTGCCGCTGCGCTGAGCAGCGAATGTGATTGCCAAGGGATTTCCCTAGCAAATTTTTTTTAATTTTACTTTAAAGTAAAACAACTTTATATAGAGTAATTTTTTGGTTGCATGGATTGCATGAAACCTGCCAAGGAGAAGAAAGATGGAAGATATCTATGTGGTCGGTGTCGGTATGACGCCCTTTGGTCGGCATCTGGACAAGGACATTAAGGCGCTCACGCGTGAGGCCACTGCAGCTGCTTTGGCGGATGCGGGTTTGCAAGAGGAAGACCTGGAAGCCGCCTTTTTTGGCAACACTTCCCAAGGGCATATGGATGGCCAGCACATGATTCGTGGGCAAATTGCGCTACGGGCAATGGGCATCGGGCGCATTCCGGTGGTGAACGTCGAAAACGCTTGTGCAAGCGGCTCGTCGGCGTTCGTTCTAGCCTGCAATCACCTCAAGTCGGGTGCTGGCGATGTCGCTTTGGCCGTTGGTGCAGAGAAGATGTTCTCAACCGACAAGCTCAAGATGTTCTCGGTGTTTGACAGTGCCTGGGATCTCTCGCGTGCAGAAGAGATCCGTGCGGAGCTGATGAAGATGGGACGCGACGTGGCTGTGCCTGAGGGGAGTACCTCACCCAGGCCGTACAGCGTTTTCATGGACGTGTATGCCGCGTTTGCACGATCGCACATGCGCACCTTCGGGACGACGCAGCGCCAGTTGGCTGCCGTGTCGTCCAAGAACCATGCGCATTCCATGCACAACCCGCTGTCGCAGTACCAGATGGCCTACAGCATCGAGGAAGTGCTTGCTGCGCCGCCGATCACCTATCCCTTGACCCTGCCCATGTGCTCTCCTGTGTCTGACGGCGCAGCAGCGGCCGTCCTGTGCACACGCTCGGCGCTCAAACGCCTCAACATCGATGAAAAACGTGCCATCAAGGTGTTGGCGGCCGTGGTGCAAAGCGGTTCTGACCGGAGCGAGGACGACTACACCAACCACTGCACGGCTTTGGCTTCGCGCAAGGCGTATGAGCTGGCGGGTGTTGGCCCAGCAGATATCTCGGTGGCCGAGGTGCACGATGCCACGGCCATGGGTGAAATCATTCAGACAGAAAACCTCGGTTTCTGTGAGTTCGGCATGGGCGGTGTGATTGCCGAGCGGGGTGATACCCGGATTGGTGGCCGCATTCCCGTTAATCCGTCCGGCGGCCTGGAGTCTAAGGGGCACCCTGTTGGGGCCACCGGTATTGCCCAAGTCCATGAGTTGGTAACTCAGCTTCGCGGGGAAGCCGGACTGCGGCAGGTGACTGACGCAAGGATTGCGCTGGCAGAAAACGGTGGCGGTCTTGAGGGCATTGAAGAAGCTGTTGCCTGTATCACCATCTTGGCGCGCTGAGCGCTGCACTCAATAAGAGACAAGAGAAATAGTATGGATGTCAAAAATACCATTGCCTTCGTCACAGGAGCTGCTTCAGGCCTGGGGCTCGCCACTTGCAAGGCATTGCTTGCGGCCGGAGCGAGCGTCATGGCGGTTGATCTGGACGAAGAGCGCCTTGCGAGCGAGGTGCTGCCGATGGGCGAGCGCGTGCGAATCCAGAAGGTTGATGTTTCGGACGAGGCCAGTGTGAAGGCTGGCGTAGACGCGGCAGTGGCGGAATTTGGTGCGCTGCATGTGGCGGTAAATTGCGCGGGAATTCTGGGTCCCTGCAAGACGCTTTCAAAGGGCGAGTTATTCCCGATGGATCTTTGGAACCGGGTGATCGCCATCAACCTGACCGGGACCTTCAACGTGGTGCGCTATGCGTCGTTGGCCATGTCGCAGAACGAGCCCAATGTCGACGGTGAACGGGGGGTCATCGTGAACACGTCATCTGGTGCTGCGTGGCAGGGTCAAGTGGGCCAGGCCGCATATAGCGCCAGCAAAGCGGCGGTCATTGGAATGACGCTTCCGGTGGCGCGGGATCTTGCGCAACACGGAATCCGAGTGGTGGCCGTGGCGCCTGGTCTGTTTGAGACCGCCATGTCTGCAGGCATGCCAACGAAGGTGTCGCAAAACATTATTGACAACGTCATCCTCTTTCCTCATCGCATGGGGCAGGCACAAGAGTTCGGTGGACTGGTTCGGCACGTTGTGGAAAACGCCTATTTGAATGCCACCACGATCAGCCTGGATGCGGGTGTCCGTTGTTAGTCGTGGTCCATTGATCGCTGCGAGCATTCCCGCAAATGGATGCGTAGACCCTGCAAAGGTCTTATGAAGGAAATTCGATGGACAAAGCCAAGAATTCAGAGTGGAGGTGCCAATGAATGCAGCCATTCAAAGCCAGCGGGAAGGCGTGGTGCTGACAGCCCAGAATCTGCTGCTGCAGTTCGGTGGAGTTGTGGCGCTGAATGATGTTTCGATTGATGTGCGCAAGGACGAGCTGCTGGCAATCATCGGGCCGAACGGAGCGGGAAAGTCTTCTCTGATGAACTGCCTGAGCGGGTTCTACCGCCCCAAGAAAGGCGAGATATCCCTGGCCGGGCGCAACGTGCGCGACATGGCGGTTCACGACGTGGCGGCACAGGGCCTGGCGCGCACTTTTCAAGGTACGCACATTTTTTCGGGCATGACCGTTATCGAGAACCTGATGGTGGGGCGCCACATGCACATGCGGGCCAATCTCGTGCAGTCGTTTTTCCATTTCGGCCCGGCAAAGCGCGAAGAAGTTTTGCATCGGGAGGTAGTGGAAGAAATCATTGAGTTTCTTGAAATTGAATCCATCCGGCATGTGCCGGTGGGCAGCCTCGGTTATGGGCTTCGCAAGCGCGTGGACTTGGGGCGCGCACTGGCCCAAGACCCGAAGATTCTGCTGATGGATGAGCCTATGGCCGGTATGAATACGGAAGAGAAGGAAGACCTGGCACGTTTCATTCTGGATGTGCGCGAGGCAAAGCGCATTCCTATTGTTTTGGTGGAGCACGACATGGGTGTGGTGATGGACCTAGCTGACCGCATCGCTGTGCTGGACTTTGGACGCAAGATCGCCGATGGAACGCCCAAGGAAATCCAGGCTAATCCCGCTGTGCTTAAAGCCTACCTTGGAGAGGGCGTCCAATGAAACTCGAAATCGCGACTCTTCCCCAGTTGCTGCGCAAGCATGCGCATGCCAATCCCAGCCGTCTTTCCCAGCGCCATAAGCAGCGCGGAATTTGGCGGGAGTACAGCTTTGCGGATGTGCAGCGCAACGTTCGAGAGATTGCGCTGGGCATGCACCAAGCGGGCGTCAAAGCGGGCGAGACCATTGCCATCATTGGTGAGAATGAGCCACAGCATTACTGGGCCGAGTATGCCGCGCATGCACTGGGATGCAAAGTTGTATCCATGTACCCGGACCTCACTTCGGAGGAGGTGGCTTATCTTCTGGACGACAGCGAAGCAGTCATCTTGTTCGCGCAGGACCAAGAACAGGTTGACAAGGGCCTGGATGTCCGGAACAAGACTTTGAAGATGCGCCACATTGTGTATTGGGACGAAACGGGGATGTGGTCGTATAACGACCCCATCCTGCATACCTTCGATGGCATGCAGCGGCAAGGGCGTGAAATCCATCAACGTAACGGAAAGATGTACGACGCGCTAGTGGATGCGGGAGCCCCCGATGACATAGCGGTTCTTTCTTACACTTCCGGCACGACGGGGCAGCCTAAGGGCGTCATCCTCACGCATCGCTTCTTAATCGACAACGCGCAGCGCTTGATCGATTCCATGGATGTGAGGCCGGGTATGGAATACCTGAGTTACATCGCGCCATCCTGGGCCACTGAACAAATATATGGCATCACCATGGGATTGGGATTGCCCATGGTAGTGAACTTCCCTGAGGGCCCGGAGCAGGTGTTGTCCAACATTCGGGAATTGGCAGTGGAAGGTATGACATTTGCTCCGCGCCAGTGGGAAAGCATGGCGTCCTCTGTGCAGGCGCACATGCTCGACGCAGGACCCATTCGACGAGGTGTCTACGAGTGGGGCATGAAGATCGGTCACACCGTCAATGTGGGGCGCTTGGATGGAAAACCCGTTGGCCTGCTGGACCGGTTGCTGTTTCCTATCGCCAATGCACTGGTTCTGCGCCCGTTGCGAGATCTGCTCGGCCTGACCCGGCTGCGCTGTGCCAGCTGCGGTGGTGCCACCATGGCACCAGATGTGTTTCGCATGTTCCATGCCATGGGTATACCGCTGCGCAACATCTATGGCTCCACCGAAACCGGGTTGCTGACATGCCACCAGGGTGACCGATTTGATCTGGAGACCGTAGGACACTGGATGAAGGCGCATCCAGAGGCGGGCCCACCATTGGAATGGCGCTTGAGTGCGGACGGCGAACTGCAGATCCGTGGCGGAAGCCCGTTTCTGGGCTACTACCGCAGAGAGAGCTCCGTAGAGTCTAAGGTGAAAGATGGCTGGTTCTACACGGGCGATGCCGTAACGAAAACGGAGCTAGGCGAGCTCGTGTTCCTGGAGCGGTTGTCGGACTTGAAGCGCTTGCGCAGCGGCGAAACCTTCCCGCCGCAGTTCGTCGAGACACGCCTTCGGTTCAGTCCCTTCATCAAGGACATCATGACGGTGGGAGACGAGACAAGGGACTTCGTGGCCGCTCTCATCAATATCGACATGTCTGTTCTGTCGCGGTGGGCAGAAGACAAGCGGATCGGATTCTCAACCTTCACCGATCTGTCACAGCGGCCAGAGATCGCCGAGTTGATCGGCCAGGAAATTGCCCGCGTGAACCAGTTTTTGCCGGCGCATGCGCGAGTCAAGCGATTCGCCAATTTTCCGAAAGAGCTTGATCCGGACGAGGGCGAGCTAACACGTTCGAGAAAGCTGCGGCGCGAATTCCTGGAGGTGCGATACGCCACGCTGATCAACGGTTTATATGACGGCTCGCACGCCGTGCGTATCGATATTCCTGTGACCTACCAGGACGGTCGGCGCGGCAATTTCGAGGCTCTGGTGTCCATCCATGACACGGACGCCGCAGGGTCAGACCACCTGGGCGCAGCCCGAAGCAGAGGACGGAAATGATCGATTTTATTAATTACCTGATAAACGGTGCGCTGTCAGGGCTTCTGTATGCGTTGATCGCCATGGGGTTCGTCGTGATCTATCGCGCGTCAAAGGTGTTCAACTTTGCACAAGGTGAGTTGGTGGTCTTTGGCGGCTACATGGTGTGGTGGACGATTATTCAGATGGGTCTACCGCTGTGGGTCGGATTGCCCGTGGCATTCGTTAGTGCTGCAATTTTTGGTTTCATGATTGAGCGGATATTTTTTGCCCGTCTGGTTGGAGAGTCTGTCTTCTCGATGGTCATGGTGACGATCGGTCTCTTGATTCTGATCCGAGGCGTTGTGTTGGTGCTTTTTGGCCCACAGGTGCGTGCTTTTCCGATGATCTTTCCTCTGGATCCGATCATCGTTGGCGATCTCATCGTCTCCCGTTCGATGCTCTACGGTGGAATTATGACCATCTTCATCGGCGTTGGTCTCTCCTGGTTTTTCAACCGGACAAGGGCTGGTTTGACCATGACGGCCGTGGCGGAAGACCACCAGGTGGCCATGTCCATGGGCATCTCGGTGCAGCGTTCCATTGCCTTTGCGTGGGTGCTGGGATCCGTGCTTTCCACACTGGGGGCGATAGTGCATTTGAGTGGCCGCTCCATCAACATGATGAGCTCCGACATCGGCCTGGCTGCTTTGCCGGTGGCCTTGCTGGCTGGGTTGGAGTCCCTCGCAGGGTTGCTGATCGCCGGTGTTTTGGTGGGTGTGATTCAGGGTTTGGCTTCGGCCTATCTCGATCCCCTGGTGGGGGGAGCGCTGGGCTCCGTCTTTCCTTTCATCATCATGCTGGTGGTGTTGTTAATTCGTCCCACCGGCATGTTCGGGTGGAAAACCATTGAGAGGGTATGAGCATGGATCCCGCAGGTGTATTCGCGACTTCTTTCGCCAAAGACCAAGCACTAATTCGCACGCGCAGCCAGGCGGTGGCATTGGGCCTGTTTGTTATCGCGCTGTTTGCGCTGCCCCTGATCAGCGAGGTCCGCTGGGTGGCGATCATGACCTCTATGCTGATTACTGCAGTGGTGGTCATGGGGCTGCAGATCAATACTGGTCTAGCGGGTCAGATCAATTTGGGCCAAGCTGCGTTCATGGGGGTTGGTGCGTATGCAACAGCGCTCCTAGCGACGAAAGGCCACCTGCCTTTCTGGCTGGCTTTGCCCATCGGCGGGCTGTGCGCGGCGCTTTTTGGGCTGGTGTTTGGATTAACCGCAATGCGCATAAAGGGTTTTTACCTTGCCTTGACCACGATTGCTGCGCAGATCTTGTTCCACTTTTTTGTGCTCAACCTGCCTGCCAAATGGCTGGGGGGATCTAACGGCATCACTCTGGAACCAGCACAGTTCCTTGGGTTCGTTTTCAACACCGATACCCGCATTTACTACCTGTGTCTGGTAGTGGCCTTCATCATGATTGCGGGCGCCTACGGCGTCGCACGCAGCCGCCATGGTCGAATTTTTGCGGCAGTGCGTGATGACGACGTGGCCTCAGGAATGATGGGCATCAATGTCGTGCGCACCAAGGTACTTGCCTTCTTGCTGGGTGC
This sequence comes from Acidovorax sp. GW823-FHT02H02, assembly GCF_058797075.1. NCBI lineage: Bacteria > Pseudomonadati > Pseudomonadota > Betaproteobacteria > Burkholderiales > Comamonadaceae > Acidovorax > Acidovorax sp. GW823-FHT02H02. The sequence goes on along the minus strand of NZ_JBXAJH010000012.1, from coordinate 34,043 downwards.
GTTTTACGCGGGCATCGGTGGAGGGCTCTGGGCTTACTACGTCAGGTTCGTGGCGATTGACCAGTTCACCCTGATCCACTCGATATGGTTCATCGCGATGATCATTGTGGGTGGCATGGGGTCGGTGACGGGCGCGCTGATCGGCGTTTTTGTTATCCGTACTGCCCAGGAGACGATCACCATCGTGGGCCCTTCACTGGTCGAGAACTTTTCCTTCCTGAGCGGAGACGTTGTTTTCGCAGTGATGAATATTTTCCTGGGTGGAGTCATCGCGGCCTTTCTGATCTTTGAGCCACGCGGTCTGATGCACCGGTGGAACATCGTCAAGCGGTCTTATCGCATGTGGCCCTACCCATATTGACCGCAATCCTGTTTTCTGCAGCCACCTTAGGCGCTGGGAAGGGCTGATCCAATGCAAAGCGCTACTACAAAAGGAGACATTTTTATGAAAACGAATCGAGCAAAGTTGTCGGCAATGGTCAAGCTGGGGCAACGCGGCGCTTTGCTGGCGTCAACCTTGTGCCTTGGCGGCATGGCACAAGCTCAGACTACTTACAACGTGGCTGGCCTGGCTGACTTCACCGGACCTTTCGCAGACATCATGAAAGATATGACGGGATGCCGCCGTGCGGTACTCGACTGGTGGAGCGAAGAGGTCGGTAAGGCGCAGGGCGTGGCATTGCGAATCAAGGATTTCGACACCCGCTATGACGTCGCCCAAGTGGCCAGCCTCTGGCCAGGCATCAAGTCCGAGCTCAACCCGGTGGCTGTTCTGGGTGTGGGCGGTGCAGATACCAATGCACTGCAGCAGCGCTTGCCTAGTGACAAGGTGCCTCTTGTCCAGTCGACAGCAGGATATGGATTCGCTTGGAAGGGTGATAACTGGGTGTTCAATGCCCGTGCCACTTACCCGCACGAAGCGGCTGCGTTTTATGTGTGGATGCAGAAGAAGTCGGGTTCGCCTGTTCCTCTCAAGGTGGGGGTGATTTCATCGGAAGTATCGCCGGCCTACGTGGACATCCACAAAGGTGTCGAGAAGTTCGCTAAGGACAATCCGAAGATCATTGAAGTCGTTGAAACGATTTATACCGAAGCACAGCCGACCGACCTTACCCAGCAGGTCAGCCGCCTGGTCCGCAAGGGGGCCACGGTACTGCAGGTGTTCAACAATACAGCATCGGTAGTGGCGACACGGCGCGCCCTGCAAAGCCTTGGAAAAACCAATATTCCGATAGTGGTTAGCGCTCATAACGGGTTGCTTTCGTCGGGGAAAGCGCTGGGTGACCTGAGCCAAATGGATGGAAACTTTGAGGTCTATGGCATGGCCATGGCCGCCGAAGGCGCAACACCGGCACGGGACTTCTTCGAGAAACTGCGCAGCCAATACAAGTTGCAAGCCGCCTACAACTCCGCCTGCATTATGGGCATGAGCCAAGCGATGTTGACGGTTCGTGCCGTTGAAAATGTTGTCAAGGTCAAAGGTGCTGGCGGTGTGACGGGCGAAGAGGTTCGCGCTGCACTGCTGTCCACCCCCATGCCTACCGAGCGCAGCTTTGGCTTGTTGCCCAATATCAAGTTCAACAATGATGCGCCGTTCCCGACCTCGGGCACAGCCGTCAACATCGGCACCGTCGAAAAGGGAAAGTACAAACTTCTCGAGCAGAACGTTCCGGTTCCTGTGTTGAACAAGTGGTAATTGCAAATCGGCCTGGGTCTCGGGCCACCGAGACCCAGGCCACATCATCTGGAGCTACCCGTGCTTGAACTGAACAACGTTGAAGTCCTCTACAGCGACGTCATTCTTGCTGTCAAAGGCATTACCGCCAAAGTCCCCGCTGGACAGTGCGTGACCTTGCTGGGCGCCAATGGCGCTGGCAAGAGCACCACGCTCAAGGCCATCTCCAACCTGGTTAGGACAGAGGATGGTCGTGTGACGGCGGGGAGTATCAAATTTGATGATGCGGACATCACAGGTGCGAACCCAGTCGATGTCGTTCGCAAAGGGTTGGTGCACGTCATGGAAGGGCGCAAGGTTTTGCGTCACATGACGGTGGAGCAGAACCTGGTAGTGGGCGGCCACATGGGCAGCGCCAGCGAGGCCAAGGAAATGCTGGACGAGGTGTACGACCGCATCAAGCGCCTGGCAGCCTTGCGCAGTCGCACGGCGGGTTATTTGTCCGGCGGGGAGCAGCAATTGCTAGTGATTGGCCGAGCCCTGATGGCCAGGCCCAAACTGGTAATGATTGACGAGCCCTCACTCGGCCTGGCCCCGTTGATGGTCGATGAGGTCTATGGTTTGTTAAATGACCTCAAAACGAGCGGCCTGACGCTGCTAATCGTTGAGCAAAACACGCGCGTTGCCCTCGACTTGGCCGACTATGGCTATGTGATGGAGAGTGGGCGGATCGTTCTGGAAGGACCATCCAGCAGCCTAAAGACCAACGAGGACGTACGGGAGTTTTACCTCGGCCTGACGGTCGATGGGGAGCGCAAGAGTTTCCGCGACATGAAACATTACCGCCGCCGCAAGCGCTGGCTGGGTTGACCGCATTGGGTCAGCCGTTTTCCAAGTTTTCAAGGATGGGTTTATGAGCATCGTTTCCAATGCATTGCTGAGCGAACAAGAAGTCATTATTCGGGAGTCTGCCCGGCGTGTCGCGACTGAAGTGGTGGGTAGCACGGCCGCCGAACGTGATCGCACGGGGGCTTGGCCACACGACGAAATCAAGGCAGTTGCCGACGTAGGCTTCATGGGCATGCTCGCCCCGCCAGCACACGGCGGTTCCGGGCTTTCATTTGTGGAGTATTGCCTGGCTATTGAAGAATTCGCAGCGGCCGATGGTGGCTTCGCCACCATGATGCACGTCCACAACTCAGCTGCGCACGTGTTACGTAGTTTTGGAACCGAACAACAGATGGCCCGCCATCTGCCGGATCTGGCCAGTGGCAAGCGCATTGGTGCCTTTTTATTGTCAGAGCCCCATGCAGGCTCGGATACCGCAGCCATCCGGACCACGGCTAAGCGGGACGGCGACGTTTATGTGATCAATGGCAGCAAACAATGGATTTCCAACGGCAGTGAAGCGGGCTTTGCGCTCGTCGTGGCAGCAACTGCGGAACCAGGTGCCCGTCACCGCTTCAGCCTGTTCATCGCGGACCCTGAAGATCCAGGCTACCAATGCTTGCGTATCGAAAGGAAGCTGGGCCAGCACACGGCCCACACGGCTCAGATTCAGCTGGACAACATGCGTGTTCCAGTTCAGAACATGATCGGCGAGGAAGGGCGCGGGTATGGCAAAGCACTATCGCTGTTGTCCGATGGGCGCATCGCAATCGCCGCCCTGGCCATCGGCATTGCCCGTGCAGCGTTGGAGGCGGCCATCCGCTACGCCAAAGAGCGCGAGGCCTATGGCAAGCCACTCACCGAACTGCAGGCCATTAGCTTTGATTTGGCGGAAATGGCCATGCAGGTTGAGGTGGCGCATCAGTACATGCTGTATGCAGCTCGTCTTACGGATGCGGGCCTGCCAACCAGTAAGGAGGCCTCCGTTGCTAAACTCTATGCCAGTGAAATGGCTGAAAAGGTTTGCTCTGCGGCGCTGCAAGTGCATGGTGGCTACGGGTATGTCAACGACTTCCCGGTCGAGCGCTATTATCGCGATGTGCGCGTTACAAAGATCTACGAAGGCACTAGTCACATTCAAAAGTTGATCATTGCGCGCAGCATCCTGGCTGGCTGATGAGCACGGCCTTTCTCCGCAGCCCTACCGGCGAAAGCAGTTCGAAACCATTTGCCTCAGTTAGCGATACGAATGCCCGCAAGGAATACAACATCAATGAGTACGCAAATTGAGGCAAAACCCAAGTCACGCCCACGCGATCCTGCAAAGAGATCGGGCAAGGGCGCGAAATGGAACAATGCGGTCAGCGGCGCGGATGAGCAGTACCAGCTCAAAAAGCAAGCTGTCATTGCGGAAGCTTCGCGCGCATTTGGCCGCCATGGGTACAAGAATGTCTCCTTGGACGAGATTGCAAAAACGCTCAACGTCACCAAGCCTGCCCTTTACTACTACTTCAAGAACAAGCAGGAACTTGTCTACGAATGCCACGAGCTTGCCATGCATTTGGGAGATCGCGTCTTGCAAGACGCGATCGCTTCGGAAAATACTGGTTTCGGTCGGATCTCGGTCTTCATTAAGAACTACATCTCGTTGCTAACGGATGAAATGGGCGCACCGGCGATCCTCCAGGATTTCTCCGGTATGACTGTGGCGGATCAGAAAAAAATCACTTTGCGTCGGCGAAAGTTTGATCAAGAGCTGCGCAAAGTGCTCGAGGGGGGTGTTCAGGATGGTTCCATTGCCCCGTGCAACGTGAAATTGGCGGTGTTCTGGTTCATGGGCGCTGTTAGCTCGATTACCCAATGGATGCATATCGATGGCAGCCTTGGAAGCGACGAAGTGGCCGATATTTTTATCGGTTTTCTTGCGCATGGTATTCGTCCCAATCAAGGGTGAATCTGCTTACTTGTCGCATTCCGGGCGACTATATGGTCGCGTCTGGACCAGGTGCGTATAAGACCCCCGAGCCACTCTTTTATTGTCGGCATAGGCATCTTGCTGCCCAGCGCTAGCTGGGGTCTCAGCGGTTGATCCCTGATGATTGCGATAAAGGTCAGGTTGCGGCGGAAGTCGACATTGACCAAGAAAACTTGGACGACCGCACGCAGCCTTTTGCTGTCGTTCAGCCGTCAAGTACGAACGGCAGCACCCAGCCTAAAGCCGCCACGCCTGAAGGTTCAGGGTTGGATGTCGTCAACTTCTGTTTGCATTCGAACGAAACTTTCTAGCTGACTAAGACGAGCCAATCCGGCCTGAGCAACATCGAAGCTTGGGCAATGTTCGATGCCGTACAGCAACTTGACATGGCACTTCCTAGGATCGTTGGTCTCGGACTGCCTAAGCTGCCTACTGCTGTTCCAGAATCTCCAGAGCCTCTTTCGCAATCGCCAGCGAGAGTTCCTCATGAAGAATCCCAGCCTTTAGCACCAAGTGTTGCAAACGACGTTCGCGACTAGGCTCCTTGCCGATGAAGTCGCGCCGTTCAATGCGCTGGTAGATGTCAAGCTTGGCCTGGTGCATCGCCTGCAGTCGGGCGATTTCCTTCTCAAGCCCCGTGGGGCCAACCGCAGCCTCGGCGCGCAGGCGCACCATGAGCTCGTCGCGCAGGGGCGTGGGGTCCTGCTGCTCGGCGATCCAGCGCCGGAGTTCCTTGCGACCTGAAGGCAGCAGGCGGAACTGGCGCTTTCGGCCGCGGCCCGTCTCCGCGGGCAAAGCCTCGATCCATCCTGCTTCCTCCAGCCGTGCCAACTCGCGGTAGATCTGCTGGTGCGTGGCGTGCCAGAAGTAGCCGATGGACTTGTCAAAGCGCTCGGCGAGCTCCGAGCCCGAGCAGGGGTGCTCGACAAGGGCAGTGAGAAGGGCGTGGGGCAGGGACATCGAAAGGGTGCGCCGGGAGGAAACTGCAAAGGCCGCCATCTTGCCTGAATCGGGAGGGTTCTTCATTGTTTATGCAACCAGTTGCATAAATGCGGGATACTGGCTATATTTGTGCAACTGGTTGCATAAAAAAGAAAGAGACCTGCGATGAACGCCATCCTGAAACCCGCCCCGGCCCCGCTGAAATCTCCGGCTGACAGCAATAGCCCCTATCCACACCTGCATGCCCCGCTGGACCTGGGCTTCACCACGCTGAAGAACCGCGTGCTCATGGGCTCCATGCACGTGGGGCTGGAGGAGGTGGCCAACGGCTTCGAGCGCATGGCAGCTTTCTATGCCGAGCGCGCGCGCGGCGAGGTCGGGCTCATCGTCACGGGCGGCATTGCACCCAACGAGCGCGGTCGGCCCATGCAGGGCGGGGCCATGCTGGTCAACGAGCACGAGGCCGCGCAGCACCGCAAGGTGACCCAGGCCGTGCATGCTGAGGGCGGCAAGATCGCGATGCAGATCCTGCACTTCGGTCGCTATGCCTACCACCGCGACCTGGTGGCCCCGAGCGCGCTGCGCGCACCCATCAACCCCCACGTGCCGCATGCGCTCACCGCTGATGAGGTGGAGCAGACCATCGAAGACTTCGCGCGCTGCGCCGCGCTGGCCCAGCACGCGGGCTACGACGGGGTGGAGGTCATGGGCTCCGAGGGCTACCTGATCAACGAGTTCATCGCTGCGCGCAGCAACCACCGCGATGACGCCTGGGGCGGCAGCTACGCCCACCGCATGCGCTTTCCGGTGGAGATCGTGCGGCGCACGCGCGAGCGCGTGGGGCCGAACTTCATCATCATCTACCGCCTGTCCATGCTCGACCTGGTGGAGGGCGGCTCCACGCTGGCCGAGGTGATCGAGTTGGCCCAGGCCATCGAGGCGTCGGGCGCCACCATCCTGAACACCGGCATCGGCTGGCACGAGGCACGTATCCCCACCATCGCCACCAAGGTGCCGCGCGCGGCCTATGCGTGGGTGACAAAGCAGGTGATGGGGCAGGTGGGCATACCGCTCATCACCTCCAACCGCATCAACACGCCCGAGGTGGCCGAGCGCCTTCTGGCCGAGGGCTTTGCCGACATGGTCTCCATGGCGCGGCCCCTGCTGGCCGATGCCGACTTCGTGCGCAAGGCGCGCCAGGGCCGGGCCGACGAGATCAACACCTGCATCGCCTGCAACCAGGCCTGCCTGGACCACACCTTCGGCGGCAAGATCACCAGTTGCCTGGTCAACCCCCGCGCATGCCACGAGACGGAACTGGTCATCGCCCCCACCGCCGCCAAGAAGCGCATCGCCGTGGTCGGCGCCGGTCCGGCCGGCCTGAGCTTTGCTGTCACGGCCGCCCAACGCGGCCATGCAGTGGTGCTGTTCGATGCGGGCAGCGAGATCGGCGGCCAGCTCAACATCGCCAAGCAGGTGCCGGGCAAGGAGGAGTTCTACGAAACCCTGCGCTACTACCGCCGCCAGCTGGAGCTGCACGGTGTGGAGGTGCGCCTGAACACCCGAGTAGAAGCGGCCGACCTGGCGGGCCAGGGATATGACGAGGTGGTGGTGGCCACAGGCATAAAGCCGCGCACCCCGGACATCGAAGGCATCGACCACCCCAAGGTGCTGAGCTACCTGGACGTTCTGCGCGACAAGAAGCCGGTGGGCCGGCGCGTGGCCATCATCGGCGCGGGCGGCATCGGCTTCGACGTGGGCGAGTACCTCACGCACGAAGGCGAGAGCGGCGCGCTGGCACCTGCCAAGTTCAATGAGGAGTGGGGCATCGACCCCGCCTATGCCCAGGCCGGCGGTCTGCGCCCTGCACAGGTGGAAGCCCCCGCGCGCCAGGTGCACCTGCTGCAGCGCAAGAGCAGCAAGGTCGGCGATCAGCTGGGCAAGACCACGGGCTGGATCCACCGCACCTCGCTCAAGGCGCGCAACGTGGGCATGAGCTCGGGCGTGGCCTATGAGCGCGTGGACGATGCGGGCCTGCACATCACCATCGATGGCGGCGCACCCCAGGTGCTCGACGTCGACCACATCGTAGTCTGCGCCGGCCAGGAGCCGCTGCGCGCGCTGTACGACGCGCTGGTGGCCGCGGGCCAGAGCTCCCACCTCATCGGCGGTGCCGACGTGGCGGCCGAACTCGACGCCAAGCGCGCCATCCTGCAGGGCACGACGCTCGCCGCATCCATCTGACTGATTTTCGATTTATCCCCAGGAGACACACCATGACCGAAGCACCGAAGAACATCCACCCCGCCGTCGCCCGCTCGCTCGACACCTGGCACCACATGGTGGCCAGCCGCGACCTGTCGAACCTGCTCTCCATCGTGCATCCCGACGCGGTGTTCCGCTCGCCCATGGCGAACACGGCTTACACCTCGGCCCCGGCGCTGATGCTGGCCCTGTCCACGGTGATCCAGGTGTTCGAGGACTTCACCTACCACCGCCAGCTGGCCACCGACGACGGCCTGAACATCGTGCTGGAGTTCAGCGCCCGCGTGGGCGACAAGCAGCTCAAGGGGATCGACCTGGTGCGCTTCAACGAGCAAGGCCAGATAACAGAGTTCGAAGTCATGGTGCGCCCTTTGAGCGGCCTGCAGGCCCTGGGTGCCGAGATGGGGGCGCGGCTGGGCGACAAGCTTCCGGCCTTCAAGGCAAAGGCTTGAAGCGTTCGTAAAAGAAAAGACAGGAGACAAAGCCCATGACCGCCACCACCGCACCGCCAACTTTCGCGCCTTGGGAGAGTTCCTACCCGCCAGCCCTGCGCAACTACCAGCTCGACTTGGCGGCGCTGCCCGCCAATGCTGCGCAGCTGGCCACGCAGGCCGCGGCGGACCACGGGGACCAGCCCGCATTCACAATCGTACTGCCCACGGGCGCGAACGTGGTGCGCAGCTTTCGCGAGATCGATGCCCTGTCGGACGCCTTCGCCGTCTGGCTGGTGCGCGAGCAGGGCCTGCAGGTGGGCGATGTGCTCGCGCTGCAGTTGCCCAACAGCCTGCACTATCCCATCGCGGTGTTCGGTGCGTGGAAGGCCGGGGTCATCGTGACCAACGTGAACCCGCTGTACACCGGGCGCGAGCTGCGCCTGCAGCTCGAAGACAGCGGCGCGCGGCTGCTGTTGGTGTGCGACATGTTCCTGCCGGTGGCGCGGCCTGTTGCAGAAGAGTTGGGATTGCCGGTGTTGACGGCCAGCCTGTGGGACTTTTTTGAGGAACCCGTGGCCTCAGCCATCCGCGCCAAGATGGCGGGGCCTGCCGACCCCGCCGCGGTGCCGCTGCCGCGCATGGTCGATGCGCTGGCGCAGGGCAAGGCGCTGGCACCTGTCGACCACCGCAGCCACCCCGTGGCGGTGTATCAGTACACGGGCGGAACCACCGGGCGCAGCAAGGGCGCGGTGATCACGCACGGCAACATCCTGGCCACCCTGCGCATCACGCGCGATTTTCTGGATGCCTACGACGGCCCCCAGCGCGGCGAGACCATGCTCACCGGGCTGCCCATGTACCACGTGTTCGCTTTCATGGTGAACTTCCTGGTGTTCTTCCAGGTGGGGGCGCGCAACCTGCTGGTGCCCAACCCGCGCCCCATGTCCAACCTGCAAAAGACCTTCGAGCAGTTCGACGTGCAGTGGACCGCCGGGGTGGACACGCTGTTCGCTGGCCTGATGGCCGAGCCCTGGTTCCAGGCCAGCCCACCGAAGCTGCGCTACGCGTTTTCGGGTGGCACGGCCTTGCGTACATCGACCGCGCAGGCCTGGCAGGCGCTGGTCTGCCCCATCATCGAAGGCTATGGCATGACAGAGACGTCCTGCATCGTCTCGTGCAACCCGCCCTCGGCCACGCCGCGCCTGGGCACCGTGGGTGTGCCCATGCCTGGTTGCCGCGTGCGCGTGGTGGATGATCAGGGGCGCGACCTGCCCCAGGGCGAGCGCGGCGAGCTGCTGGTGCGGGGCCCGCAGGTCGTGGCCGGCTACCTGCATGCGCAGGCCGACAGCGCCAGTGCGATCAAGGACGGCTGGCTGCACACGGGCGATATCGCGCAGCTGGAAGAGGGTGGCTACATCCGTATCGTGGACCGCAAGAAGGACATGATTTTGGTCTCGGGCTTCAACGTCTACCCCAACGAGGTGGAGGACGTGCTGGCCGCCCACCCCGGCATCGCCGAGGCCGCCGTCATCGGTGTGCAGGATGCCGCCACCGGCGAGGCCGTACGCGCCTTCGTCGTGCCGCGCAACCCCACGCTCACGGTCGAGGACGTGGAGCGCCACTGCCGCACCCAGCTCACGGCCTACAAGGTGCCGCGACAGATCGTCTTCCGCGATCAACTGCCCAAGTCGCCGGTGGGCAAAATCCTCAGGGCTTCGCTGCGCGAAGCAATGTGATCGTGGTCTGATGCGCGCTGCGGCTCTTGCAGACTCGATTTACAGGTACGGCGGCAATGCAGCGGGAGCTGCCGGTCAACCCTGAAAGGTCGCACTGCAACATGGCCGGCGTTGGAAGCCGCACAGCGGTCATTCGATAGCGCCAGCGATCGACCCATAGCAGGCGTTCCGCGCCCGCGGGAAGCGGTCCATCGTGGGGTGCAACTTTGTTCGGCGGTTCTCCCGGCGCGCACACTGTCAGTCTGTCAGTATGTGTCGGTAGAGGCCGTGTCATGAACGGCCTGCTGTCGATATTGGCCGGACTGAAGAAGGCGAAACCAGCGGTGATCCGCCACCGGGAGTGTTGTAGTCAGGCGATTGACGATGGCACTCGTGCGCGCGCCACAGTTATCCGGCCAGACCACAGCCGCACTTCTTGAACTTCTTGCCTGAACCACAGGGACAGGGCGAATTGCGCCCGATCTTTACTCCAGCGGAAATCGGCGTGTCTTGTCTGATGGCCAGAGGACGCACTCCGGGGCGCCACTGCTGCAGCGGATTGGCTTTGATCCGCGCGATCAGTTGGCGTTGGCTCGCGAGGGTCATCCGGGCCTGGGGCGTTAGGCCGGCCGCGTACACCTGCAGCCGCTCCATCTCGCTCTCAGCCTCTGCGTGCAAGCCGCAGTAAGCCAGAACGACGGCGTACTGCGCACGGACATCCAAGTGTCGATTCAGCAGTTGGTTGTCCACGACCACTGGCATCACGTGTTGCTCAAGAATCTCCCGCGCGCCGACGAAATCATGTCGTGCGACGAACTCGTCAGCGAGGTCTTGCCCGACACGTATCAGCGAGTCGATGGCGCCGGCGATACCGTAGAACTTCATGGCATGGATTCGCGCGAATGGCGCGAGCACGTGCAACTTGCCGGCCACCATGGCTTTGAGTTCGAGCGCATCCGCGAGTCGCTTGATGTCCGCGTGATCAAGTCCCGGCTTGTTGATGAGCGCCCAGAGCGCGGCTTGCTTCGCGCCGACAACCTGCTCGAGCCGAATGCCGAGAACCGCGAACGTCTCGTCGATCACCTGATCGACCACGCCCATCGCGCTTTCGTAGCGCTCAAGGCGAAAGAGCGCCGCTGCCGCGTTGTAGAGGAAAACCCGTCGGTGGACAGGCTTGTCCGGCAATCGGCTGTCCAGCTCGCGAATCGCGCGCCAAACCCCCTCCTCGTCACCTTGATTCGAGAAATGGAGCATGCGCTTCATCAGGAAGGACAGAACTTCCTCCTCACCGAGCGCGCCGCTATCGATTAATTGCTCCATCGCCTCCAACCTAGGCGCCAGACGATCCATGTGCCCGAGCTTCATGTCCGAGAAGACCAGACCATCGAGAGCCCAGTACCGCTGCTCCGGATCTGATTCGTTTTTGGCGACCAGCGTCTCCAGACCGTGCCAGACCTCTACTGCCACGCCCATTTCGTGGAACATCTCTTCGCCGATAAGGTCCACCAGCGTCTTGACGTCCCCAGTGGCCAGCAGCAGCCGCGTGTAGAGCGAGAAGCGCGCCGTGTTGCGATCACGATTGAACGCCATGACCATCAGATCCTTGAGGGCAACACGAGCCCGTGATGCGACCTCTGCGGGCATGCCCGACAGGTGCTGGCTCCCGACAACACGGATGGCGTCATGCAGTCGGATCTCCTTGTTGCCATAGATCTCCACCACCCCAGCGGGTCGCAGTGACCGGATCACTCCAGCAACCGCTTGCTCGTTCATCTCAAGGGCCGCGTCCAGCAGCTTGTTGATCTCGGCTGGTAGCAGGCCAATATCGGACAGGCTCAGCACCGCAATCGTCTGTTGTGCGGCGGGGTGAAATGCGTAGAACACCTTCGCCAAGATGACCTCTTGTGCGGTCTGGGTCAGGTTCGTTAACGCTTCGACGGCGTCGCACATCTGGTCGATGCGCCCTGAGTACTCTTCGCGAGCAATCGTGACGGCACTCCTGACGAACAGAGGCATGCCAGCCGTCAGTATCTTCAGGCGCCCCATGGTGACCGCATCCCCTCGACACCCCCAACCGACAACCGCCGCCGCAACATCGTCAACACCCCACCCCTTCAGCGGCTCTCGCGTCAATCCCAGAAGGGCTTCGATCTCGGGCAACGTCCCAAGCGGCTGCGCCAGGAGCACGAACTTCAGCGCCGACGTGGCATCGATCATGCGCTTGAGGCTATCAGCCGAAACACAATGCACGTTGTCCAATACAACGGTCGGCGAGAGCCTCAAGCGCTCGAGATAGATGTCCAACTGGCGAAGTGACTCGACGCCAGTGGCGCCCGGCAGCAAGATCTTGCGCACCGCATCTGGTCCGGCGCCGGCCAACTTGGCGGCCAGCTCACGCACCAGCGAGAGGGCGAGGGCCTCCCCCGGCGTCTCGGCGCAATCGAAGTACGCGCAGATGTGCCTGCTCAAGGCGGCCGCCTGTGAAGCCCACGCAGTCTTCCCGGCGCCCGAGAAGCCGGAAACGATCCGGACTCGGGAGCTCGAGTCGATTTGAGGTTCGTTCTCCTGCGGGCGGTACTGCTCGGGCGGTGCCGGGAAGTCCTGCAGTTGGATCAGGATCTGGTCCAGCAGTGACGGGAAATCCGCGACCAAGAAGGTGTGATCCGCATGGGGCGCTTCCCCGGCGGCCGCAGCCTGGACGCGGCCGGCCAGTTTCCAAACGAGGGAGTCGGGCGCCAGCATCGCAAGTGGGACTGCGGTGGCTCGGTCGACGCACCATGCGACTGCCTCATCGATATTCGCCCAAGCCGGTGGAAGTTGCCCGAGGTCACCAGAACACACGCGGCCTGGCCACAGGATCTCTACGTCGCCCGCCAGCTTTCCTGTCTCGACCTGTTCAGCCAATGTCGGCCCTAAGGCTCGGTTGACCACCACCACGCACGTTGCGCGCCCCTGCCGACGGCCCTGCTGGTGCTCTTGCCGCAGGCTATCGAATCGTTCCATCGTCGAGTTGATGTCGGCCGGCATGATCGGCTGGCTACGCGTCTTGACCTGGATGTAGCAGCGCCCCGCTGGTGTGACGAGCTCGATATCTTCGTCCCGCTCGACAACCACGGACGTAGCGCCGGTCTGTTCTGAAGTCAGAAGGCACGCGGCAGCATAGAGATGCTGATAGAGGAAGCCCCGGTGTACCGCCGCAATGCGGATCTCCTGGGCTGGATCGAGCGTCGGGGTGTGGGGCATATGGGAAAGAAGTCTTGGTTTCGGTCCTCGCGGGGGGCATTTGCCAGCAGTAGCTGATCACCCCATCTGGGATGCAACACCTATCCTGCCCACGGCTAACGGCAGAGCGAGCGTACATGTCATTTTGGGGCTCGCCGCCCAGCCGTACCTCAACCAACGCCGGACCGATGCGCTCGAAAGCCAACTTCCCGGGCGGCTCTACTCTATATTGGGCGACTTCAACACCAAGACAGCGCGGGGCAACGATTCAGCGCCTTACCCAGGGATCCGACGGATGGCAGGACAACGATTGACGGGAGCGGCTGCGCAGACCGAGGCCATGCGGGCGCTGGCCCACTCTCGTGCCGGCATCGAATCGTCCCTGGCGCCCTTCGAGCCAAGAAGCACATTCGCGGTCTGGTTCTCGACCTTCCGTGGCATCGAAGAGCTGATCAACCTACCGGGAGAACTGCGTGGCGAGCCGCTCCTCGACGAGATTGGTGGACTGGCTCTCCTGGACATGGCCGGAGCCCTCAGGGCACTGCCATCCATCAAAGCAGGACTGGAGTCACGCTTCTCCCGATTGGTGGCGAAGAGGCTCATGCAGACGCTTATTCAACTGCAAGCCATCGCCCTGTCGTTTGCAATGCATCAGCTGCCTGCAGCTCGGGAATTGGCAACCGTCGGTACGGCCATCGGCTACCTACAGTCCCGCCGTCGGCATCTACTGGCTTTCCTTCACACGATTCCTGGTGTCTGCCGAGGAACTCAGCGGCTGCACGAACTGGACGGCCTCAACCAGTTCCTCTACCTCATTGAGACCGCCGGCCTGGGGACAACGTCAATGCATCACAACCTGATGCTGGCCCTGGTGTACCCGGACTTCGCCTTAGATGTCGACGCGGTGGGAATCTTGGCAAGTCACAGCTTCAACGGACTGGACGCGTTGTTTCTGGAGCCCGAGCGAACAGCCATCACCGAAATGGCCGATGTCGACCTCAGCGTGGTGAAGCGTGTTTCAGTAAACCGCCGACTGATTTTTTCCAAGGCCGAGCTGGAGAACAATCTCGCGCTCATGGCCGCGGCGTATGCGGAGTTCAACCTCCACAAAACGTCATTTGGTCAGTTGGCCGCGTTCATCCGCAGCTTGCTCTCTCTCGTTGTGGACGAGTATTTCGTTCGGCTGACAGTTAAGCGCTTCGACGAGTTGTGTTCCGAGCAGAAGCTACCCGACGCCCTTATAGGGGCGCTTGTCGTTCAAGGCGCCGACTACGTCGACAACACCAGCACTTACGCGCCGTTCACGCGTGTCGGCGGCGACCTAGTCACTTCGATTACCCTGCTCAATCGATTCGCGAACCACTGGAAGAGTGTCTGTCTGAACCGCGTTCGTCGATATCAAATCCGCTCTGGATTCATCTTCGAGAAGTCGGTCAAAGCAGCTCTGCGGACCCAAGGATTCGACGTTACGGAGATCAAGAGAGTGGAGCGCGCGGAGTTCGACGTCGTTGCGACGCTCGACGGCGTGATCTACAACGTTCAGTGCAAGAACAACCTCGTTGACTTGAATCGGATCGAGACCGACGTACGGAGGTTCGTTCGCTACAACCGCTCTCTTGACCTGGCCTACAGGAAGGCCCTCGCGAAGGAGCGCGCGCGCGAGCAAACGCTCTTGCGGGAGTTGGGCCTTACCGCAATCAAGCACTTCGTTGTGAGCCGCTATCCCGTTGCAACGCAGAACCCCTACGTTTTGGCCTTCGGCGAAATCTCGCGGTTCAGGGATATTGCGGTCGGGACGTGAGACCGATAGCTGTCCGGCAGCCGGCTGGCGAGTAGCTGGGGTTATTCCGGTCGCCCGAGTGTCTGTATTGCGTCGCGATACTGAACGACTGTTTGTGGCCGGTCGAGCCCGACGACTTTCCGAATTGCTTGTCCTACACCTGCCGCTCAGGAGGTGCCCTCCTGAACGCCCGCTTTTGGTCGATGCAGGTGGCCGACGCGGCACCCGCACCCGACCACAAGGGGAAGTTCGCGAGTGACTGCTTCAGTTAGGCTATCACTCAACATAGAAATACGAGTTCTCTGATGCCGCAATATCTCCGAACCAGCAGTGTCCGACTCATTGAAGCCAGCCAGGAAGCATTGCATCTGGCATTTGTCGGATTGGGATTGCCTGCACGTCAAGAGCTTCGCGTTGGGGCTGCACAATTCGCTGCGTCGGCGGGGCTTATCGGTGTTGCGGTTGAACAAGCGCTGTCCGCCATATTGGTGCAGGTGCTGGGCGAAGATGCGTTGATGGCGAGTCGGACTCAATTCAAGTCTGCGCGTGAAGTGCTTCAAGACGTTCGATCTCTGTTGGTAGCCCCTCCGCCGCGGGCTTCGTTCCTGACCTATGGTCTTCTAGACGCTGCTGCTCACCGCCAGGAACTCCACAGAGCCACAGAAGGATTCACGCTCATTATTGGCGAACGTGCGGCGGGCCTTCACGCAGGTCAAGGTCCATCGCGTGCCGTCGCCATGGTGCAGGCGCAGAAGGTGCTTGTCTTTTACGACCTGTTAGCGCGTTCGAGCCGCGTCCGACCGTATCTTGAACAACGTCCTCGCTCGCCAGAAAGCACACTTGATACAGAGGTCATTGTCGATGACTTGGCTCGGCGCTTCATCGAAGCTGAAACGCTGGGGGAGCGGAGCGCCGCCCTGCGGTCCCTGTTTCTTGTACTTCCTGAGGTTCCGGCGACAGCTCCCGAGTGGTTGGACGCATTCGACCGATCTGCTGTGGCGCCAACGAACGATGACATCAACCTCTTACTTCAGACGCTGGAACGTGCAGCGCCAGTCCGATTCCATCGGCTAAATGCTGGTGGCCAGGGTTTGCCGGTCGCCGTGCGGCCCAATGATGCGAACGCGCTTCCAATAGCGCCCCACCACCTACGTCGGGCGTTTGGTGATGTGCTCGGACAATTCGACGCTTACGTCGGCACGGCGAATGGACGTCTGAACGATGGACATCTAGACGTGCCGCCCGAGAGCTTCCTGCTCGACTTGTGGGTCTTTGGACCCAACCAACTCATTCAAGAGTTAAATCGCGAGCGACTGACGGCGCATGAGGCGTGGCCGTTCATCGTGACGGCGCTATCGTCACCTAGGATCAATCGTCCATTCTGGTTCCTGGTCTCAATGGTGGATGACCTGGGGCAGCTTGTCGCCCAGTTGGGCCGAGCGTTCGCTATCGGTGGCGGGGGGCATCTTCGGCAGCAGCAGGCTCCTACGCTTGAGGCGATTGACGCGCTGCGTCGTGGGCAAGTGCTTGCGTTAAATAAAACGCCGCAGTGAACCCACTGGAACGACCGTCATAGATCGCCACTACCGATTCGCTTTGCCGAAGGAGATGGACTGGAAGGTCGGAACCCGGGTGTACTTCTCCATCATCAAGAGTGTCGCCGCCCGAGGCAAGTCAAAAGGGTTCGTCATCAGCAAGAAGCCGGGGCCAGTGTGGAAGGGGCGGCTGTTCTCTGGGCGAGTGCGGCGCAACGGCTTTGCTCCGTTGGCCAGGGGGCACAAACCAATCGGCTGGCGCCGCCCCAAAGGGCCAACAGTCCCCTGAAGGGAGCATGCCCTGCAGCAGCTCGACGTGGGCATTGGGATCAGTCAATATGGAGCCGATATGACGATGAACCGAACCAACTATCCAGGGGTGCCAGACGACTTCCCTGTGACAGCAACCGTGGCAGCTGTTTCTGGCGCCCAGCCCAAGATGAACCTGGTCGAGGAAGGTGGCAGGTTCTATGCACCGGGCATGTCGCCGGGCGAAGTTCTGACGGTCTTCCAGATGTGTGACGACCTGGTGTCGCAGATGGTCCCGTACTGCCAGAGGAAGCTGGCGACCTACGAAGGCAATCAAGAGACGACGGTCAAGGCTGCGCTGAAAGGCTTGCTGGCCAAGCGATGGTGCACCGATGCGCAGTGTGTGTGGATCATGCGCAGGGTGGTGGATGAGCTGCAGTGGGCGGTTGGTGATGGCGCCTTGCAATCCGACCAACCCGATGGCTTCTGAAATCGCCAAGGAGAAGTGTCCGATTTCTTTTCGGTTGATTGAGCCCGGGCTATACCTGTCGTGCGACATCCCGCCACAACGTACGGCATACCCCCCCACATGAAATACCCATGACTGACCTACTTGTGCTGCCACCACCTAAACGATCTCGCTCCCGGCGCCTTCGCAAGAAGCTGCACATCGGCGAGTTCCAAGTGCTGGGATTCGACTACGAGTTGACTTGGCGCGTGGCACCGTCGATTGATGTGCAGGATCGGTTCATCGATCAGTTGCTCGAGGACCTCGTCGCGCCCAGAGCGCTGAGTCTAGGCGGAGGGGTCAATTGCGGCTTCGTGGCCGCGCGTCGCGGGAGCGTCACGGACGCTGATCGCGCCGCCTTCGAGAGCTGGCTCGAGCGATGGCCGGATCTCGCCGAGATCAAGGTCGGCCCTCTGCGAGATGCCTGGTACGACGAGGCGCCTTGAGCGCCCGCTCTTCGATCACGAACTCAAGGGGACACTCATGAACGGTCGGCCCCATTCACCGGCGCGGCCCTTGGAAAACCAAGCGGGTGGTGGAACTGGGAGCACCGGGGGCACTGAAATGGGTGCCAGTGCCGCCATGACTGGCCTGCGCCGAATCTACCGACCGGGCTATGCATTCATCAAGGCCGGCGTCATGCTGCTGGACTTGCACAGCGCACGCCTCAAACAAGGAGAGCTTGAGCTAGAACCGCTGGAGAGCCACGCAGGCTCTCGGGAGCGGCTGATGGGGGTGCTCGATGAACTCAACCAGCGCTATGGACGTGGAACGGTGAAGCTCGCCAGCGCCGGAGTGCAGGCCCAGGGACAGACTGCCAGTTGGACTATGCGACAGGAGCGCAGGTCACCGGCCTACACCACGCGCTGGGAGGACATGTTGGAGGTGGGGGAGGTACCTGCAACAGGTCCGCCAATTTATGCTCATGCCTCAACCCGGCAATCAGGCGCGCTTTGTCGGCGCAGCTGTGTTTGCGTCTCTTGAACTGCCTACTCAGGCTGCTATTGAGTCTGAGTTTCTGGAGGCGTCAGGAGAACAGCTGGCACCGCTACTTGCCGAGTGCTCGAACTACTTCATTCAAGCCCGCTATGCCTATGAACAGATCGGTGGCAGCTACAACTTGAGCGGCATCCGCACGCTCGCAAAGGGCTTGCTTGATGCCGTGAAAGCCTTCGGTACCAAGAATCCCTGAGCGAAGTGCTCATCAATATTGGCGCGTCGGTTCGCCCCGGAGTCCGGCTAGGTGCTGCCCCAGTTGTCTCCAAACACCTGGGCTTGCCGCAGCACCAAGTCCACCGCCTCTTCCTGCAAGTCTGGCGGGTACTTGTACTTGCGCAAGACCCGCTTGACCATCAGTCGCAGCTTGGCCCGCACGCTCTCGCGCTCGGACCAGTCCACGGACAAGTTCTGGCGCAGGTTCTCGGTCAGTTCATGGGCGATCTTCTTGAGGGTTTCGTCGGTGAGTTCTCGAACGGCTGATTCGTTGGTGGCCAGGGCGTCGTAAAAGCGCACTTCGTCTTCGGTCAGGCCCAGTTGCTCGCCCCTGCTGGCGGCCTCGCGGAACTTCTTGGCCATCTCGACCAGTTCTTCCATAACCTGGGCGGTTTCAATCGAGCGGTTCTGGTAGCGCTTGATCACGTTGCCCAGCAGGTCGGAGAACTTCTTTTCCTGCACCACGTTGGTGCCGAAGCGGCTCTTGATTTCGCCTTCGAGCAGACGTTCGAGCAGTTCCACCGCCAGGTTCTTCTCGGGTAGGTTCTTCACCTGCGCCAGGAATTCATCGTCCAGCAGACCGATGTTGGGTTTGTCCAGGCCCACAGCGTCAAAGATGTCCACTACTTGGTCAGACACCACAGCGTTGCTGATGATTTGCCGGATGGCTTCGTCGCGCTGTTCGTCGGTGCGCTTCTTGGCGGTAATGTCCCGTTTGGTCAAGATGACTTTGACGGCCTGCATGAAGGCGACTTCTTCCCGCACTGCCTTGGCTTCGTCCAGCGTGCAGCACAGCGAGAAGGCTTGGGTCAGTGCCAGGGTAGTGTCTGCAAAGCGGCGTTTGCCGTCCTTGCCGCCTTCTTCCCGCAGGCCCAGGATGTGGTTGGCGGCCCTTGCCAGGGTTTGGTGGCCCCCGGTGAGGAAGTCGCTGTAATCGCAGCCATGCAGCATGGATTGCAGGACATCGAGCTTTTCCATGAGGACGCTATACGCCTCGCGGGCATCTACGGTGGGAGTGCCCCGGCCTTTGCTGGCGGTGTACTCCTTCATGGCGGCTTTGAGTTCGTTGCCAATGCCGATGTAGTCCACCACCAGGCCGCCTTGCTTGCCCTTGAAGACCCGGTTCACGCGGGCAATCGCCTGCATGAGGTTATGGCCCTTCATGGGCTTGTCCACGTACAGGGTGTGAACGCAGGGGGCATCGAAGCCGGTGAGCCACATGTCGCGCACGATCACCAGGCGCAGCGGGTCGGGGGGGTCTTTGAAGCGCTTTTCCAGGCGTTTTTTGACCTTGCCGTCGTAGATGTGGGGGCGCAGCAGGGCTTTGTCGCTGGCCGATCCGGTCATCACGATCTTGATGGCGCCTTTCTCGGGGTCTGGGTCGTGCCAGTCAGGGCGCAGCTTGATGATCTCGTTGTACAGGTGCACGCAGATGTCACGGCTCATGGCCACGACCATGGCTTTGCCCGATTGGGCGGTGCTTCGCTCTTCAAAGTGCGCGACCAGGTCAGCGGCCACGCTGGCGACACGGGGTTCGGCACCGACAATCTTTTCCAGGGCGGCCCAGCGGCTTTTGAGCTTGGCCTGCTGGCTTTCTTCTTCGTCCTCGGCCAGCTCATCCACTTCGTCGTCAATGCTGGGCAGGTCTTCGTCTTTCAGCCGCAGCTTGGCCAGGGTTTCTTGTTCGAGTTGGTCTTCGGTCATTGTGCAATTCCCTCGATGATTCTTTTGTTCGCACTCGCCTCATGCACTAGCGTGTGTAGAGTGGCGTAGCCATTCATTCAAGGCCAATCCCGTAGTCACCACCACACGGCTCATGGTTTCGTAGGTTTCCTCCATAAATGCGGCAATCTCCCGTGGCGGTTGTGTTTGTTGCTTGCGCGAGAAAGCGCTCAACAGCACCTCAAACGGCGTTTGTTCAGAGTCGCCCCATCCCACCCTGACGGGCAGGCCGCCATGGTGCTTGATGTGGTTCGTCACATCCGCGAGCGCTTGGTATGCGGGGGCTGTGCTCAACGCCTCCAAGGCCTGCTGGATTGGGGCAAGCTCTGGCGCCGTTGTCGTCTCTCGCGCCAATTGGGCGCATACCGTGCCCAGCGACACCCTGCCCAGGGGGATTCGTTGGTCCACGTTCCACCCCAGGCTGTAGTACAGGACATGCGCCAAGTTGTCTGCAATCGCATGCTGCGCCTGCACGCTGGCATACACATAGCCCTCAGCAGCTACAAAAAAGTAGTTGCTGGCGCCCATTCCCTTCACTTCATCCACCCACATCAGCACCCACCAGGGCGTGCCTGACTCCAAAGGCTGGCGCAGGTGTTCATTCACCAATCGCTGATAGTCCTGAAAATGAATGCGCGCATGGATAAGCCGGGTGGTGACTGCACGGAGCACGGGGCGCAAAGCCTCTAACTCGTTCTCACCCCACCGTGCGCACACCAGTTCGCGGGTGCGCGACATATCCCACGATGGTGACCCAGTGCCCGCGAAAAGGTCCGTCATGCCTGCAGCGCAGCGCCCAACGCGGCCTCGGTAGCGGCCTGGGCTTTGGGCAGGCGCAGTTGGCCGGAGATCAGGCGGGGGAGCAGGGTGTCTCTCGTTTCGGCCAGTGTGGTGACTCTCTGCTCATTGATTGAAATAGCCTCGAAGATGGGTTGCACAGCACCATCGAACACGTCGAGCAGATCGGCGGTTGGAATAAGTGCTGGACTGCCAAGAACTGCCGTCGCAGGCAACGCCAATACGGTAGTACCAGTTGCAAATCCAATCGCACGCTCCCGAAAAGCACTTTCCTGTAAAGCGAAGAACAAAAGACTGCGGATAGCTCGCGCTTTTTCTTGCCACTCAGGACGCACGGTGACTTTGTAGACGTGGTGGGAGATGAAGCCTGGGTCGAATCCTATAGGCACAAATGCGGGACGGCCAAGAATGTCGCGGGCTTGCGTCATGTCGGTATTCGCGATGATTAGGTCGCCCGCTTGCACAGAGTGGCGCGGCTTGTACTCACCCGTGTATCGCTTGACTTTTTCTGAGGCAAACACTCGATGGGCGTTGAAGCACCCGAGGTTGAACATGTATGCGCCCTCAGCCTCTGACAGACCGTCACCCTTGTAAGAGCATCCTTTGGTCAACTCGATCAGTTCGCCAAGGGTCGACTCTCGCCACCCCCTCGGCACCTCCCCCAACTCCGACGTTTCAAACCCATCGGGAAACAGCGCTGCGGTGGCCTCGTCCATGCCTTCGGGCGTGCGGTCTTCCATCTTGGCGCGCACGGGGTCGAAATCAACGAACCAGGATTTGAACAGGGCATGGGCGATGGCTTCGAGGGTGGCGTTGGTTTCTCGCAGGAGAGTGATGCGGTCGTCGAGCGCACCTATAAACCCTGCAATGCGTTGCTGCTCATGAATTCCAGGCAATGAGACGGGGAGTGCTTGAATGATGGCTGTGTTCAGATTGGGCATCACAGCCCCCACCGCGTGCGTCCTCAGCCATGAATAAGCAGTCTCACTAGACAAGAACATCGCTAGATATTGCGGGTCAATTCGGGGACTTTGGAGGCGGAGTAGTAAAGCGCCTGTTCCACAGAGTGCACCCTCAAATCTTTCATCGACAATTGCAGATAGGCCTGTAGCTTGCGCTCCGCGTCGTGCAAACAAGATATCGCCAACACGAAGCCGATGTCGGGAAAGCTCGGACGCCTTCGCTGCGTCTACGCGAGGCACGTCGATATCAAGAATCCGTCCTCTTCCAATGGCTTCAGTCGGGATCACTGGGGTCCCAGAGGCCACGTAGTCGTGACTATGCAGTTGTGAGCCGAATGGGCCTGTTTGAACGGTAGCCTCTCCTTCCCGCACCAAGTCACCAATCGTTAGAGAGGCCCACTCAGAACTCATACCCCAGCCCCCCCAGCTTCGCCCGAATCACCGCATCCAGCTCTGCGCCCTTGGCCATTTGCTCGCCCAGCTTTTCGGTGAGCTTTTGCATCTTGTCGGCAAAGGCTTCGTCGTCGTCTTCCACGTCTTCTGCACCCACGTAGCGACCGGGGGTGAGCACATGGCCGTGCTGGGCGATTTCGGCCAGGGGCACGCTGCGGCAAAAGCCTTTCACGTCTTCATAGCTGCCTGCGCCCGGCTCGCCGCGCCAGGCGGCCACCACGGCTTCGATATGGGCAATGGTGTCGTCTGTCAGCTCGGCTTGCACGCGGCTGATCATGCGACCCTGCTTGCGGGCGTCGATGAACAGCACCTCGCCCTTGCGCGCCTTTTTCTTGGCCAGGAACCACAGGCAGGCGGGGATTTGGGTGTTGAAGAACAGCTGGCCGGGCAGGGCTACCATGACTTCGACCACGTCAGCATCGACCATGGCGGCGCGGATCACGCCTTCGTTGTTCTGGCTGGAACTCATGCTACCGTTGGCCAGCACAATGCCTGCACGGCCCGTGGGCTTCAAGTGGTGCAGCATGTGCTGCAACCAGGCGTAGTTGGCGTTGCCGTGGGGTGGGTCGCCAAACTCCCAGCGCGGGTCGCCTTCCAGGCTGCCGTGCCACCAGTCACTGATATTGAAGGGCGGGTTGGCCAGGATGTAATCGGCCCGCAAGTCGGGGTGCTGGTTGCGGGTGAAGGTGTCGGCTGGCTCGCGGCCCAGGTTGTAGTCGATGCCGCGAATGGCCAGGTTCATGGCGGCCAGGCGCCAGGTGGTGGGGTTGGCCTCTTGGCCGTAGATGCTCACGTCACCCAGCTTGCCGCCGTGGGCTTCGATGAATTTCTCACTCTGCACAAACATGCCGCCCGAGCCGCAGCACGGGTCGTAGACCTTGCCTTCGTGCGGGGCCAGGATGGCGACCAGGGTTTTGACGATGCTGGCGGGCGTGTAGAACTGCCCGCCGCGCTTGCCCTCGGCACTGGCGAACATGCCCAGAAAGTATTCGTACACCTGGCCCAGCACGTCGCGGGCAATGGCTGCGTCTTCGCCGAAGCCGATGGTGGAGACCAAATCGACCAGCTCGCCCAGCTTGCCGTCGGGCAATTGCGCACGGGCGTAGCGTTTGTCGAGGATGCCTTTGAGCTTGGGGTTCTCGGCCTCGATCAGCGTGAGGGCGTCGTCTATGCGCTTGCCAATGTCGGGCTGCTTGGCGGCATTGCGCAGGGCTTCCCACCGCGCGCCTTCGGGCACCCAGAAGACGTTGGCCTCCTTGTAGTAGTCGCGGTCTTCCAGCTCGGCTTCAATGTCGGCGGGGTCGGCGTCGCCGTAGAAGTATTCGTCGTCGGGGTTGGTGAGGCGGGCCGTCAGCTCGGCACGGCGGGCGGCGAAGGTGTCGGAGATGTATTTGACGAAGATGAGGCCGAGCACCAGGTGCTTGTATTCGGCGGCGTCCATGTTGGCGCGCAGCTTGTCGGCGGTGGCCCAAAGGGTTTTTTTGATGTCGTCGAGCATGGAGGCTGAGAGAATTTGGCCGCACAACCCGGCTCAAAAGAGCGGGTTGGACGCATAGAAATCACTCGTCCCATCTTACCGTCACGATCACAGATGGATACAGGTCCCTGCGCTCGGTCAACTGTCTTGAGGGCGCAGGCTTCAACTTGAATGGCAACCTACCTGGCCAACGCTCCCTGGCGACAGCGCTTCACTCGTTTCCTTCGCAGTCATTCATATTCGACCTGCATATGATCAACAACGTCGCCCCCAGGGGCATGCTTTCGCAGAGGTCGCACCGGGGGCTTGCTTCGTCTAGACCGTACCGCAGCTCAGTCAGTTTCTGAGGGTGCACGTTTTCAAAGAAGCTTCAGAAGCCGTGCGACAAGCCGTTCCGCGCTTGTAGTGCATAAACCTGTGCGGCTGTTGGTCAGGAAAAGCGATTTGCAAAACGGCCTGTAAAGCCAGGAACGGTCATCAATCGCAAGCCACGGCTCATTGAGAACCTGATTGGCGCGTCGCCACGCATGGCATTCGGCTTCCCGCTCGTAACCAACTAGCGTAGGCGGAACGTCGCGAAGATAGCAGTATTGGGGGGTAACTCCCACGAGCTTGGCAGCCACATTGGGCCCCAGTTTTTCTCGAAGACGCTCTACTGGAATTTGCAGCCTCCAAGTACTCGCGATCACCAGCTTGCAGTCGGGAACCTGGCTGAGAACGCTCTCAAACACGGGTAAGCAGCTAAAGTGTTTTAACTCATGGCAATGCTCCGGATGTAGAACACCGTCGAAATCCAGAAACACGATAGGCATTGGGCGACATCCAAGGGAAGACTCCTGACGCGGAGAATTTTCTTACGACGGGATTTGCAATGAGACTAGTTGGTCGTGGTCTTATTGGTCTCATTGGGCGGAAATCGGGAGTATGTCTTCCCGAAAACAACTCCGACCCAAAGCTGACTTTGGTCGCGCGCTTCAAGTGTTGCGCGCTGCACGGGGCGTGACTCAGGAAGACATGCTTTTTGCGACGAGCCGACGGCACATCAGCCGCGTTGAACAAGGCCACCAAGTGCCGAGCATCCGAACCATAGAGGGATTGGCTGAGAGTTTGCAGATCCATCCTATGACGCTGATCGCGACAGCGTATTGCCAAGGTTTGGAGCTGGCATCGTTCGACGAAATCATTGAGACCGTGAAGGCCGACCTCCAAGCTTTGACCTTGGGTTAGGCCGGGCGAGGTGACCGGCCGTGTTCGACGTCGTTGTGAGTAAGGACACGCAGGCTTTCCATCAGTTCAGCGCCAGTGGGGCCATCCTTACGATGCAAAATCCGGCTCACGATCTCTCTATCAATAGTGATGCTTAGAAGAGTCATCGCCTCATGCAATGTACTCATCGCGACAGCAAAGCCCTTACTCAGCCGCTCGGCACCCGCCTCCGACAGCAGCAACAAAGTGATCGGTAGGGCAGCGCTGCCAGGCCCCTGGTTATCGTCCCAGCCCTTGCCTGCAAGCAAATCCCTCAGTTGCTCTGAGACGAGTAGCAGATGCTGATCATCTAAAGCATCAGGCAAGACTGATTTCCACCCTCGCGAGTTGATGAGGCCTGCCAGTTCAGGCTCTCCAAATGTTCCAAGAGTAGTTTTTTCCACACGCAGCATGTCGGTTGTTCAAGAAATGTGAGACTATTTGGTCCCATTCGGAACCGGGGAGCGCGAAGATAACCGAGCTCCAAGGCGTTATTTCGCTCGTAGCGTTGCCACTGGCGAATGGAATGCATCCGGTTGCCCCGCAGCACAACTTTGGCAACCAATCAGTTGCTTTCCAGGAATCCGTGAAAATTGAAAAGCCGTCTGGATTTCACCCGCTTGGCAGAACTTGATCGGCAGTTTTGCGAATTCGCGAAGCTGCATCGCGATGTCACACCGAGGTGCGGCTGGGTGAAGACCATCCGCCTCGCCCTAGGCATGAGTTCAACGGCCCTTGGTACACGGACCGGAATGACGGCCCAAGGCGTGCGCAAGCTGGAGCAGGCAGAAGCAAATCAAAGTATCTCTTTGAAAACGCTGGCCAAGCTCGCCGATGGCTTGGACTGCGAGGTGCGTTACATACTCCTTCCCCGAAGCAGTTTGCTCGACCAGGTTCTCAAGCAGTCGAGAGAAATCCACGGCACCCAGTTGCCGACCTCTCTCAATGGCACTACTGAAATGCTGCTTGACACGAAGGATCTCGGAGCACTCTCAGCGCTGTTTGCTAATGTGAATAAGCGTGGGTTCTGGCTGTAGGCTTCTGTCCAGGCTGAAGTTTTTCAGCGCAAACATTTCTCAAGCTCCCTTGTCGGCCCGCAGGACGGAGTGGGCTGTCTGAGCAGCATAGGTTTTCAATGCTGGAGGCAAGTTATTCACAATCGCTGGGCCGCGAATAGTTATCCACAATAAGTTACTGAAAATTCACTCAGAGAGAGACGCGACCAGTGGTCAGGACCAGTGGTCATACTGTGGGCGGTACTGGACTACCTGGTCGAAAGAACTGGATTACGCAGCGAGGAAGCCCTGAATCTCGCGCACCGTCATGCCGCGCGCGTACATCGTATCCGTCCGGTGACCCCATATTGAAAGCGCCGTGAGAAGCGGGCATCGTGTCCACGATTGGAGGATCGTGGAGACGATGGAACAGTTTTCAAGCGAAGGCCGGCCGCGCCGGCGTGAATACAGCAAAGCGTTCAAGGCACAGTTGGTGGCAGCGTGCGCGCAGCCCGGAGCCAGTGTCGGTGGTGTGGCCTTGTCGCACGGACTGCACGCGAACATGGTGCACCGATGGATTCGGGAGGCGGGCCCTGTGCGCGCGCAACCGGGCGTCGGTACGGATGCTGAGCCCGGCTTCATCTCGCTGCCGCTCACGGCAATGGCCGCCAGCACCCATGATGAGCAAGCGCTGGCTGCGTTTGCGCCATCCCCGCCTTTACCGCCGCCATCTGCGCCAGTCCAGGTGCGCCTGCAACGCGGCGAACTGGTGGTCAGTCTGCAGTGCCCAATGGGCCAGTGCGGGGCGCTCTTGCGCGAGGTGTTGCGGTGATCCGGGTCGATGCGGTCTGGATGTCCACGCAACCGCTGGACATGCGCACCGGCCCCGAGACGGCCCTGGCCAGAGTGGTGCAAGTCTTTGGCGCGGCCCGCCCGCACCACGCTTATCTCTTTGCCAACGCACGGGCCAACCGCCTGAAGGTACTGGTGCACGATGGTTTTGGCGTCTGGCTGGCCGCAAGGCGCCTGAACCAAGGCAAGTTTGTCTGGGGCGATGAGCGCCTGGGTCCCCAACTGACGCTGAGCGCCGAGCAACTGCAGGCACTGGTCACCGGCTTGTCCTGGCAGCGCCTGGGAGAAGACGCTGTGATCACGGTGCTGTGATGTTGGTCGCCCGTGCTATGGCGTTCAATTCGTGGATATGCCAGTAGGCGGCTGCCCACCCATCGGGGATGATGACGGCCATGAACGAACCGGTGGATCTGCAGAGCATGGACGAGGCGCAAATGCGCCAGATGCTGCAGCACCTCATGAGCGAGCTCAAACACAAGCAGACGCTGCTGGACAAGCTCAGCTACGAGATGGCCATCCTCAAGCGGCTGAAGTTCGCCGCCAAGACTGAGGCATTGAACGCCGATCAGCGCAGTCTGCTGGAAGACGCGCTCGAAGAAGACCTGCAGGGAGTGCGTCCGCAGCGGCCGAAAGGGTCGACAACGGGGTGCGAATCGGCCCTCGAATGACCCGAATCACGCCGCAGTTGCCGCCATCTGAAAACTCGCGCATCTGCACTCGTCGCAACGAGCGTTGTGCAGACCTTCCCTAACGATAGGCTTGGCATGAATGATCCACTCGGGCCCTGTCGCCAAGTTCGTGAATCTTTAGGCCAGGCCTCTTCTCACCTCTTTTGCCAAGTCGAAAATCGTTGCTATCAGCGGAGCGTTCTGTCGTTCGCGACGACAGATGAAGTCGACGTGGGTGGCCATTGCTGTATCCAGAATCTTCAGCTTCACAAGACGCGGATCTGGAACATAGGCTGTCTCGGCAACGACGCCTAGTCCTATTCCTTGTGCGACTGCCTCGCGGACAGCCTCCCGGCTTCCCATCTCCAGCGCAACCTGGATGTTGATATTGCGGGCAATTAGCTCGCTCTCGAAGACTCTTCTTGTCGTTGAACCTTCCTCACGTATGACGAAGCGCTGGCTCTGAAGGTCCTTGAGCACTATCTCACCGCACCGGGCTAGGGCGTGCTCTCGGTTCGCAAAGACCACCAGGCGCTGTGACCTGTATGGCATGCAATGGAGTTCGGGGTGCTCGGCGTGATTGAGGACCACGCCGACATCACCCTGGTAGTCGAGGAGCTTTTCCGTGATTGAGCGGGAGTCGCCTACACGGACAGAGACCTCGACCTGGGGATGGCGGCTCCCGAAGGCCTTCAGAACAGGGACTACGTTGTACGGGCCGATCGCGTGAATCACAAGACGCCCGACGAATCGGTTTTTGGCTGCTGCCAAAAGGGCGTGCGCATCTTCCTCGCCGCTGAATGCCCGCCGCGTGTAGTCCAGCAGAGTCCTGCCAAAGGTAGTCAGCTCAAGCCGGCGGCCTTGACGAAGAAAAAGCTCCACGCCGTACTCATTCTCCAGGCGCTGAATATGCGCTGAGATGGTGGGCTGCTGTAGATCAAGCAGCTTCGCAGCAGCAGTCATGCTTCCGGCCCTTGCCGTCGCATCAAAGGCTTTCAAAGCCGCAAGTAGCGTGAGTCCAGACATAGGTGTTATCTATAGATACCCCTATTTTTCGGGATGCAAGTTTCATATTGATGACACGTTCCACGAACAAACTGCACGCATGCCTAGCCGTATCGAACTTCTTTCTGCGGCAAATGTGCGTCATAAGCGCTCTCGCGCTGCTCGCAGGCAGAAACTTGCAAAGGTAACAACATGAAGTTGGAGAAGGACCGAGACGTTCTGAGTCTCAAGGGAGTTTCCGTCCGCTACGGTGACTCGACCGTGGCCTTGCACCCGACGAGTCTGGATGTGAAGCAGGGAGAGTTTTTGGTGCTTCTGGGCGCCTCGGGCGCAGGGAAGTCCACCTTGTTACGAAGCATCAATGGACTGGTGCTGCCCACAAAAGGCGAGGTATCGATACCTGGCCTGGCAGGTGGGGTAGTCAACGCAAAGACGCTGAGAGAGCACCGCAAGCGCTGTGGGATGGTTTTCCAGCAGCATCATCTGATTGGACGTCAGTCGGTCCTAAGGAATGTTCTGATGGGAAAGCTCGGTGACAGGGGTGCATTCGCTTCGCTATGGCCGTGGAGCAAGAAGGACAAGCTGGAGGCGCTCACAGTGATTGAGCGTGTCGGGCTGCTCGAAAAGGCGCTATCCCGGGCTGATGCCTTGTCTGGGGGGCAGCAGCAGCGCGTAGGCATAGCTAGGGCGCTAATACAGAAGCCACGAGTCCTGCTGGCCGATGAGCCTGTTGCCAGCCTGGACCCGGCAACCGCACATAGCGTGCTCACCTTGTTGCATGAGATCTGCAAGAAGGACCACCTCACCGCAATCGTGAGTCTTCACCAGGTGGAGCTCGCGCGCTCGTTTGCAGACCGAATCATTGGGCTCCGCCAGGGAGCTGTTGTATTCGAGGGTAGGGCAGAGCAGCTGAGTCCCGATGTTGCGCGGAACCTCTATGCAAAGCAGTCCAACGCTTCCAACACGAGTGCGTCCACTGATAGCCCCCGAACTCTTCAATCCAGTCAAACCAAGGAACTCTTGCCATGCTGAATCGCCGTAACTTCTCTCTTGTTGTCAGCGCAGCTTCTTTTGCTGCACTCCTTCCTCTGTGGGCTCATGCGCAGGGAAAGGATCCATCAAAGCTTCGTGTCGCCCTTCTTCCAGATGAGAACGCTGCCAGCATCATCCAGAACGCGCAGCCTCTTAAGCGCTATCTTGAACAGCAGCTCAAGAAGGATGTTGAGATTGTGGTGACTACCGATTACTCCTCGATGATCGAGGCAATGCGGTTCGGTCGGATTGAGGTAGCGTACTTTGGACCGTTCTCGTACGTTTTGGCCAAATCTAAGGCGTCCGGGATTGAGCCCTTTGCGGTGGGCGTTGAACGTGGGTCGCCCACATACCAGTCGGTCCTCATCGCAACGGCCGGAGGGCCGGTGAAAACGCTTGAAGACGTGCGCGGCAAGCCCTTCGGATTTGGCGACCAGGCGTCCACATCAAGCCACCTTGCACCACGTGCACACCTGCTCAAGAAGTACAAGCTTGATGGTGAGAAGGACTATCGGCCAGTTCACCTTGGGGCACATGACGCGGTCGCACGTGCGGTGCAGTCGGGTCAGATTCCAGCCGGGGCTCTGTCCAAGCCGATTCTGGACAACCTCATCGCTCGAGGAAGCATTGATGCCACGAAGATTGTTCAGCTTGACCTTTCTGCTCCCATTCCAAACTATCCGATCGTCATGCAGGGGGACCTCAAGCCTGAGCTCAAAGCTGCCATCCGCTCTTCCTTTCTGGACATGAAGGATGCTGAGGTGCTCAAGGCGTTTCGTGTCCAGGCGTTTGCCGCCACTGATGACGCTGCATATGACGTCCTTAGGGATACCGCAACCATCCTGAAGCTTGATTTGGGCCGTATGCAATGACCTCGGCTGCATTCGAGAACATCATCAGTCGCGACAAGCGGGAGCAGTTCATTGGACTGCGCAATACAGCGTTCGTCCTTCTGGTTTGCCTTGTAGCCCTGTACGTCACGGGGTTCTTCGATGCACAGCGGTTCATCGAAGGCGCCCCGGCTGTCAAGCAGCTCTCATCTGAGATGGTCCCTCCCAACTTCGACCGCTGGGAGCACTGGGTCATCCCGCTGAGGGACACCTTGGCGATGTCGATTGCCGGCACAGCACTGACTATCGTGCTTTCACTTCCGCTGGCGCTCCTGGCGGCTCCAAACACCACCCCCAATCCTTTGGTGGGAAGAGTGGCCAGAGTCATCCTGGCGGCATTCCGGTCCGTGCCAGAAATCATTCTTGGCATTCTGTTCGTGGCAGCCGTAGGGTTTGGTGCTCTACCTGGGGTGCTCGCACTGGCGTTGCATTCCACGGGAATGGTCGCAAAGTTTTACGCGGAAGCCATTGAGCACGTGGATCCGAAGCCACTTGAAGCAGCTGCTGCGGTAGGCGCAAGCCGCTTTCAGGTCATCTCGCATGCCGTTATCCCCCAAGTCCTTCCACAGTTGGCAGACATAACCATCTATCGCTGGGAGTACCACTTCAGGGCCTCCGCAGTACTTGGCATTGTCGGTGCAGGTGGCATCGGCTTCGAGCTGATGGCAGCACTTCGCCTTGTCAAGTATGACGAGGTCTCAGCCATCCTTCTGTCGATTCTTGCCTGTGTCCTCGTGGTTGACAGCATTGGATCGATGCTGCGAAAGCGTCTCAAGTAAATCGAAAAATGAATCATCGGAAAATCGTCGTAACGCAGCCAGTTCATGAAGAGGTTCTAAGGAAGCTCCAGGCTGAGGGTGAGGTCATCATGAATCCAGGGCCTGAACCCTGGAGCCCCAGCCAGCTCAGGGAGTACCTCGTGGATGCTGATGCCATGATGGCCTTCATGACAGACAGTGTGACCAAAGAGTCGCTGCTGAACGCTCCCAGGCTCAAGACCATCTCCTGTGCACTCAAGGGGTACGACAACTTCGACCTGAGGGCTTGCGCACAAGCCGGGGTGAGCGTCACCTTTGTTCCTGACCTCCTCACAGAGCCCACAGCCGAGCTGGCCATCGGATTGGCTATTGCTGCTGGCAGGAACGTGCTTCAGGGTGACGCCGCTACAAGAGCAGGCTACTCTGGGTGGAGGCCAGCTCTATACGGAACCGGGCTTCATGGGTCGGTGGCCAGCGTGATCGGTCTCGGAAAAGTTGGGCAGGCCATATTGGCGCGACTCGCGGGCTTTGGCTGCGCGCGGCTGCTTGGTGTAGACCCAAGTGTGCGTCTAGATCAGGTCGAACTGGTCACGCTCGATGAGGCTGTCAGCACATCGGACTATGTGTTCCTGGCAGTGCCTCTTGTTAGCGATACGCGCCACCTGGTTGACTCCAGGATGCTTCAACTATCGAAAAAGGGCCAGATCCTTGTAAACGTGGGTAGGGGGTCTGTGGTCGACGAAAGGGCGGTTGTCGATGCCTTGGCGAATGAGCAACTTGGCGCGTACGCCGCTGACGTCTATGAGATGGAAGATTGGCTACTTCCAGACAGACCTCGCGAAATTCATCCGGGATTGACCAACAACGCCAGAACAGTACTCACTCCCCACATCGGCTCGGCTGTGAGACGCGTACGGTTCGAAATTGAAATGCGGGCTGCTGAGAACCTAGTCCGCTCACTCAGGGGCGAGAGTTTGAGTGATGTTGCTGTCGAGGCCAGCGCGGCAGCATAGGTATGGTTGCTCGGCGGTTTGCACGCCAGCTGAAATGGGCGCGGCTTCAAAGCCTATGTCCTATGGCTGGGTGCAACGTAAGCGTCCGGCAAACCCAGGCCTACCGAGGCCGGTGATCAGGCGTCGGCGGGTTTCCAGCGGTGTGGCAGGAGCTCGACGATGCGGCTGGCCTTGTGCGTGGGCAGTCGCGTGAGCACGTCCTTGAGGTAGGCATACGGGTCGTGCCCGTTCATACGGGCCGACTGGATCAGGCTCATGACGGCGGCCGCTCGCTGGCCCGCACGCAGGCTGCCGGCAAACAGCCAGTTGTTACGACCGATGGCAATGGGCCGGATCTGGTTCTCGATCCAGTTGTTGTCGACCGGCAGTTGTCCGTCATCCACGAATCGGGTCAGCGCATCCCAGCGCCGCAGGCTGTAGTCCAGCGCCTTGGCGGTTGCTGATCCGTCGGGCACCTGGCGCCGTTGCAGCGTCATCCACTCTTTAAGAGCGTCCAGGATCGGCCGGGTCTGCTGCTGCCGAACGGCTTGCCGTTGCTCGGTGTCCAGCTCTTTGACGTCCCGCTCGATCTCATAGACCCGGGCGAACTGCTGCAGGGCGAACTCGGCGATCTGGCTCTGGTTGGCCGCGTGCAGGTCGAAGAACTTGCGCCGGGCATGGGCCAGACAGCCCACCTCGGTCACGCCGCTGGCGATCAAGGCCTTGTAGCCGCTGAAGTCGTCGCAGGTCAGGCAGCCCTTCCAGGCCTTGTCGGTGCCGTGGCCCAGGAAGCGCCGGGCGTGTTCGCCCGAGCGGGATTCGCAGAAGTCGTAGACCACAGCCTTGATGCTCTCGAAGGCCCCCGGCGCATAGGCCCAGAGGTAGGCGCGGTGCGTCTTGCCATCGCCGGGCTTGAGCATGGCCACCGGCGTCTCATCGGCGTGTAGCACCCGGTGGCTGAGGATCTCGGTCTTCAGGGCATCGACCAGCGGCTGCAGCCGCACCCCGCAGGTGCCCACCCACTGCGCCAGGGTCGAGCGAGGGATGGCCAGGCCAGCGCGGCCGAAGATCGCCTCCTGCCGGTACAGCGGCAGGTGATCGGCGTACTTGCCCACCAGCACCTGGGCCAGCAGGCCGGTGGTGGGGATACCTTTGTCGATGACGTGCGCCTCGACCGGCGCTTGTTGAATGGTCTCGCACCGGGCGCAGGCCCACTTGCCGCGGATGTGGCGCTCGACACTGAAGACGCCGGGCACATAGTCCAGCTTCTCGGCCACGTCCTCGCCCACGCGTTTCATCTGGCAGCCACACGCGCACGTGGTGGACGTGGGTTCGTGGCGGATCTCGCGGCGTGGCAGGTGCGCCGGCAAGGGCATCCGCTTGGCCTGTCTCTTCTCGGGGGTGGCCGGTGCTTGCGTCTGCGCCAGCGCGTCGATCTCGCTGGCCACGGCCGCCAGGTCCGCTTCGATCTCGTCGTCGAGCAGGCTCTTCTGCTCAGGGCTGAAGCGCTCTGATTGGGCGGCGAACTTCATGCGCTTCAAGAGCGCGTTCTCGTGCGTGAGCTTGTCGATGAGGGTCTGCTTGAAGGCAAGCTGTTGATTTCCACGCAGAAGTGACACACTAATCCCCAGGAGGGGGTGCGGATAAAAACTTGGACTGGTTTTATGCCGCAAGTCCAAGGCTCACCCGGTATTCGATCGGGCTGAGGGCCCCCAGGGAGATCTTGATCCGCTTCTCGTTGTACCAACGGATGTAGTCGTCGAGCACTTCAATGAACTGCTCAACTGTGACGCT
>NZ_JBXAJH010000011.1:0-163068 GCF_058797075.1 Acidovorax sp. GW823-FHT02H02 | reverse complement strand
AAGCGCAAGCGTGCGGGGTGGAATCTGGGCTATCTGGAGCGCGTCTTGGGTATCACTATTTAGATGCGATTGCCCTGGGCGGGATGCTGGTGCACTATCAAAAAAAGAGCCGCAGGCGCTTTATCAATAAGCGCTGCAGCCTTGGCTGATCAAAAAATAGTGGTGAAGTGGCTTATTCCGTTGCCAAACCATTCGTGTCTAGGCGCGAAGCCGCAGACAGTGCTGTAGCACGGCAAGGCGAAGCAACAACGACACGGATGGTTTGGCAATGGAATTACAGCCGCTCTTTGACGTAGGAGCCCCGGTCCATGTCCACGATTTCCACGCTGAGCTGCACCATCACGCCGGCCGGCTTGGGCGTGAGGCGGCGCAGCACCTCGGCCACGCGCTCGGACAGGTCTTTCTTGGCCTCGGGCGTGCGGCCAGAGAGCAGGCGCAACTGGGCGTGCACAAAGGCGCGGTTGGCGGGGGCGGTGCCCACTGCAAAGCTGTCCACCAGCACGAAGCGGCTTTTGAGGTCGGCCTCGTCCAGCACTTCGGGGCTGCTGGTGACGGCCTGGTTCAGTTCGGTGAGGGCCTGCGCTTCGGGGAAGCCGGCGAGGTTTTGCGAGTATTCAACGATCAGGTGGGGCATGGCGTGTTCTCGGGTTGGGGGTAGGGCAAGGAAGGATCGGAGCGCGGGCCATCCTGCGCGGTCTGGGCGGAACCAGGGGATTCTTTCAGATTGTTGTCAGAGCGCCTGCGTGGGCACGGCGTGGCGCAGGGCGGTCTGGCGGTTGCGGTCATCGACGAACACGAGCTGCGGTTCGTGCGTGGCCACCTTGTCTTCGGGCACCTGGGCAAACGCCGCAATGATGAGCAGGTCGCCCACGGCGGCGCGGCGCGCGGCCGAACCGTTGACGGAGATCATGCCGCTGCCGCGCTGGCCCTTGATGGCGTAGGTGATGAAGCGTTCGCCGTTGTTGATGTTCCAGATGTGGACCTGTTCGTTTTCCACGAGGTTGGCGGCATCCAGCAGGTCTTCATCGATGGCGCACGAGCCTTCGTAGTGCAATTCGGAGTGCGTGGTGGTGGCGCGGTGGATCTTGGATTTGAGCAAGGTGCGGAACATGGGGGTTTCCTGGCAATGAAGTCGGTGAAAGCGAAAGGAACGGGGCCTGGCGGAACGGATGCGCTGCTGCGAAGGCGGTTGGCGCGTCAGTGCGTGGAGAAGTCCAGCATGCAGCTGTCGCCCAGCGCCTCGCGCCACACGCGCACGCGGCTTACGCTGGCGCGCAGGTCGGCGGGCAGCGCCTGGGCGATGAAGACGCACAGGTTTTCGAGCGTGGGCGTGCCCAGGCCGGGCACGTCGTCGAGCATGTGGTGGTCCAGCTGCTCGCGCACCACGGCCAGGCCCTGCCGCAGCAGGCCCAGGTCCAGCACCATGCCCGTGGCGGGGTCGCGCGCTCCGGTCAGGAACACTTCGGCATGGTAGGTGTGGCCGTGCACACGGCGGCTGCCTTCGGCCTCGATCTCGCGGCGCAGGGTGTGGGCGGCGTCGAAGAAAAAGCGCTGGGAGATGGTGAACAACATAGGGCGAAAAGGGCTTAGCGGATGCCGGTGAGCTTGTGCGTCTGCAGGCTCAATCGCCAGGCCGGGTGGGCCAGGCAGGCATCGATGCAGGCGGCGGTGTTCTGGCGCTGCAGCAGGCCGTCCATGGGCTGCAGAAAACGGTGGGTGAAATGCGTGTCCTGCTCCAGCGCCTGCAGGTCAAACCCTGGCTGGGGCCAGACGAGTTTCAGTTCCTGCCCGCTACGCTGCACCCAGGGGGCGCCTGCCTTGGGACTGATGCACAGCCAGTCGATGCCATTCGGTGCAGCCACGGTGCCGTTGCTTTCGACCGCGATGCGGAATTGCTGCGCATGCAGTGCGTCGATGAGTTCGCTGTCCACCTGCAGCAGGGGCTCGCCGCCCGTCAGCACGACCAGGCGGTGGCCCGCGCCTGCGGGCCATTGGGCGGCGATCAGCCCGGCCAGTGCGGTGGCCGTCTCGAATTTGCCACCCAGCGTGCCATCGGTGCCCACAAAGTCGGTATCGCAGAACTGGCAGACGGCCTGCGCCCGGTCCTGCTCGCGGCCCGTCCAGAGGTTGCAGCCTGCAAAGCGGCAGAACACGGCGGGCGTGCCCGCCTGGCCGCCTTCGCCTTGCAGGGTGTAGAAGATTTCCTTGACGCTGTAAGTCATCGGGGCACCGGTGGAACGAGGAGCGTAGGCGCGGCTGGCGCGGCCACCTCGGGGTAATCGCGGCTGAAATGCAGGCCCCGGCTTTCGCGGCGCAGCTGGGCGCTTTTCACGATCAGGTCGGCCACCTGCACCAGGTTGCGCAGCTCCAGCAGGTCGCGCGTGACATGGAAGTGCGCGTAGAACTCCTGGATCTCGCCCTGCAGCATGGCAATGCGGTGGGCGGCGCGCTCCAGGCGCTTGTTGGTGCGCACGATGCCCACATAGTCCCACATGAAGCGGCGCAGCTCGTCCCAGTTGTGGGAGATGACGACGGACTCGTCGGCGTCGGTCACGCGGCTGTCGTCCCATGCGGGCACGGCGGGCAGCGCGGCGGTGGGGGCTGCGGCAATGGCATGGGCGGCGGCGCGGGCAAACACCATGCATTCCAGCAGCGAGTTGCTGGCCAGGCGGTTGGCGCCGTGCAGGCCGGTGCAGGCGACCTCGCCCACGGCGTACAGGCCGGGCAGGTCGGTGCGGCCGGCCAGGTCGGTCAGCACGCCGCCGCAGGTGAAGTGCGCCGTGGGCACCACGGGGATGGGCTCCTTGGTGATGTCGATGCCGAGCGATGCGCAGTGGGCCAGGATGTTGGGAAAGTGCTCTTGCAGGAACGCCGGGCTCTGGTGCGAGATATCGAGGTGCACGCAATCGAGGCCGTGTTTTTTCATCTCGAAGTCGATGGCTCGGGCCACCACGTCGCGCGGGGCCAGTTCGGCGCGCGGGTCGTGGTCCAGCATGAAGCGCGTGCCACCCGCCGAGGGGGGCAGCAGCAGCCTGCCGCCCTCGCCACGCACGGCTTCGCTGATGAGGAAGGACTTTTCGTGCGGGTGGTACAGCCCCGTGGGGTGGAACTGGATGAACTCCATGTTGGCCACGCGGCAGCCCGCGCGCCAGGCGGCGGCAATGCCGTCGCCGGTGGCGGTGTCGGGGTTGGTGGTGTACAGGTACACCTTGCCCGCGCCGCCCGTGGCCAGGATGGTCTGTGGTGCGCGGAAAGTGACGACATCGTCCGTGCCACTGTCCAGCGCATACAGGCCCAGGCAGCGGTTGCCGGGCAGGCCGAGCTTGCGCGTGGTGATCAGGTCCACCAGCGTGTGCTGCTCGAACAGGGTGATGCCGGGCGTGGCGCGCACCACGTCGATCAGCGTGCGCTGCACGGCGGCACCGGTGGCATCGGTCACATGCGCAATGCGGCGCGCGCTGTGGCCGCCCTCGCGCGTGAGGTGCAGCTGGTCGCCTTCGAGCGTGAAGGGCACGCCCAGGCGGCGCAGCCAGGCAATGGATTCGGGCGCGTTCTCCACCACGAAGCGGGTGGTGGCCAGGTCGCACAGGCCCGCGCCGGCCACCAGCGTGTCTTCGATGTGGGCGGCAAAGCTGTCGTCGTCGGCCAGCACGGCGGCAATGCCGCCCTGGGCCCAGCCGCTGGAGCCGTCCTGCAGCTGGCGCTTGGTGATGACGGCCACGCGGTGCGTGGGCGCCAGGTGCAGGGCCGCCGAAAGACCGGCGAGGCCGCTGCCTACGATGAGAACGTCGAATTCATGGGACTGCATGGTGGTTTTCTGGGATCTGCGCAATCGGCGCTGCACTATGCCAGTGCCACCAGTGGAACTGGCTTTGCCAGGCCACGGGTGGTGTCCCCCTGGGGGGAAGACGCGGAGCGGCGCAGAGGGGTCATGCCGGTGTATAGGCCAGCCGGACGTAAATGGGGGCAAAGGCCTCGGCCTGGGTGATCTCGATCAGGGTCTCCTTGGCCAGCTCCAGCAGGGCGATGAAGGTCACCACCAGCACGGTGCTGCCGTTGGCGGGCTCGAACAGTTCTTCAAACTCGACAAAGCGGCGCCCCTGCAGGGTTCTGAGCACCATGCTCATGTACTCGCGCACGCTCAGCTCTTCGCGGGTGATCTTGTGGTGCTGCACCAGCCGGGCGCGTTTGAGGATGTCGTGCCAGGCTTCCTGCAGATCCACCACATGCACATCCGGAAAGCGCGGTTGCATGCTTTGCTCGATGTACACCTGCGCCTTCACAAAGTCACGTCCGTATTGCGGCAGTTGCGCCAGGCGCATGGCCGCCGTCTTCATCTGTTCGTATTCGAGCAGGCGGCGCACCAGCTCGGCGCGCGGGTCTTCGGCCTCTTCACCACCCTCCTGCTTCTTGGGCGGCAGCAGCATGCGCGACTTGATCTCGATGAGCATGGCCGCCATCAGCAGGTATTCGGCGGCCAGCTCCAGGTTGCGGCTGCGGATCTCGTCCACATACACCAGGTACTGGCGGGTGAGGCCGGCCATGGGAATGTCGAGGATGTTGAAGTTCTGCTTGCGGATCAGGTACAGCAGCAGATCGAGCGGGCCTTCAAAGGCTTCGAGGAAGACTTCAAGCGCGTCGGGCGGGATGTACAGGTCTTGCGGCAGCGCAAACAGCGGCTCGCCATACAGGCGGGCCAGCGCCACCTGGTCCACCACGTCGGGCATGGCGCCCGGTGCGACGGCAGTGGCTTCTGCGGGGCTGGCGCTGTGCATGAATTGCTATGCAATCAATAGCTTTCAACGCTTGATGGTAAAGCGTTGGAAGCCATTGTGATGCTCAATCCGCGTTGGTCTGGTAGACGTAGGGCTTTTGCGCCACCTGGGCTTCGCGGTACTCGCCCCAGATCTTGCGGTCCACCTGCTTGTCCCACAGCAGGGCACGGCCGGCGCTTTGCTGCGCATCAAGCTCGGGCTTTTGCACCTTGAGCTGGTTGATGAACTGGGTGGCTTCGGACTGGTAGTCGGGGCGGCGGAAAATGGACATGAACTGATAACCTCTCTTCCTTGATTTTACCGGGAGCCTTTCATGTCCTTTCATTTCAGTGCCCTGGCCGTTGCGGCGGCAGCCCTCGGCCTGGTGGCCCTTGCCGGATGCGATGCCCAGCGCATCAGTGAGTTGCAGCCCGGTGTTTCCACCGAGGCCGACGTGCGCGACCGCTTCGGCGCACCCGAAACCATCTGGGACGAGGCCGATGGCGCACGCACCCTCGAATACAACCGCCAGCCCGCCGGCCAGATCAATTACATGATCACCGTGGGCGCCGACGGCCGGCTGGTGGCCGTGCGCCAGGTGCTCACGCCAGAGAACTTTGCCCGCATCACCCCCGGCATGGACATGGCGCTGGTGCGCCGCAGCCTAGGCAAGCCGGCCAAGGTCACGCCGTACCGGTTGAGCGGTGAAACCCACCACGACTGGCGCTTTGCCGAGCCGCCCAATATTCCCAAGGTGTTTACGGTGGTGACCAAGGATGGCAGCACGGTGCTGCGCACGATGGTGGGGCCGGATATGGATGCGCCGGAGAACAAGGGGGGGAGTTGAGTTTTTTGGGTTTTTGCGCTTATTTAGTGGGCGCTGGTAGCTATTGTTTTTATAGTTGATGATTTGCTTGGGTTGAAGGCGGAGGCCGGGTCTCGGCCCGGCGGCCGACTTACTTTTCTTTGCTTCGCCAAAAGAAAGTAAGCAAAGAAAAGGCGACCCTGCTGTCTGCGACCCTGCGCTGCGCTTCGGGCAGCCTGCGGTGCTCGGTGCTGGCGGGGTCTCGCTCGAACTCGCGCCTGCGGCGCTCAGACAATCGCGAGCCCTGATCCACCATCCCCTGCGCGCCGCAGGCGCAGCCAGAAGGGAAGGGAAAGCGAAACATCCATTCGGGCCATCGCTGCGCTCGGCCCAGCCTGTGCAGCGCGTGGCGCTTACGCCCGCGAGATGGGGCCGAGCAACGCGATGGCCCGAATGGATGTTCGGCTGTTGGGCCGTTCCACCTCATCTGGCTGCGCCTGCGGCGGGGCGGTTGCGGGGTGGCATGCGCGCTAGTGCGCGCATGCTTCGTCCACTGACTCGCCGTGGCTGTCCGAGCGCAGCGCGCCAGCGCGTAGCGAGTTCCACGGCGCACCCCACAACCGCCCCGCCGCAGGTCTGCCCCGAAGGGGTCGCAGACTGTGGGTCGCCTTTCTTTTGGGTACGTTTCTTTGGCGAAGCAAAGAAAAGTACCTCGCCCGCCGGGGCGAGACCCGGCCTCTGCCCTCAGCCCAAGCAAGCCAAGCAAGCCATAAACTACAAAAACAATAGCCGCTACCGCAATCCCACAAAGCGCCAGAGCCCAAAAACCGTCAAGGCGCAATCTTCCGTTTCAGCGCCCGCGCCACCGCCGGCGGCAAGCTCGGCAGCGAGCGCAGCAGCCACGGCAGCAGCCTGCGCTTGAGGCCGCTGAGCGACTGCGGCACCATGGCCTCGATCAGGTGCGGCCCCGGCGTGGCCAGGGCCTGCTCCAGCGCCCGCACAAACTCCTCGGCCGTGGTGGTGCGCACGCTGTGCACGCCCATGCCCTGGGCGAGCTGGGCGAAGTTCAGCACCGGTCCGGCCAGGTCCAGCTGGGATCTGGCCTTGGCGCCCACTTCCTCGGCGCCCACGCGCTCCAGCTCCACGTTGAGCACCGAGTAGGAGGCGTTGTTGAAGATGATGGAAACGACCTTGAGCTGCTCGCGCGCCATGGTCCACAACGCCTGGACGGTGTACATCGCGCTGCCATCGCCAATCAGTGCCAGCACCTGGCGATCGGGGCAGGCGATGGCCGCGCCGACGGCGCCCGGCAGGCCCTGGCCGATGGCGCCGCCCGTGAGCGTGATGAGGTCGTGGCGCGGCGCGCCGGCGGTGAAGGGGGCGAGCATCAGCCCCGAGGTGATGGCCTCGTCGATGACGATGGCGTTCTCGGGCAGCAGGTGGCCCACGGCCTTGCACACCTTCTCGGCGGTGAGCTTGCCGCGCGGGCGGCCCGGGCGGCTGGCGATCTGCAGCGCGGGTGGGGCCTGTGCGGCGCCCAGCGCATCGGCCAGCTGGCCCAGGCTGGCGGCCGCATCCTGCGCCGGGGTGGAGAGCGTGTGCACGGTGCAGCTGTCGGGCACGAGGTCGCTCTTTTTGCCCGGGTAGGCGAAGAAGGACACCGGTGCCTTGGCGTCCACCAGCACCAGGTGCTCGATACCGGCGAGTTGCACCCCGGCCAGCTCGGCCAGGTAGGCGATGCGCTCCACGGCAGGCAGGCCCGCACCGCGCTCCAGCCGGGTCGGGAACACCTCGGCGAACACCTTCACGCCGCTGTGCGCGGCGATGCGCGCGGCCGCCAGCAGGCCGGGCGCGCGCAGTGCCTGGCCGCCCAGCAGCAGCGCGGCCTTGGGGCCCGCGCGCAGCGTCTGGGCGATGGCCTGCACCGTGGCGTCGTCTGCCGCTGCGGGGCGCGGCGGCGGCGGGGGCGCGCAGGGCACGCCACCCTCGCCCCACGACACGTCTGCGGGCAGGATCAGCGTGGCCACCTGGCCGGGCAGGCCGCGCGCGGCGGCGACGGCGTCCACGGCATCCTGGCAGAGCTGCGCCGTACTCTGCGATGTGCGCACGAAGCCGGGCGAGACATTGCGCGCCACGGTCTCGATGTCGGACTGCAGCTGCGCGTCGTAGGGCACGTGGTAGCTGGCATGGTCGCCCACGATGTTGACCACCGGCACCTTGCCCTTGCGCGCGTTGTGCAGGTTGGCCAGGCCGTTGCCCAGGCCACAGCCCAGGTGCAGGAGCGTGGCGGCGGGCTTGCCGGCCATGCGCGCGTAGCCGTCGGCCGCGCCCGTGGCCACGCCCTCGAACAGGGCCAGCACGGCGCGCATGCGCGGTTCGCTGTCGAGGGCGGCGACGAAGTGCATTTCGCTGGTGCCGGGGTTGGTGAAGCAGACCTCGACGCCGGCATCGGCCAGGGTCTTCATCAGGGCTTGGGCGCCGTTGGGCATGGAAGTCTCCTGGGGTTGGGTCAGCAGAGGCCGTGGCCCGTGGTGATGGAACGCGCGGCGGCGCGGCCGGTGAGGATGCAGCCGGGCAAAAAAGTGCCGTCGAGCGAGCGCTTGCCACTGGCGCCACCGCCGCCAAAGCCCGCGGCCTCGCCCACGCCGTACAGGCCGTCGATGGGCTGGCCGGAACCATCCAGCACGCGGCTGAGCAGATCGGTCTGCAGGCCGCCCAGGCTCTTGCGCGTGATGAGCTGCATCTGCACGGCGAT
The DNA here is from genome assembly GCF_058797075.1 of Acidovorax sp. GW823-FHT02H02. Lineage (NCBI taxonomy): Bacteria > Pseudomonadati > Pseudomonadota > Betaproteobacteria > Burkholderiales > Comamonadaceae > Acidovorax > Acidovorax sp. GW823-FHT02H02. Next base: position 154,754 of record NZ_JBXAJH010000011.1, on the reverse strand, counting down.
GTAGGGCCCCGCGCCGGGTTTTTGCAGCGGCGCGGGCGCGCAGGTGCGCAGCTTGTCGGGCCCCCACTGGCGCGCGTGCAGGATGCGGCGGATCTGGTCGTCGTTGTGCAGCCTGGCGCCATTGGAAAAGTTGGCGTCGAAGGCGTCGGCCGTGGCCTGCAGCACGCCGGGCTGCACGTCCTGGGTGCCGGTCAGCGCGTTCATCTTGGCGGCCAGGCCGGCCAGCGTGTCGTCCACCAGGAAGTGCCGGCTCTCGGCGGCCATCTGTTTCACCAGCCGGTGGTTGCCCCGCAGCGTTTCCTTGAGGAACTGGGGGAACTGCATGTCGCGGATGCGCTGGTTGTGCTCGGCGCCCGAGATGGCGAACTCCTTGGCCGCGATGCGCCAGTTCAGCAGGTGCCAGGTCCAGGGTTTCTCTTGCTGCGCCACGCGCTGGCACAGCCAGTGGGTGTCAAAGCCCGTCACCAGCGGCTCGGGGCCGATGCGCCGGCCGCTGTGGTCGAGCCACAGCGCCGATTTGCACGGAATGGCGGACAGGCCATGCCCCTCGAAATGCGGGAAGGGGTGCGGAAAGCCGGCGGCGTAGTTCCACATCTCGCCCGCATGGGTGATGCACGCACCCAGGCTGTCTGCCACCCAGTGGTGCATCTGGCCGTCAGCGAACGGGTAGGCGCCGTTGAGCATCGTGGCGGGCAGGGGGCGGTCCTTGGGCCAGTTGGCGTGGGTCTGCGCGTGGCCGCCGTTGATGCCGCCCATGGCCAGCACCACCACGGGGGCCTTCAGCAGCCGCTCGGCGCCGGTGTCTTCGTTCACCGCCAGCACGCCGGTGGGCCGGCCCTGCTGCAGGTCGAGCGCGGTGGCGCGGTGGCGGTGCAGCAAGGTGAGCCGCCCTTTGCCCGATTCGCCCGCCGCTTGCATCGCGGCAATCATGCGGCGGGTGAGCTCGCGCGACGTGCCCCAGACGATGTGGTAGCGCGGCACGCTGTTGCCGTCGCCGTGCATGCCGCGCTCCACCCAGTTCACGGCGGGCATGAACTTCAGGCCCTTGGCCAGCAGCCAGTCATAGACCTCGGTGCGCGAATGCTGCACGTAATGCGCGGCCCACTGGCGGGGGAACACCTCTTCGGTGCCCAGTTCGCCAAAGCGCAGCCAGTCGGCCAGCGCGCGTTCGGGCGTGTCGGGGATCTTCATGCGCGCCTGCAGTGGCGTGCCCACCAGCGCCATGCCGCCAAAGGCCCACAGGGCCAGGCCACCCAGGCGCTCGGGCGTGTCGCGGTCGATCAGGGCGACCGACTGGCCGGCACGCAGGCACTCCAGTGCGGTGACGATGCCGGCCAGCCCGCCGCCGACGATCACCACATCATGGTGCCGTGCCTGCATGGGGTGTCTCCTCCCGGTCCTTGTGGTGGGCATCGGTGCCGGCCGCCTGCGCCGCATTCTGCTCGGCCAGCCGGGCGCTGAAGCCCGATCGCTCCATCAGCGAGCGCGGCTGCTCCTGCGCATCCAGCACGCTCAGCACGCCGCCGCGCTGGCCCACGGCCTTGAGGATCTGTTCCAGGCCTTCGAGGCCGGTGGTGTCGAGCGCGAACAGGTCGCGTGCGTCCAGCAGCACTTCGGGGTTGTCGGGGCCGGCTTCGATGGCCTGCACGATGGGGTCGATCTTGGCCGCTGCGCCAAAGAACAGCGCGCCGTGCAGGCGCCAGGCCATGCGGGGGCGGGGGCCAGTCTCCAGGGCGAGGCCATCGGTACCGGGGGTGGACGCGGACTTGGGTTCGGCGCGGAACAGCGCGCTCATGCGCCGCACAAACAGCACGCAGGCCAGCCCCAGCCCCACCTCCACGGCCACCGTGAGGTCGAACACCACAGTGAGGAAAAACGTGCCCAGCATCAGCAAGCGGTAGTGGTTGCTGAAATGCCGCAGGCGCACAAACTCGTGCCATTCGCCCATGTTCCACGCTACATGCAGCAGGATGCCGGCCAGCACCGCCAGCGGAATATGCAGCGCCAGCGGCGCAGCCACCAGCACGATCACCGCCAGCGTGGCTGCATGCACCATGCCGGCAATGGGGCTGCTGGCGCCCGCCCGCAGGTTGGTGACGGTGCGGGCAATGGTGCCGGTGGCCGGCATGCCGCCGAAGAACGGCACCACGAAATTGGCCACGCCCTGGGCCATGAGTTCCTGATTGGGGTCGTGCTTGCGGTAGTGCGGGTCAGTGGCCACCTGGTCGGCCACGCGCGCGCACAGCAGCGATTCGATGGCGCCCAGCAGCGCAATGGTGACGGTGGGCGTGACCAGCAGGCGCACCGTCTCCCACGAAAAATCGGGCAGCGCAAAGGCCGGCGGCTGCTGCGGAATGCCACCGAACCGGCTGCCGATGGTCTCCACCGGCATCTCCAGCCAGCGCGCCAGCGCCGTGAGCGTGACCAGCGCCACCACGGGCGCCGGAATGCGGGCAAAGCGGCGCACGGTGTGGCCCTCGGCCACGCGCAGCACCGGTGAGCCGTGCGCGAACAGGCGCGGCCACACAAACAGCCCGCTCAGGCAGGCAGCGCCCAGCGCCAGCGCGTAGGGGTTGATGCTGCCCATGTGCAGGGCCAGTGTGTGCACCTGCGAGAAGAAGTTGCCGGGCATCTTGTCGATGGCCAGTCCCAGCCAGTCCTTGAGCTGCGACAGCGCAATCAGCACCGCGATGCCGTTGGTGAAGCCGATGACGATGCTCACCGGCACGAAGCGCACCAGGCTGCCCAGCTTGAACATCCCGAGCAGGAACAGCAGCACGCCCGCGCAGGCCGTGGAGATCAGCAGGTTGGCCACGCCGTAACGCTCGACGATGCCATAGACGATGACGATGAAGGCACCAGCCGGCCCGCCGATCTGCACGTTGGTGCCGCCCAGCAGCGCAATCAGAAAGCCGCCAATGATGGCCGTCCAGAGTCCGGCTTCGGGCTTGAGCCCGCTGGCGATCGCAAACGCCATGGCCAGTGGCAGTGCCACGATGCCCACGGTAACGCCCGCACCCAGGTCGGCCAGCCAGCGGCTGCGGCTGTAACCGCGCAGGGCATCGAGCAGGCGGGGGCGAAAGGCGGGCGAGAAACGCATGGATGGACAGGGCGCGGGTGGCCAGCGAAGGCAAAAGCCGGTGGCCCAGTGTAGTGAGCCGGTAACAAAGCACAACCGCTGCGGTCGTACCCTGCTGGCGCGTGTTTTTTGTTGATGCTATTTAATTAATAGCATAATACGATCTTTGCATAAGCGATACAGGCATTTTTTCCAAGATGCCATGGCGGGCTTTGCCGGCGCCGCGGTCAGCCGCTCCATGGCCTGGCGCGTTGCTTGCCTGCACTCCTCTCGTGAACTCTTCCATGCCTGACAACTCCCCTTCGCCTTCCTCCCTGCGCCACGGCACGTTCGAAGACGTGCAGGCACTGTTTGCCGGCACGCTGTTCGTGGCCATGGCGCTCATGCTGTTCAACCAGGCAGGCCTGCTGGTGGGCGGCACGGCGGGGGTGGCGTTCTTGCTGCACTACGTCACGGGCATCTCGTTCGGCAAACTGTTCTTTGTGGTGAACCTGCCGTTTTACTGGTTCGCCTGGACGCGCATGGGGCGCGAATTCACGATCAAGACTTTTGTCTGCGTGGCCCTGCTGTCGCTGCTGGCCGAGCTGTTTCCGCATGTGATGCATGTGGACTACCTGAATCCGTTGTTCGCATCATTGCTGGGCGGGCTGCTGCTGGGTACGGGCTGCCTGTTTCTGGCGCGCCACCGCTCCAGCCTGGGTGGGGCCACGGTGGTGTCGCTGTACCTGCAAAGCCGCTACGGCATGCGCGCCGGCAAGGTGCAGATGATGATCGACGGCACCGTGGTGCTGCTGGCGCTGTTCGTCGTGCCGGTGGAGCGGGTGGCGTATTCGGTGCTGGCGGTGCTGGTGATGAGCGGTTTTTTGTGGATCAGCCACCGGCCGGGGCGCTATACCGGGGAGTGAGCGGGGGCGGATTTGACGGGGACAGTGGGTCCGGCAGTGCGGGCGGTGCGGATTGCGCTCCGGGCGCCGGGCGGATGGATTCCCTGATCTGGATGCCGCTGTTGTCGGCCGCTGCCTCGTCACTGGACATGGCATCGACGGCTATTCCCACGCCCTTGCCCACCACCTTGGCCGTGCCCACGGCCGCATCCGCTGCCAAGCCCACGGCGGTGGCTGTGACGCTGACGGCCGTGGTGGTTACCGCCACCACCGTGCAGCCGGCCAGCAACTGTGGCAGCAGCAAGGTGCCCACCAAGGCACAGGCCAGACTGCGCACAAGTCGGGCCGCATTCAGCGCACGCGCTGCCGGGCTTTGTACCCGGCCAATGGAGCGTGTAGATGCCGAAGGAATGGCTGTGCTCTGGATGGTGCTCATGGCCGCTTCTTCATGACCAGAGCATACAGCGCTTGCGCCGCTACCGACAGGCTTTCGTCCCGCCGCCGCACCAGATAGATCTGCCGCGTGAGGCCTGGCAACGACAGCGGCCGCGTTACCAGCCCCGGCTGCTCGAAATGAAACAGTGTGAGCGCAGGCACCACGCTGATGCCCAGTCCCGCGCGCACCATGCCCATCACGGTGGCCAGCTGCTCGACCTCCATCAACGTGTGCATGGCTTGCGGGTGCAGCGCGGCCTCCAGGTACTGGCGCACGCTGCTGGTGCGCGCGAGGTGGATGAACGGCCAGGCCGCCAGGTCCTGTGCGGTGACGGCCTTGCGCTGGCGGGACAGCGGGTGGTCGGTGGGGCACACCAGGTAGAAGTCGTCACTGCAAAAGGGGTCGGCCTGCAGCGCCGGGGTGTCGGCGCGGATGGCGGCGAGCGCGAAGTCGGCATGGCCGCTGGCTACGCGGTCGATGCAGGGTTCTGACAGCACATCGGCGATGTCGATCTCGATGCCCGGGTGCGCAGCGCTGTACTGCGCAAGCACGCCCGGCAGCCAGCCCGCCGCCAGAGAAGGCAGCAACGCCACGGCCACGCGGCCGCGCTGCAGGGTGGCTGCATCGCGCACGGCAGATAGCGCGTTGGTTATCTCGGTGCGGATGCGGCGGGCCGATTCCAGAAAGTTCTGCCCTTCGGGCGTCAGGTCCACATGCCGCGTGCTGCGGTCGAACAGGCGCAGGCCCAGGTCATCTTCCAGTGCGCGGATGAGGGCGCTGAACGCAGGCTGCGACAAATGACACAGCGTGGCGGCGCGCGTGAAGCTGCGCTGCGCGGCCAGCGCAATGAAGGCGTCGAGCTGGCGGCTGGAGAGGTGGGCGGTGCTCATGGCTGGTGCTGTGGATGGTAAATCGGCGGCTCATTAATTTATCTGAAATTCAGATAGATTCATCGTAACAATCGATTTAACAGAATACCGCACACTATTTACAGTGGCCCCAGGAGACAACAAACCCATGGCGAACAACACCACTCTGCTGGTCGGCTGCGCCGCCGGCTTTTCGGGCGACCGCACCGACGCTGCTGCACCCGTGGTGCAGGCGCTCATTGCCAGCGGCCAGCCCTCGGTGCTCATCTTCGAGACCCTGGCCGAGCGCACGCTGGCCCTGGCCCAGCTGGCCCGTCGCACCGATCCCGATGCCGGCTACGAACCCCTGCTGGTGGACCTGCTGCGCCCCGTGCTGGCGCAGTGCCTGGCGCACGGCGTGCGCATTGTCAGCAACTTTGGCGCGGCCAACCCGCACGGCGCTGCGCGCCGCATCCACGCGCTGGCGGCCGAGCTGGGCCTTGCCCGCCCGCGCATTGCCGTGCTGCAGGGCGACGACCTGAGCGGCCCTGAGCACCGCGCGCTGCTGCAGGGTGCCCTGGGCACCGCGATGCCCACCGAGCCCATCGTCAGCGCCAACGCCTATATCGGCGCGCAGGCCATTGCCGATGCGCTGCGCGCGGGCGCCGACATCGTGGTCTGCGGCCGCGTGGCCGACCCATCGCTGGTGCTGGGCCCCGCGCTGGCGCACTACGGCTGGGCGCTGGACGACTGGGACCGGCTGGCCCGCGCCACCATGGCAGGCCACCTGCTGGAATGCGGCGCGCAGGTCACGGGCGGCTACTTTGCCGACCCCGGTTACAAGGACGTGCCGGGTCTGGCCCAGCTGGGTTACCCCATCGCCGAGATCGATGCCGACGGCCACTGCACTATCACCAAACCCCCCGGTACCGGCGGCCGCATCGACGAGCGCACGGTGAAGGAGCAACTGCTGTACGAGCTGCACGACCCGGCGGCGTACCTCACGCCCGATGTGGTGGCCGACATCACCGCCGCCCGCGTGGCCACCGTGGGCTCCGACGCCGTGAGGCTGGAAGGTGTGCAGGGCCACGCCCGGCCCGCCACGCTCAAGGTCAATGTGTGTTTTGAATCCGGCTGGTTTGCCGAGGGCGAAATCTCCTACGCCGGCCCGCGCGCCGAGGCCCGTGCGCGGCTGGCGGGCGAGGTGCTGCGCCAGCGCCTGCAGGGCCTGGGCCCGCTGCGCATCGACCTGATCGGCGTGACCAGCATCTTTGGCGACGACACCAGCCGCTGGCTGGACGCAGCCGCCCACGGCAACGACGAAGCCCGAGACGTGCGCCTGCGCGTCGCCCTGCAGCACCGCGACCGCGCCAGCGCCCAGCGCCTGCTGCGCGAGATGACCGCGCTCTACACCTGCGGTCCCGCAGGCGGCGGCGGCGTGCGCACTGCCATGCGGCCGCGCCTGGGCACCGTGTCGTGCCTGGTGCCGCGCGATGCGGTGGCCGTGCGTTTCGAGATGGTGAGTTGAGGATTCAAGGTATGACCACAACAGACCACCCCATCACCGTTCCCCTCTACCGCCTGGCCCACAGCCGCACCGGCGACAAAGGCAACCGTTCCAACATCAGCGTCATCGCCTGGCACCCCGCGCTGTGGGATGTGCTGGTCGATCAGGTCACCGAGGCCGCCGTGGCGCGCCAGTTCGCGCAGCGCCGCCCGCGCCAGGTCACGCGCTACCTGCTGCCCCAGTTGCAGGCCATGAACATCGTGCTGGACGACGTGCTCGACGGCGGCGTGAACGATTCGCTCAACCTCGACAGCCACGGCAAGGCACTGAGCTACCTGCTGCTGGACATGCCCGTCACCGTGCCAACGCACCTGGCGCCGTACTTCGGTGGCCCCGCCGTGTAAGTCCTCTGGTTTCTTTCCCTTCCTTTCCCATCCATACCAACACAAGGAGACAACATGACCCATCCATCCCCCCGCGCAGGCTGCTGCCGCGCTCTGCTCGCCACAGCCGCCGTGCTGGCGCTCGGCACATTGCACGCCCCCGCAGCCGTCGCCCAGGCTGCTGGCGCCTACCCCTCGAAGGCCATCACTTTCGTCGTGCCCTTTGCCGCAGGCAGCGCCACTGACCAGCTGGCCCGTGCGCTGGGCCAGTCCATCACCAACGACACCAAGCAGCCCGTGGTCATCGACAACAAGGCCGGTGCCAGCGGCATGATTGCTGCGTCTGCCGTGGCCAAGGCGGCGGCAGATGGCTACAGCGTGCTCATCACCACCAACACCACGCACGCGGCCAACGAGCACCTGTACAAGAAGCTCTCGTATGACCCGGTGAAGGACTTCGCACCCGTCACCGGGCTGGGCAAGGGCGGGCAGGTGCTGGTGGTCAACGCCAGCGCGCCGTACAAGAACGTGGGCGAGCTGCTGGCCTTTGCCAGGAAGAACCCCGGCAAGCTCAGCTTTGGCAGCGGCAGCTCATCGAGCCGCATGGCGGGCGAAATGCTCAAGCAACTGGCTAGCGTGGACATCCTGCATGTGCCCTACAAGAGCAACCCGCTGGCCATCACCGACCTGCTGGGCGGGCAGATCGATCTGATGATCACCGACACCTCCACCGGCGTGCCGCAGGTCAAGGCGGGCAAACTGCGTGCGCTGGGTTATTCCACGCAAAAGCGCAGCGCGCAATTGCCCGACGTGCCCACGCTCGACGAGGCGGGCGTGAAGGGCTACGACATGGGCTACTGGTTTGCGGCCTACGTGCCGGCCAACACTCCCGCGCCAGTGGTGGCGCGCCTGAACGAGCTGCTGACCGCCGCCACCAAGAGCGCTGCGGCCAAGAGCTTCTACGACAACGCAGGCTCCGAAGCCTGGACCACAACGCCCGATGAACTCGCCAAGTTCCAGGCTGCCGAAACCCAGAAGTGGGGCAAGGTGATCAAGGCCGCAGGTATCGAGGCCGAATAAGCCACCGACCCACCCACCGGGCCGTTTCATTCCCGTTTTGCTTCTCGCAGCCTGCCTTTACCGGCAGGTCTGGGCGAAGCCTTGCCCGCGCGCAGCGCAACAGACGCTGCCGTTTTGTTCCAGAGCCGCCCAAGCGGCCCGCACCACCATCCATCCAAGGAGACAGACACCATGAAACCGCTTCATGCATTCACCAAACTCGCGCTGACAGCCGCCGCCGCAGCCGCCATCACCGCCTGCGGGGGCTCCAGCAACGACGCGCCCAAGGGCCCGGCTCTCAAGCTGGCCATCACCGCCACCGAAGCCTTCCCCGGCACCTATGGCGACGTGGGCGAATACGAGCGCCTGACCGGCACGCTCAGCGGCGAGGTGGATCCGAAGGACCCCAAGAACGCCACCATCCAGGACCTGGCGCTGGCGCCCACCAATGCCAACGGCATGGTCGAGTACAAGGCCGACTTCGTCATGCTCAAGCCCAAGAACATGGCCAAGGCCAGCGGCGTGCTGCGCTACGACGCGCCCAACCGCGGCAACATCCTCACGCTGCTCAACCCCACGGCCTCGCCCAGCGATGCGGTCTACCTGGAGCGGGGGTACGTGATGCTGTACTCGGCCTGGCAGGGCGACGTGCCCAAGAGCACACCTGCGCGCCTCACGGTGAGCGTGCCCGTGGCCAAGAACAAGGACGGCAGCAGCATCACCGGTCCCTACCGCGCCGAGCTGGTGCCTGCTGCGGCCAGCCCCGCGATGACGCTGCCCGGCGGCGTGTTCAATGGCACCATGATTCCGTACGAGCCCGCCAGCCTGGACAACACGCAGCCCGGCTACTCGCTCACCCGCCGCGCCAACGAGACGGATGCGCGCATCCCTGTGCCCGCGAGCGACTGGAAGTTCGCCACTTGCGACACGGGCACCAACGCCTTCCCCGGCACGGCCAGTCCCACCAGCGTGTGCCTGAAGGGCGGGTTCGACCCCGCCTACCTGTATGAACTGGTCTACGTCGCCAAGGACCCCAAAGTGATGGGCGTGGGCCTGGCTGCGCTGCGCGACACCGTGAGCTTCTTCCGCAGCAAGGCGGCGGACTCGGCGGGCACCCCCAACCCGCTCGCAGGCCGCATCCAGTACACGCTGGGGCAGGGCACTTCGCAGTCGGGCAACGCGATGAAGACCTTTTTGCACCTGGGCTTCAACCAGGCGCTGGATGGGGGCAAGGTGTTCGACGGCATGTACGCCCACGTGGCCGCGCGGCAGACCCACATCAACACCCGCTTTGCCGTGCCCGGCGGTGGTGGTGGCCTGCGCACCGACCACACGGCCTTTGGCCAGACCGCGCCGCGTGGGCTGGACAAGGACTACATGGACGACATCAGTGGCCGCCAGGGTGGCGTGATGAAGCGCTGCGCCGCCACCAACACCTGCCCCAAGTTCTTCCTGGGCCTGTCGGGCACGGAGTTCTGGCAACTGCAGGGCTCGCCCGTGCTGACCGACGCCAACGGCACCAAGGACCTGCCGCAGCCCGACAACGCCCGCATCTACTACTACGCCAGCACCCAGCACGGCGGGGCAGGGGGCACGGCCAGCATTGCCTATGCGCCCACGCGCGCCACGTACCCCACGGGCACGGTGGTGCAGTTCAACGACACCTTCCGCGCGCTGTTCCTGAACCTGGAAGACTGGGTGGTGCGCGGCACGCAGCCGCCCGCCAGCCAGGTGCCCAAGCTGGCTGACGGCACGCTGGTGCGGCCCGAGGCGCTGAGCTTCCCGGCCATGAAGGGGCTGACCTGGGCGGTGGGCGGCGTGCAGACGCCTATCCCGGACTTCAGCTATCGCGGTCTGTATAACAACTTCCCGCTGTTCGACTTTGGCCCGCAGTACATCCCGCAGGACGAGGCGGGCATCGCCACCGTGCTGCCTCCGCGCAACCTGGGCCGCGACTACGCCATCCTTGTTCCGCAGGTCGATGCCTCCACGGGCCTCACCCGCGCCGGCATCCGCAGCGTGGAGGCGCGTGCGCCGCTGGGCACCAGCATCGAGTTCAACTACGTGGCCACACCCGGCATCACCGATCTGGCCAACCTCACGGGCAGCTTCATCCCCTTCCACAAGACGCGCGCCGCGCGGCTGGCGGCGGGCGATGCGCGGCCCTCGCTGGAGGAACTGTATGGAACGCAAGAGGGCTACGTGGCGGCCGTGACCGAAGCGGCCAACGCGCTGGTGGCGCAGCGCCTGCTGCTGCAGCGCGATGCGAATTTGCAGATCGCCCGAGCCAAGGCCCAGGTCGTATTGCCCTGAACGCCGGGTGTGCACGCTGGGGCAGGCAGGAGGCCGCGGGCATGTTCCGCTGAGGCTTGTGCTCCGGCCGCACCACCTGGGCAGAAGCCGCTGCGTTTGTGCGGGGTTGAACCTGCATGAAGGGCGCGGGCGAAATGTTGCCACCCGTGCGCGCCCCAAGGAGGCGTGTCCGGGATCGCCGTGTCCGGTTCTGGGGTGACCGTGTCAGCGCACGCGCATGCCGGGCGTGGCGCCGGGCCAGGGATTGAGCACGTAGATGCCGGGGTTGGCCTTTTCGTCGCCATGGCTGGCGGCCAGCACCATGCCTTCCGACACGCCAAACTTCATCTTGCGCGGCGCCAGGTTGGCCACCATCACGGTGTGCTTGCCGATCAGGTCGGCGGGCTGGTAGGCGCTGGCAATGCCGCTGAAGACATTGCGCGTGACGGGATTGCCCTGCGGGTCAGTGCCTTCGCCCACGTCCAGCGTCAGGCGCAGCAGCTTGGTCGAGCCCTCCACGGCCTCGCAGTTCACGATCAGCGCAATGCGCAGGTCGATCTTCGTGAAATCGTCGATGGTGATGGTGGGGGCCAGCTCCTCGCCGCCGGGGGCTGCGGTTTCAATCGTTGCCTGTGCTGGAGGCTCAAACAATGCTTCCAGCTGCTTGGCATCCACGCGCTGCATCAGGTGCTTGTACTCGCCGATCGCATGGCCCTTGCCCAGCATGGTGGTGGCGTCGGCAAAGGAGAAGGGCGGCACCTTGAGGAAGGCCTCGACCTGCGCGGCCAGCGCGGGCAGCACGGGCTTGAGCAGGATGGTGAGCAGGCGGAAGGCCTCGATGCAGGTGGTGCACACGTCCTGCAGGCGGCCTTCCATGCCGTCCTGCTTGGCCAGCTCCCAGGGCTTGTTCTGGTCCACGTAGGCATTGACGCGATCGGTCAGCAGCATGGTCTCGCGCAGGGCCTTGCCGTATTCGCGCTCGGCCAGCAGCTCGATGATGGACGGGGCCAAGGTGCGCAGGTGGTCCAGCAGCGCATCGCCGTCGGCCGACACTTCGCCGAGCTGGCCGCCAAAGCGCTTGGCGATGAAGCCGGCCGCCCGGCTGGCGATGTTGATGTACTTGCCGATCAGGTCGCTGTTGACGCGGGCCATGAAGTCGTCGGCGTTGAAGTCGATGTCTTCGTTGCGGCTGCTCAGCTTGGTGGCCAGGTAGTAGCGTAGCCATTCGGCGTTCATGCCCAGGCCCAGGTACTTGAGCGGGTCCAGGCCGGTGCCGCGGCTTTTGCTCATCTTCTCGCCGTTGTTCACCGTGAGGAATCCGTGCACGAACACCGAGTCGGGCACCTTGCGGCCGCTGAACTTCAGCGTGGCGGGCCAGAACAGGGTGTGGAAGGTGACGATGTCCTTGCCGATGAAGTGGTACTGCTCCAGCGCCGGGTCGGCCATGTAGGCCTCGTAGTCCTGGCCGCGCTTATCGAGCAGGTTCTTCAGCGAGGCCAGATAGCCGATGGGGGCGTCGAGCCATACGTAGAAGTATTTGCCCGGTGCATCGGGGATCTCGATGCCGAAGTAGGGCGCATCGCGCGAGATGTCCCAGTCGCCCAGGCCCTCGCTGGTCGTGCCGTCGGGGTTGGTGCGCACGGTGAACCATTCGCGCACCTTGTTGGCCACTTCGGGTTGCAGGCGGCCGTTTTGCGTCCAGTCTTCCAGAAAGGCCACGCAGCGCGGGTCGGATAGCTTGAAGAAGAAATGCTCCGAGCTTTTGAGCACCGGCTTGGCGCCCGACAGTGCCGAGTAGGGGTTGATCAGATCGGTGGGCGCATACACGGCGCCGCAGACCTCGCAGTTGTCGCCGTACTGGTCCTTGGCGTGGCACTTGGGGCATTCGCCCTTGATGAAGCGGTCGGGCAGGAACATGTTCTTCTCGGGGTCGAAGAACTGCTCGATGGTGCGCGTCTCGATCAGGCCGTTGGACTTGAGGTCGCGGTAGATGTCTTGCGCGAGCTGGTGGTTTTCGGGTGCGTCCGTGCTGTGCCAGTTGTCGAATTCGATGTGAAAACCGTCCAGGTACTGCTGGCGCCCGGCGGCGATGTCGGCCACGAATTGCTGCGGCGACTTGCCGGCCTTCTCGGCGGCGATCATGATGGGCGCGCCGTGGGTGTCGTCGGCGCCGACGAAGTTGACCGCGTTGCCCAGCAGCCGCTGCGTGCGCACCCAGATGTCGGCCTGGATGTATTCCATGATGTGGCCGATGTGGAAGTTGCCGTTGGCATAAGGCAGGGCGGTGGTGACGAAGAGTTTGCGTGCGGAGGACGTCATGGAAGCGGCTTTCTCGGGCGGAACCCGCAATTTTAGGCGCTCTGCGGTGGGGGTGCAGACCCGGCGTCAGGTGTATGGCCGGGTGCGCAGTTCGGCGCCCGTGTCCTTCCAGCCAAAGAAGTGGCACACCTCGGCCCGCCGGGCCAGGGTGTCCTTGCGGCCCAGGGCCATCAGTTCCTGGGTGTAGCCCCGTTCGAACAGCAGGTAGCTGGCCAGCGCCGCGCCGCGCACATCGGCCATGTTCGATGTCACGCCCAGGGCGCCCAGCATGGCGCGCACGGGGCCGGGCAGGTCGCCCACATGGCGGGCCGCTATGGCGTCGAGCCGCTGCGAGGGGGCGATCACCAGCAGCTCGATGGGCCGCAGCGCACTGTGGGAGCGTTTGTCCTCGGAGATGAGCGACAGCGTCTGGTTGATGCGTTTGACCCGCTCCACATCGACCGACAGCGCATCCAGAAAGATGTTGGACAGCGCATGCCCGGCAATCTGCGCCAGCGATGGGTACCCGGGCGAGGGCGTGGCGGCGCTGTCGCCTTGGGGCTCGTGCATGCGGCCCGCGCCGATGACCAGCACGCGCTCGGCCCCCAGGTGGATCGCTGCGGCGATGGGGGCCGACTGGCGCATGGAGCCGTCGCCAAAGTATTCGGTGTGGCCATCGATGGCGAGCCCCTTGGCCGGAAAGACGAAGGGAATGGCCGAAGACGCCAGCAGGTGCTCGTGCGTGATGCGGGCGCGCACCGCCTTGCGCTGCGAGCGCACCCAGGGCTGTTCACCGTCGGCCACCTCGAAAAAAGTGACATGCTCGCCCGAGCTGTAGCTCGATGCCGTGACCGCCAGTGCCGTGAGGTGGCCTTTGTGCATCAGCCGGGGCAGGCGCATGAGCGGCACCATCTTGCCCAGCAGTTTTTCGAGCGGTGCATTGTCCAGCAGCGAGCGCGGGCGCATGCGGCGCCAGCGGGCCAGCGCCCAGCCCAGCGACACCAGGGTGAGCCAGCGGGCACCGCTGCGCATCACGCTGAACGGATCTGCACCGTATACCTGGCCCGCGTGGAACTGGCGCCACACGCGGGCGATGCGGCGCACGGTGCGGTCGAAATCGTCGGCGCCGCAGGCCAGCGCGGCGGCGTTGATGGCCCCCGCCGAGGTGCCCGTGATGATGGGAAACGGATTGGGCTGGCGGCTGGCGCCGCAGGCGTGGCGCAGGTCGGCAATGGCTTCGAGCACGCCCATCTGGTAAGCGGCCCGGGCGCCGCCCCCGGTGAGGAGCAGGCCTGTGCGGGGCGATGGGGTGGCGGTCGGCACGGTGCGGCGGGCCGGCTTGTGCGGGGCGCTGGATCAGGCCTTGGCGAGCAGCAGCGCGGCCAGGGCGGCGTCCTGCACGATGGTGATGCCGTTGTCGCGCGCATACAGCCGGGCGTTGTCGCTCAGGCCGCCCTGTGCCAGCACATACAGGCCCGTGGGAGCGCCGCGCTGGTCCATGGCGGCGCGCAGTTCGCGCAGCGGCTCCACGCCATGGGTGGCGGCTTTCCAGCGGCGGGCGCTGGCCAGCGTGGTGCTGCCGTTCTTCGCCAGGCAGAAATCGGCAGCACCGTTGCCCGGCAGGCGCTCCACGGTGTAGCCCGCGCGCGTCCAGGCGGCCACGAGCGCATTGGCAAAGTCACGCCAGGGCATGCGGGCCGCTGCGTCGAGCATTCCGGACAGGTGGGCGGGGCTGGGTGCGCGCAGCTGCTTCCAGGCGGCAATGCAGCCCACCACGAAGATGGGAAATCCGGCCAGCGCACCCACCACGAAATACTCCCTGGGCAGCAGCGCACCTGCCGCCAGGACGATGACGCCCACCACCACGAAGCTGACCCACCACGGCGAGCGCAGCAGCATGGCAAACAGGGATTTCTCGGCCATCTTGAATTTCACGGAGGTCCTTTTCATTCGGTTTCACGGGATGTCGCCTGCGGTGGGGCGTGCGCATTGTCCTTCAGACAACGGGGGAACAGCGCTTGGATAGACTACCGGCCTCTTCTGGAGTTTATTGAATGGCAGTCACCGAACAGGGCCTCTTGGCCGCACTTTCCAGCGTGCTGGACCCCCACACAGCCCAGGATTTCGTCAGCACCCGCGCCCTGCGCAATGTGCAGATCACTGGCGGCGATGTGGCCTTTGATGTGGAGCTGGGTTACCCCGCCAAGAGCCTGGTGCCCGAGTTGCGCCGCAGCCTGGTGGCCGCCGCCAAGGGCGTGGCCGGGGTCGAAAACGTGTCGGTCAACATCACCACCAAAGTGGTGGCCCATGCGGTGCAGCGCGGTGTGCAGCTGCTGCCGCAGGTCAAGAACATCATTGCCGTGGCTTCGGGCAAGGGCGGCGTGGGCAAGAGCACCACGGCCGCCAACCTGGCCCTGGCCCTGGCCGCCGAGGGCGCCAGCGTGGGCGTGCTCGACGCCGACATCTACGGCCCCAGCCAGCCCATGATGCTGGGCATCAACCGCCGCCCCGAAAGCGACGATGGCAAGACCATGGAACCGCTGGAGAACTACGGCGTGCAGGTCATGTCCATCGGCTTCCTGGTGGACCAGGATGAGGCCATGATCTGGCGCGGCCCCATGGCCACGCAGGCGCTGGAGCAGCTGCTGCGGCAGACCAACTGGAAAGACCTCGACTACCTCATCATCGACATGCCCCCCGGCACCGGCGACATCCAGCTCACGCTCTCCCAGCGCGTGCCCATGACAGGCGCCGTGATCGTGACCACGCCGCAGGACATCGCGCTGCTCGATGCCAAGAAGGGCATCAAGATGTTCGAGAAGGTGGGTGTGCCCATCCTGGGCATCGTCGAGAACATGGCCGTGCATGTGTGCAGCAACTGCGGCCAGGTCGAGCACATCTTTGGCGCCGACGGCGGCAAGAAGATGGCGGCCGAGTACGGCATGGATTACCTGGGCGCGCTGCCGCTCGACATGAGCATCCGCCTGCAGGCCGACAGTGGCAAGCCCACGGTGGTGGCCGATCCCGATGGCGACGTGGCCAGGATCTACAAGAAGGTGGCGCGCGATGTGGCGGTGAAGATCGCCCGGCAGGCGAAAGACTTCTCCAGCAAGTTCCCAACGATCTCGATCAGCAAGAACACCTGATCGCCATGGTGCATCAGTAGGGGTTGGCCGGCAGCAATGTGCCGTTCATCACGCCCACCGACTGGTAGATGGGGAAGCCCGACCAGTCGGTCAGGTTGATTGACGCAGCGGAATTGGCGAGTTTGCGAATCACCACCGATGACGTGGGCACTTCCAGGGGCTTGCCCGCAGCGCACACGGTCGGCCCCAGCGTTACGTTGATGAAGTACACCGCGCTTTCCGTGGTGGTGGAGATATTGGTCACCCGACTGCCGCTGTAGGTGAGGTCAGGGTTGCGCTGCACCAGCAGGGCGGCTTCCACGCCAATGCCGATGCCCCGGGCGGTGTTGTTGCCCAGCACGCCGCCAGGGCAGCCGAACTCTTGCTGGCCCGCGCCGGAATAGGTGCCGATCAGGCGGGACACAAAGGTGATCAGTCGGCCCATGCGATCGCGTGAATCCAGGTGCGAATCGGTGATGGTATTGGCCAGCGCCGGCGGTGCGATGAAGCCGCCCACCGTGCTCAAGGGGTTGGGGTCCAGCGTCACGTAGCTGTTGTAGGGATTGCTTAGCGCTTGCGTGGAGGTGACGGTGCCATTGAGCGCGGCAAAGTCAAACCCGCCCAGCACGGCCAGCCCCGCACTGGTGCCGCCAATAGGCACGTTCTTTTGCATCAGGCCGTTCAAGGTCGCCTCCAGCGCCTGGCCCTTCCAGTAGCGGATGTAGTTGGCCTGGTCACCACCGGCAATCCACACTGCATTGGCCCGGGCCAGCACGGTGTTGACAAAAGGGTCGTTGGCGGCCGCGGTGCTGGGAATCACCAGCGTTTCGACCGAACTCAGGCCCAGCGAAGCCCCGCCAACCCAGCCGTCCCGGACCACGGAGTCCATGGCCGACTTGCGGCCGCTGTAGTAGATGTAAGGGTTGTAGCCGTCATCGCCCGAGGCACGGATCACCACAAGGCGGCCACCAGTGCCCGGCGCCACCCCGGCGCGCTGGATCATCCACCGAAAGGCATCGTCCACATCGGGCCCACCGCCCATCAGTACATACGACGGGTGGGGTTGTGACTGGCTGACCGTGGGCACCACATCGGGGTTGCCCTCGGCGTAGTACTCATAAGCCGTTTTGACTGGCTTGGCCTGCGCGGCGCCGAAGCTTGCGCCGAACACCAGGGTCAGCAGGGTGAGGGCGAGCTTGCACCAGGACGCACTGCGCCGCGAAGCGGCCTTTTGCAACGGGAATCGAGCCATGGCATCTTCCTGTCATAAGTGTGAGAAACCCACTCTACGGTGCCGGGGCATGTTTATTGTTAATTGATGTCAGTATGGTGACAGTATGTTACCGATGGATATGATCTGTGGTCTGTCCCGGTACCCTGCCATCCATTTTGAAATTCTGAAAGATGGGGCCCCTTTGCCGAGGCCTGCTCAACCGAGACAACACTCATGCAGCCATCACCTGTCCCGCCTGCCGCAGCCTCGGTCGCAACGCTCGCCACCCCCGATGACCTGCGCGCCAGCCTTCGCCGCGCCAGCCAGCTCAAGGGCCGCCAGCCTGAAGGCGCCGCGATGGTCGAGGTGGCCGCTTTGCTGGGTTCTCGACCGGCCGAGGGCTTTCGGCGCGACCTGCTGATCGAATACCTGCACCGCCTCAACGACCACTTTGGCGTGCTGCACGGCCGGCACCTGGTGGCCTTGGCCCGGCAGATGAACTTGCCCATGGCCGAGGTGTACGAGGTGGCCAGCTTCTACCACCACTTCGAGATCGTTCGCGGCGACCAGGCCCAGGCACCGCGCCTGGTGCTGCGCGTGTGCGACAGTCTGAGCTGCAGCATGGCCGGCGCGCGCGCGCTGCTGGCCGCGCTGCCCGAGCGCCTGCGTGCGGCCGGGCAGGGCGATGTGCAGGTGCAGGCCGTGCCCTGCGTGGGCCGCTGCGAACAGGCGCCCGTGGCCGTGGTGCACCAGTGCCCGGTGCCACACGCCACGGTCGATGGGGTGTTGGAAATCATCGATTTGAAGCCCTATCGGTCGGTAGCGCTACATCCCTATGCACAGGGGGCTGTCAATTTTGATGTTGCAGCGCTGGCCGGGCGCAGCGTGCCTGCGCCGCCAGAAGGCGTCAGCCCCGCCCATACCGACCTCGCCACCTACCGCGCGCACGGCGGTTACCAGACGGCCGCTGCACTGGTGAATGGCGAAATGGACGCCGAGGCCGTGCTTTCAGCCATGGAAGACTCGGGCCTGCGTGGCCTGGGCGGCGCGGGTTTTCCGGCGGGCCGCAAGTGGCGCATCGTGCGCGAGCAAGCTGCTCCTCGCCTGATGGCGGTGAACATCGACGAAGGTGAGCCCGGCACCTTCAAGGACCGCACCTACCTGGAGCGCGACCCGCACCGCTTTCTGGAAGGCGTGCTCATCGCCGCTCAGGTGGTGGGCACCGAGTCCGTCTA
This sequence comes from Acidovorax sp. GW823-FHT02H02, assembly GCF_058797075.1. Lineage (NCBI taxonomy): Bacteria > Pseudomonadati > Pseudomonadota > Betaproteobacteria > Burkholderiales > Comamonadaceae > Acidovorax > Acidovorax sp. GW823-FHT02H02. The sequence continues at coordinate 136,395 of NZ_JBXAJH010000011.1, read as the reverse complement.
CATCTACCTGCGCGACGAATACCACGGCTGCCGCGCGCTGCTGCAGGCCGCGCTGGACGACCTGCGCGCGCAGCCCCCATGCCCGCTGCCGCACATCGAGCTGCGCCGGGGCGCGGGTGCCTACATCTGCGGCGAAGAGTCCGCGATGATCGAGAGCATCGAAGGCAAACGCGGCGAACCCCGCATGCGCCCGCCCTACATCGCGCAGGTGGGCCTGTTCGGCCGGCCCACGCTGGAGCACAACTTTGAAACCCTGTACTGGGTGCGTGACATCGTGGAGCGCGGCCCGCAGTGGTTTGCCAGCTTTGGCCGCCACGGCCGCAAGGGCCTGCGCAGTTTCAGCGTGAGCGGCCGCGTGAAGCACCCCGGCGTCAAGCTCGCGCCGGCGGGCATCACCGTGCAGGAACTCATCGACGAATACTGCGGCGGCATGTTGGATGGCCACCAGCTCTACGCCTATTTGCCGGGCGGCGCCTCGGGCGGCATCCTGCCCGCCCGCCTGAACCAGATACCGCTGGACTTCGACACGCTGCAGCCCTATGGCTGCTTCATCGGCTCGGCCGCCGTCATCGTGCTCAGCCAGCACGACAGCGCGCGCGAGGCGGCGCTGAACGTGATGCGCTTTTTTGAACACGAGAGCTGCGGCCAGTGCACGCCCTGCCGCGTAGGCACGGCCAAGGCGGCCACGCTGATGGAAGCGCCGCAGTGGGATGAAGAATTGCTGGACGACCTGGCGCAGGTCATGGCCGATGCGTCCATCTGCGGCCTGGGCCAGGCGGCGCCCAATCCCATCCGCTGCATCCACAAATACTTTGCGCACGAAGTGGGCGAGGGGCCGTGGCCGGGTGACCTGCCCAAGCCGCGCAACAGCCCGCTGGCCGAGCAACTGCCCGCAGGGGTGAAGCCATGAGCGCCGTGTTCACCTCTGCCGCTGCGCTGCCCGGCGTGGCGTTCGAGCTGGACGGCCGGCCCGTCACCGCCCAGCCCGGTGACACCATCCTCAAAGCCGCGCAGCGCCACGGCGTGGAGATCCCGCACCTCTGCTACACCGACGGCCTCCGCCCCGACGGCAACTGCCGCGCTTGCGTGGTGGAGATCGCGGGCGAGCGCACGCTGGCCCCCAGCTGTTGCCGAGCGCCGACCGAAGGGATGAAAGTGCAGGCCGCCAGCCCGCGCGCGCGCAAGAGCCAGCAGATGGTGGTGGAGATGCTGCTGTCCGACATGCCGGACGTGGGCTACCAATGGAATGATGACCAACCAGATACTCCTGAATTGATAGCTGGTAGCGCATGCGCATCTGGCGCTACAGGCGAATTGGATTCAAAAACTGCCCCAGCAGCAGGCCAGCACGGCGAACTGAGCGCCTGGGCCGACCGCCTGGGTGTGGCCGTGCGCCCCGCGCTCAAGGCGCTGCACCGCGAGCAGCCTGCGCCCGACTTGAGCCACCCGGCCATGGCCGTCCACCTCGACGCCTGCATCCAGTGCAACCGCTGCGTGCGCGCCTGCCGCGAGGAACAGGTCAACGACGTGATCGGCTACGCCCTGCGCGGAGCCCACAGCAAGATCATCTTCGACCTTGACGACCCCATGGCCGAGAGCACCTGCGTGGCCTGCGGCGAATGTGTGCAGGCCTGCCCCACGGGTGCGCTCAGCCCCAAGACGCACATCGGCTCGCAAAAAGTGGACCGCAAGGTCGATTCGGTCTGCCCGTTCTGCGGCGTGGGCTGCCTCATCACCTACAACGTGCGCAATGAAAAGATCATCAGCGTCGAAGGCCGCGACGGCCCCGCCAACCACGGCCGCCTGTGTGTGAAGGGACGCTTCGGCTTTGACTACGCCCACCACCCCGACCGCCTGACGGTGCCGTTGATCCGCAAGCCCGGCGTGCCCAAGGAGGTGCGGCCCTACGGTGCTGACTGGCGCGATACCTTCCGCGAAGCGACCTGGGACGAGGCGCTGGACCTCGCAGCAGGCCAGCTCAAGAGCCTGCGCGACACGCACGGCACCAAGGCCCTGGCGGGCTTTGGCTCGGCCAAGGGCAGCAACGAAGAGGCCTACCTGTTCCAGAAGCTGGTGCGCACCGGCTTTGGCAGCAATAACGTGGACCACTGCACGCGGCTGTGCCACGCCTCCAGCGTGGCCGCGCTGCTCGAAGGCGTGGGCTCGGGGGCGGTGAGCAACCCGGTGAACGACGTGGAGCATGCCGGGCTGATCTTCGTGATCGGCTCCAACCCCACGGCCAACCACCCGGTGGCGGCGACCTGGATGAAGAATGCGGCCAAGCGTGGCGCCAAGATTGTATTGGCCGACCCGCGCGTGACCGACATCGGCCGCCACGCGTGGCGCACGCTGCAGTTCAAGGCCGACACCGACGTGGCCATGCTCAACGCATTGATCCACACCGTGATCGACGAAGGTCTGGTGGATGAGGCCTTTGTCCACGACCGCACCACCGATTTCGAGGCGCTCAAGGCCAACGTGATGGGCTGCAGCCCCGAGGCCATGGCACCCGTGTGCGGCATCCCGGCCGAGACGCTGCGCGAGGTGGCGCGTGCCTTCGCGCGGGCCAAGGCCGCGATGATTCTGTGGGGCATGGGCGTGAGCCAGCATGTGCACGGCACCGACAACGCGCGTTGCCTGATTGCGCTGTGCGCCGTCACCGGCCAGATCGGCAAGCCAGGCTCGGGTCTGCATCCGCTGCGCGGCCAGAACAACGTGCAGGGTGCGAGCGACGCGGGGCTGATCCCCATGATGTTCCCCAACTACCAACGCGTGGACAACGCCGAAGCGCACGCGTGGTTCGAGAATTTCTGGGGCACCCCGCTGGACGAGGCGCCGGGATACACCGTTGTCGAGATCATGCACAAGGCCCTGGCGCCTGACACCGACCCGCACAAGGTGCGCGGCATGTACATCATGGGCGAGAACCCCGCCATGAGCGATCCCGACCTGAACCACGCGCGCCACGCGCTGGCCAGCCTGCAGCACCTGGTGGTGCAGGACATCTTCCTGACCGAAACCGCCTGGCTGGCCGACGTGGTGCTGCCCGCCAGCGCCTGGCCAGAGAAGACCGGCACGGCCAGCAACACCGATCGCATGGTGCAGATGGGCCGCCGCGCGCTCAACCCGCCGGGCGATGCGCGGCCCGATCTCTGGATCATTCAGCAGATCGCCAAAAGGGTGGGCCTCGGCTGGAATTACGAAGGCGACGAATCCGGCGTGGCCGCCGTGTACGACGAAATGCGCCAGGCCATGCACGCGAGCATCGAGGGCATCACCTGGGGTCGGCTGGAGCGTGACTCCAGCGTGACCTACCCCTGCCTCACGCCGGATGACCCCGGCCAGCCCATTGTTTTCAAAGACCAGTTCCCCACGCCCACGGGGCGCCTCCAACTCGTGCCCGCCAGCTTGATCCCGGCGGCCGAAACGCCCAACGCCGACTATCCCCTGGTGCTTATCACCGGCCGCCAGCTGGAGCATTGGCACACGGGCAGCATGACGCGGCGCAGCACCGTGCTCGATGCCATCGAGCCCATGGCCACCGCGTCGCTGCATGGCGACGAACTGGCGCGGCTGGGCGTGGCGCCGGGTGCGCTGGTGGGCATCCGATCGCGGCGCGGCATGGTACAGGTGCGCGTGCGCCGCGACGACGGCACGCCGCGCGGCACGGTGTTCATGCCGTTCGCGTATGTGGAGGCGGCGGCCAATCTGCTGACCAACGCGGCGCTGGACCCGTTCGGCAAGATTCCGGAGTTCAAGTACTGCGCGGTGGCCGTGGAGCGGCTGGAAGGGGCTGCAAGCTGAGAAGGTGTGAACGAACCCGCCATACCCGCTCATCCCGCCAAAACACACCCGCTCGTCGTTACAAATGCTCGCCATAGCCCGAGCTATGGCTGCGCTTTGCGTCTAGATCGGGCGCGTTTTGGCGGCCTGCTCGGGCACGCCGGATTCATTCACACCCTCTGAGGCCACTCAAGGGGCTTTGCAGGCCGTGCTGACCCAGGCCGCGCGCCGGGGTAAAGTCTGCGCCCATGACTGAGCGCCCCTACACCGATGTTGCCGTGATCATGCGCTGCGAGCACATCGCCAACCGCTGGCAGCCCTGGCGGTGGTCGCTGGCCGAGGTGGTGATCCACGAGCCCGCCTTTGGCACCGAGCCGCGCCAGATCCTTCAGGACGAGCGCGAGCAGCGCTGGCTGTTCCCGGGCTTTCGCGTGGAGCTGTTCCGTGATGATGCCGAGGGCTACCACCTGAATCTCACTTCGCCAGCCCCCTGCTGGTTTGTGATGTGGCGCCGCGATGAAGACCCCGGCACCGGCGAGATCCCGCTGGCCCGCCCGGTCGAAGTGAGCCTGAGTTACCACGATGCGGGCCGCTGGCTGGACGCGCAGGAAACCGTGGAACAGGTGCCTGCGGCGCCCGAGGTGGTGGAGGCACTGCGCGCCTTCGTGGCCGAGCACTACCAGCCCGAGCCCAAGCGCCGCAAGCGCCCCGACAGCTTCCGTTCCTTGCAGGACCGGTTTGGTAATCCGGCCTCCGTGACCACCGAAAAGCAGCGTGGCGGCGGTGGAGGAGGAGGCCATGGCTGACGGATTTCTCGGACGCTGGTCGCGCCGCAAGCAGGATGTGCTGGCGGGCAAGCCCGTGCAGGACCCGCCGCCGCCCGCGCCAGCCTCGCAGGTGGCCAATCCCGCACCCGTGCCCGCTCCGGCTGCTGCTGGAGCAGCCACCGCCGTACCCGCAGCCCCCACCCCGGATGCGCCACCACCGCCCACCTTGTCGGATGCCGAGGCCCTCACCCCCGCCTCTGACTTCAAGCCCTTTGTGGACCGTGCCGTCTCGCCCGAAGTGCGCAACCTGGCCATGAAGAAGTTGTTTGCCGATCCGCACTTCAATGTGATGGATGGCCTCGATATTTACGTTGGCGATTACACCCAGCCCGATCCGCTGCCTGCCGGGATGCTGCGCAAGTTGACCAGTGCCCATGCGATGGGCTTCTTTGACCATGAGAAGAAGGCCAACGCCGAGGCATCGCCCGATGCGTTGGTGGACGGTGCCACCGCAGAGGCAATCGCAGACACGCAAGCAGATGCAATAGCCCCTGCCATTGCTCAGCCTCGGGATGATGCGGAGGGGCAAACATCCCCAGACGTGGCACAGTCCGGGGTCTGCAACGCCATTCCTAGCGACCCCTCCAGCGAGCTTGCGCTTGCCACCGACTCCGCACAGGATGCGGTGGCCATGCCAGCCAGCCACACAGAACATGACCACGACGCTCCTCTGCGACTGCAACCAGACGATGCCCCTCAACGCAAAGGCGTTGGGCGCGGCGCTGCATGAAGACCTGACCCTTCACTCCACCCTGTGCCGCCGCGATGCGGGGGCGTTCCAAAAGGCCATCCAGTCGGGTGACGATGTGGTGGTGGCCTGCACGCAAGAGCAGCGCCTGTTTGGCGACCTGGGCCAGCAGACCGAGGGGGCGGTGTCCCCCATCCGGTTTGTGAACATCCGCGAAACCGGTGGCTGGAGCCGCGATGCCGCCAAGGCCAGTCCCAAGATCGCAGCGCTGCTGGCGGCGGCCCGGTTGCCTGATCCACCGCCCGTGCCCACGGTCACCTACAAGAGCACGGGCCGCCTGCTCATCATCGGACCGCTCGACCAGGCCGAGCAGGCTGCAGCCCTGGTGTCGGACGTGCTGGATGTGACCCTGTTCACGCAGGGCCCTGGCAACGCCGGGGGCGCACAGGCACGGCGCTTTCCGGTGCTGGGCGGGCGCATCACGGGCCTTGCCGGCTGGCTGGGCGCGTTCGAATTGCAGTGGAAGGCCGACAACCCCATCGACCTCGACCTGTGCACGCGCTGCAATGCCTGCGTGGCGGCCTGTCCCGAGAACGCCATTGGCCTCGATTACCAGATCGACCTGGCCGCCTGCCAGTCGCACCGCGCCTGCGTGAAGGTGTGCCAGGTGGCCGGTGCCATCGACTTCACGCGCGACGCTGCCGTGCAGACCGAGCGTTTTGACCTGGTGCTGGACCTGCGCTCGGCCACTGCCACGCCCACCTTCCTGCAGCACGCGCTGCCGCAGGGCTATTTCCGTTGGGATGGGCGCGACCTGTCGGCCCTGCTCCAACTGCGCGAACTGGTGGGGGAATTCGAGAAGCCCCGATTCTTTGCCTACAAACAAAAGCTCTGCGCCCACAGCCGCAACGAAACCGTGGGCTGCAACGCCTGTGTGGACATCTGCTCGGCCGAGGCCATCAGCAGTGACAAGGGCCGCCAGCAAATCAAGGTGAACCCCAACCTGTGCGTGGGCTGCGGCGCCTGCACCACCGTCTGCCCCACGGGTGCGCTGACCTATGCCTACCCCAGTGCCACGGAGCAGGGCACCAAGCTCAAGACGCTGCTGTCCACCTACACCGCCGCAGGCGGCAAGGACGCCGTGCTGCTGCTGCACAGCCAGGAGCGCGGCCAGGCGCTGGTGGAAGAACTGGGCCGTGCGGCGCAACTGAAACTGGCGCAGGGCGTGCCCGTCCACGTGATCCCGGTGGCGCTGTGGCACACGGCCAGCACCGGCGTGGACCTGTGGCTCAGCGCCATTGCCTACGGTGCCTCGCAGGTGGTGGTGCTGACGACGCAGGAGGAGGCGCCGCAGTACCTCGATGGCCTGCAGGCACAGATGGATGTGGCGCAAGCCATTCTGCGTGGGCTGGGCTACACAGGCACGCACGTGCAGCTGCTGCGCGCCACGCACCCCACCGAGCTGGACGCCGCATTGCAGGCCCTGGGCCAGACGCGCCAGAAGATCCCGGCCGTGGCTGCACGTTTTGCGGTGGCGCAGGAAAAGCGCAGCACGCTGGAGATGGCGCTCGACCACCTCATCGAGCAGGCTCCGATGCCCGTGGCAGAGCGCCCAGAGGCCATCGCCTTGCCGGCCGTGGGATCGCTGCTGGGCACCATCGAAGTCAACAAGGGCCGCTGCACCTTGTGCCTGAGCTGCGTGAGCGCCTGCCCGGCGAGTGCGCTGCAGGACAACCCGCAGCTGCCGCAGCTGCGCTTCATTGAAAAGAACTGCGTGCAGTGTGGCCTGTGCGCCACCACCTGCCCCGAAAACGCCATCACCCTGCAGCCGCGCCTGCTGCTCACGCCCGAGCGCGCGCAGCTGCGCGTGCTCAACGAAGCCAAGCCCTGGGCCTGCGTGCGCTGCGGCAAGCCCTTTGGCACCGTCAAGGCCATCGAGGCCATGCTGGGCAAGCTGTCGGGCCACCCCATGTTCCAGGGCGAGGCGCTGGAGCGGCTGAAGATGTGCAGCGACTGCCGCGTGATCGATCTGTATTCCTCCCAAAGCGAAACGAAAGTGACCGATCTGTGAGCGATTCCCTTTCCCTGAACGCGGCCGGCAGCTCGGCGCTGGACGAAGAAACCGCGCGCGCCGAGGTGTATGGGCTGCTGGCGCAGCTCTACTACGCCAGGCCCACGCCGGAAACCCTGGCCGCGCTGCGCGTGGCCGTCACCGAAGCCCCCATGGAGGGCGGCTTTCTGCAGGAGCCCTGGCAGCAGCTGGTGGGTGCCGCGCGGGCCCACAGCGATGCGGACATTGCCGCAGAGTTCGATCGCCTGTTCGGCGGTGTGGGCAAGCCCGAGGTGTTCTTGTATGGTTCGCTCTACCTGAGCGGATTCTTGAACGAAAAGCCGCTGGTGCGCTTGCGCAGCGACCTGGCGGCGCTGGGCCTGGCGCGCACAGAAGCGATGCCGGAAACCGAAGACCATGTGGCCTACCTGTGCGAGGTGATGCGCTACCTGATCGCGGGCGACGACATGGCTGTCTGCAACCTGACGGCGCAACGTGATTTTTTTGCGACACATCTGCAACCCTGGATCCTGCAGTTGTGCGATGCCCTGCAGGGGCAGCCTGCGGCCCGGTTTTATGCCGCACTGGCCCAGTTCACGCGGGCTTTCGTGGCGGTGGAGGCCCAGGGCTTCGATATGCTGGAGTGAGTCTTGGAGTCCGCAGAAACCCTGATGCGGACGCTATAAAAGATGAGCGCATTAGTGGGGGGTGGAAAGCGCGATTGCAGGGTTTTACACACTGACATAGACTCGTATGAATTCCGTTTCATAGCTGCCAGCCATTCTGGAGACAAGCATGCAGAACCGCCAGCCCCATTCCTCACGCCGGAGTTTCTTTTCCGGTGCCGCCACCGTAGGGGCTGCAGCAGCAGCCGTCGTGGCGCTTCCCCAGGTGATTCCCTCTGACGCCACGGTGTCCGAGCCTGCCCGCGTGGCCCCTGAAAAGGGCGGTGGCTACCACCTGTCTGCCCACGTCAAGCAGTACTACAAAACCACCCAACTCTGACAGCGGGGCGCACCATGTTGCTTACCAAGAAGTCTTCCCACGCCGCGCAGGTCGCATCGTCCTCGGCGTCTCCTTTTGTGCACAGCCTGCGCCGTGGCCTGTCGCAGGCGCTGCCCACCATGGACCGCCGCTCGTTCCTGCGCCGCTCCGGTCTGGGGGTGGGCGTCGGCATTGCCGCGTCGCAGCTCACGCTGGTCAAGAAATCCAACGCCGCCGAAGGTGCCAAGGTCGGCATCGGCGACAGCAAGATCGAAGTGCGCCGCACTGTCTGCTCCCACTGTTCGGTGGGCTGTGCGGTCGACGCCGTGGTGGAAAACGGCGTGTGGGTACGCCAGGAGCCGGTGTTCGACTCGCCCATCAACCTGGGTGCGCACTGTGCCAAGGGTGCGGCCCTGCGCGAACACGGCCACGGCGAGTACCGCCTGCGTTACCCCATGAAGCTGGTCAACGGCAAGTACGAGCGCATCAGCTGGGACACGGCCCTGAACGAAATCACCGCCAAGATGCAGGAACTGCGCAAGGCCAGCGGCCCTGACAGCGTGTACTTCATCGGCTCGTCCAAGCACAACAACGAGCAGGCCTATCTGCTGCGCAAGTTCGTGAGCTTCTGGGGCACCAACAATTGCGACCACCAGGCCCGCATTTGCCACTCCACCACCGTGGCGGGCGTGGCCAACACATGGGGCTATGGCGCCATGACCAACTCGTACAACGACATGCAGAACAGCAAGGTCGCTCTGTACATCGGCTCCAACGCCGCCGAAGCCCACCCGGTGAGCATGCTGCACATGCTGCACGCCAAGGAAACCGGCTGCAAGATGATCGTGGTGGACCCGCGCTTCACCCGCACCGCGGCCAAGGCCGACGAGTATGTGCGCATCCGCTCGGGCACCGACATCCCCTTCCTGTTCGGCCTGCTGTACCACATCTTCAAGAACGGCTGGGAAGACAAGAAGTACATCAACGACCGTGTCTACGGCATGGACAAGGTGCGCGAGGATGTGCTGGCCAAGTGGTCGCCCGACAAGGTGGAAGAGGCCTGCGGCGTCAAGGAAGACCAGATGTTCAAGGTCGCCAAGATGCTGCACGACAACAACCCTGGCACCATCGTCTGGTGCATGGGCCAGACACAGCACAGCATCGGCAATGCCATGGTGCGCGCCTCGTGCATCCTGCAGCTGGCACTGGGCAACGTGGGCAAGAGCGGTGGTGGCACCAACATCTTCCGCGGCCACGACAACGTACAGGGCGCCACCGACGTGGGCCCCAACCCCGACTCACTGCCCGGCTACTACGGCCTGGCCGAAGGCTCGTGGAAGCACTTCGCGGCCGTGTGGGGTGTGGATTTCGAATGGATCAAGAAGCAGTACGCCTCGCCCGCGATGATGTCCAAGAACGGCATCACCGTGTCGCGCTGGATCGACGGCGTGCTGGAGAAAAATGAACTGATCGACCAGGACTCCAACCTGCGCGGCGTGTTCTATTGGGGCCATGCTCCCAATTCGCAGACCCGTGGTCTGGAGATGAAGCGGGCCATGGACAAGCTGGATCTGCTGGTGGTGGTGGACCCTTACCCATCGGCCACCGCTGCCATGGCGGCCATGCCCGGCAAAACCGAAGACCTCAACCCCAACCGCGCGGTGTACCTTCTGCCGGCGGCTACGCAGTTCGAGACGAGTGGCTCCTGCACGGCATCCAACCGCTCGTTGCAGTGGCGCGAGAAAGTGATCGAGCCGCTGTGGGAGAGTCGCAGCGACCACATGATCATGCACCAGTTCGCTGAAAAGCTCGGTTTTGCCAACGAGCTGTCCAAGAACTACAAGATGCAGAAGGTCAAGGGCATGGACGAGCCCATGCCCGAGGACATCCTGCGGGAGATCAACCGCAGTGTCTGGACCATTGGCTACACCGGCCAGAGCCCCGAGCGCCTGAAGGCCCACATGAAGAACATGCATGTGTTCGATGTGAAAACCCTCAAGGCCAAGGGCGGCAAGGACAAGGAGACCGGCTACGACTTCACCGGTGACTACTTTGGTTTGCCCTGGCCCTGTTATGGCACGCCCGAACTCAAGCACCCAGGCTCGTCCAATCTGTACGACACTTCCAAGCATGTGATGGATGGTGGCGGCAACTTCCGCGCCAATTTCGGTGTCGAAAAGGACGGCCAGAACCTGTTGGCCGAAGACGGATCGCATTCGCTGGGTGCGGAAATCACCACGGGCTACCCCGAGTTCGACCATGTGCTGCTCAAGAAGCTGGGTTGGTGGGACGACCTGTCTGACGCCGAGAAGGCCAAGGCCGAAGGCAAGAACTGGAAGACCGACCCCACGGGCGCCATCATCCGCGTGGCCATGAAGCATGGTTGCCATCCGTTTGGCAACGCCAAGGCCCGGGCCGTGGTGTGGAATTTCCCCGATGCGATTCCGCAGCACCGCGAGCCCATTTACGGCACGCGTCCCGACCTGGTGGCCAAGTACCCCACGCACGACGACAAGAAGGCTTTCTGGCGCCTGCCCACGCTCTACAAGTCCCTGCAGGACAAGAACGTGGCCGACAAGGTCTACGAGAAATTCCCGCTCATCCTGACTTCCGGCCGCTTGGTCGAATACGAAGGCGGCGGCGAGGAAACCCGCTCCAACCCCTGGTTGGCCGAGTTGCAGCAAGAGGCGTTTGTGGAAATCAACCCCAAGACGGCTGCCGACCGGGGTATCCGCAATGGTGAGCGCGTGTGGCTGAGCTCCCCCACGGGTGCGCGCCTGAATGTGCAGGCGCTGGTCACCGAGCGCGTTGCGCCCGACACGGTCTGGATGCCCTTTCACTTCTCTGGCCGGTGGCAAGGTGCCGACATGCTGGCGCACTACCCGAAGGGGGCCGCACCCGTCGTGCGGGGTGAGGCAGTGAACACGGCCACCACCTATGGCTACGACAGCGTGACCATGATGCAGGAAACCAAGACCACGATCTGCAACGTGGAACGGGCGTGAGCGCGCGGCACTGATCAGGAGACAGAACAATGGCACGAATGAAATTCATCTGCGATGCAGAGCGCTGCATCGAATGCAATGGCTGCGTCACCGCCTGCAAGAACGAGCATGAGGTACCGTGGGGCGTGAACCGCCGTCGCGTGGTCACGCTCAACGACGGCGTCCCCGGCGAAAAATCCATCTCGGTGGCCTGCATGCACTGCAGCGATGCACCCTGCATGGCTGTCTGCCCCGTGAACTGCTTCTACCGCACCGACGAAGGTGTGGTGCTGCACGACAAGGATGTCTGCATCGGTTGCGGTTACTGCAGCTATGCCTGCCCGTTTGGCGCCCCCCAGTTTCCGTCGCAAGGCACGTTCGGCGTGCGCGGCAAGATGGACAAATGCACTTTCTGCGCCGGCGGCCCCGAGGCCAATGGCAGCCAGGCAGAGTTCGAGAAATATGGGCGCAACCGCCTGGCAGAAGGCAAGCTGCCCGCCTGTGCCGAAATGTGCTCGACCAAGGCGCTGCTGGCCGGCGATGGCGATGTGGTGGCAGACATCTTCCGCAACCGCGTGGTGCAGCGCGGCAAGGGGGCCGAAGTGTGGGGCTGGGGCACAGCCTACGGCACGCAAAAGGGTGCACAGCCACCCGCAGGAGCCAAGTCATGAAGCGCATTTCCATCACTATGACGGCGGTGCTGGCCCTTGCCGGCCTGGCCGCCTGCACCGAAAAACCGCAGACCGGTGGCGGCATCAAGAGCGACGCTGTACCGTACGCCGGCACAGGCAGCAACTTCACCCAGCCGGGCTGGAAGGTGGGCGACAAGACCAGCTGGGAGCAGCAGCTGAAGGCGCGCCAGCAGTACGGCCAGAACGAATACACCCGCACCCCATCCAAGTGAGGCCCACCATGAAACACATCATGTGGTCCCTGGCCTTGGCGGCGGGCCTGGCATGGGTGCCTGCCCATGCGCAGGCACCGGCTGCCGCCACGGATGCGTCCGCGGCTCCAGCTGCGGTGGCGCCCGCGCCTGCTGCAGCGCCCGGTGGCATTCAGAGCCAGAACATTTTTGAAATCAAGCCAGACGCCAGCGCCGACCCCCAATACGCCGATCAGACGAACGGCGAGCGCGCCAAGGTACAGCCTGGCAACAACGCCCCCATGTGGCGCCAGGTGGGGCAGGGTGTGACGGGCTACAGCAGCCTGCCCCGGACCCAAGCGCCTGAGGCCGGCAACCTGATCCAGCCGATGGTGGCATACCCCGGGGCCCGGGTGACCAACGCGGGTGAGGGCTGGCGCCAGGTGCGCAACCAGTGGATCATTCCCTACGGTGCTGCCTTGCTGGGCCTGGTGTTGCTGGCCTTGGCGATTTTCTATTTCACCAAGGGCCCCATGGGGCACGAGCACCCCGAATCAGATCGCCGGATCGAGCGTTTCACGCCTTTTGAGCGGGCAGCGCACTGGGCCAATGCCGGTGCCTTCATCGCGCTGGCGATTTCGGGCATCGTCATGGCGTTTGGCAAGTTCTTTCTGCTGCCGGTCATCGGCAGCACGCTGTTTGGCTGGCTGGCCTATGCGCTCAAGAATGTGCACAACTTCATGGGCCCGCTGTTTGCGGTTTCGCTGCTGGTCATCATCCTCACCTTCGTGAAGGACAACATCGCCAACCGCGCTGATTTCATCTGGCTCAGCAAGGGCGGCGGCCTGCTCGGTGGCGGTGACCACCAGGTGCCTTCACACCGCTTCAACGCGGGTGAAAAGGGCTTGTTCTGGTGGGGTATCACCATCCCCGGCATCTTCGTGGTGGCCACGGGGCTGGTGCTGGACAAGCTGATCCCCGGCTTTGGCGACGTGCGCAGTGACATGCAGATCGCCCACATGGTCCATGCCGTGCTGGCGATCTGGATGATGGCCTTGATCTGCGGTCACATCTACATGGGAACCGTCGGCATGCGGGGCGCCTACAAGGCCATGAAAACCGGCTATGTCAGCGAGGGCTGGGCCCGCGAGCACCACGAGCTCTGGGCCGATGATGTCCGTGCCGGCAAGATTCCAGCGCAGCGCAGCGGCGTTGCCGTACCCACCGAAAGTGCCGCCCGTGCGGCGCAGGCAGCGAGGCCTACATGAAAATGAGCATGCACCATTCCCTGCTGGCCTTCCTGGTGGCCGGCGCATCTTCCATGGCACTTGCCAAGCTGCCAGCGCCCACGCCTGAAGCACAGGCCAAGGCCGCCGAGACTGCTGCCAAGGCCGCCTGGAGCGGCAAGGTGGACAGCTACAAGCTCTGCCAGTCGCAGGACAAGGTGGCTGCGCACTACCGGCGCACGGCCAAGGATGCCAAGCCCGCCGTGGCCACCAGCGGGTGCACCGATCCGGGTCCTTTTGCCTACACCCCGCCGGCCGCCAAACCGCTCGAAGCTTCGGGTGCCCATTCGCCACCCGGTACCGCCAGCAGCCCGCCCAGCACGCTCATGCCTGCAGCGTCGGCGCCCAAGCCCTGAGTTCGTGTCGATATTCCCCCAGTCCTGCGACGGACTGGCGAGGAATGCGTGCACGCTGATCGCATGACTGACGTACCCGATCTTGCGGCCCCCGCCTTGCCGCGCCTGACCCAGGCACAAGCCCCCCTGACCCACGCCGTGGAGGTGGTGAACGAGCGCGGTGAACGCGAGCAGGTGCATATTCCCGCCGAACGCCCGTTGACCGTGTATGTGGACAAGCGCGAGCTCGTCACGCTGATGACACTGGGTGCGCTGCCCGAGCTGCTGGTGCTGGGCTACCTGCGCAACCAGCGGCTGGTGCAATCGGTGCACGACATCGAATCCATCACCGTCGACTGGGAGGTCAACGCTGCAGCCGTCAAGACCCGCAGCGGCATCGAGCGCATCGAAGAACGCACGGCGGCCAGGGTGATCACCACCGGCTGTGGGCAGGGCAGCGTGTTCGGTGGGCTGATGGACGAGGTGGACCGTATCGCGCTGCCGGCAGCGCAGCTCACGCAGGCGCAGCTTTACGGCATCGTCAACGCGATTCGCCTCAAGGAAAGCACCTACAAGTCCGCCGGCTCGGTGCATGGCTGCGCGCTGTTTCGCGGCGAGGAACTGCTCACGTTCGTGGAAGACGTGGGCCGGCACAACGCCATCGACACCATCGCCGGCTGGATGTGGATGCAGGCAGGCGACATGGCGGGCGGCGACAAGGTCTTCTACACCACGGGCCGGCTGACCAGCGAGATGGTCATCAAGTCGGCGCAGATGGGCGTGCCCATCGTGGTCTCGCGCAGCGGCATGACGCAGATGGGCCATGCCGTGGCGCAGCAGCTCGGCCTGTGCACCATTGGCCGCGCAACCAACCGGCGCTTCGTCTGCTACAGCGGTGCCGACCGCCTGCTGCTGCAAACCGAACTGGCTGCGGCAAATCCCTAAAGCCGCTTCGGCAGCGCAATTGCGCTAAGGTTCATCCCCATGAATCTGTCTTTTTTCCGCCTGGGGCTGCGTACCCTGGCACGTGATCTGCGCGCCGGAGAGTTGCGCCTGCTCATGGTGGCCGTCACGCTGGCGGTGGCGGCGCTGACGTCGGTGGGTTTTTTTGCCGACCGGCTGCAGGGGGGGCTGGAGCGCGACGCCCTGCAGTTGCTGGGTGGCGATGCCGTGGTGGCCAGCGACAACCCCACGCCCCCCGCCTTTGCCGAGCGCGCCCGGGCGCTGGGCCTGCAGGCCGTGACGACCATGGGCTTTCCCACCATGGGCCGGGCCAGCGATCTGCAGGGCGGTGCCACCAAGCTGGTGGCCCTCAAGAGCGTGGAGCCGGGCTATCCCTTGCGCGGCAATCTGCAGGTGGCCGACTCGCTCGATGCCCTGGGTGAGGTCACCCGCGATATTCCTGCGCCGGGCGAGGTCTGGGTCGATGCGCCCTTGCTGGAAGCGCTGAACCTCGCCATGGGCGACATGCTGCTGCTGGGCGATGCGCAACTGCGCATTGCGCGCATCATCGTGGTGGAGCCCGACCGGGGTGCCGGCTTCATGAGCTTTGCGCCGCGCGCCATGATCAACCAGGCCGACGTGCCGGCCACCGGCCTGGTGCAGCCGGCCAGCCGCCTCACCTACCGTTTTGCCGTGGCCGGTTCGCCCGCTGCCGTCAAGGCCTTCGCCGAATGGGCTGCCGCCGAGGCAAAGAAACCCGAGGTGCACGGCGTGCGCGTGGAGTCGCTCGAAAGCGGCCGCCCCGAGATGCGCCAGACGCTGGACCGCGCCCAGAAATTCCTCAACCTGGTGGCCCTGCTGGCGGCCCTGCTGTCGGCCGTGGCCGTGGCGCTGGCGGCCAGGGGCTTTGCGGCCGACCATCTCGATGCGTCGGCCATGCTGCGCGTGCTGGGCCAGAGCCAGCGCACCATCGCTGGCGCCTACACCACCGAGTTCGCGCTGATCGGGCTGTTTGCCAGCGCCCTGGGCGTGGCGCTCGGTTATCTGGTCCACAACGTTTTCGTGCTGCTGCTGGCAGGGCTGGTGGAGTCGGCTTTGCCCGCGCCCAGCCTGTGGCCCGTGGCATTTGGCCTGGGCATGGGCCTGATGCTGCTGCTGGCTTTCGGGCTGCCGCCGGTGCTGCAACTGGCCCAGGTGCCGCCGCTGCGCGTGATCCGGCGCGACATGGGCGGGCTCAAGCCTGTATCGCTGGCGGTGCTGGCGGTGGGCGTGGCAGGTTTTGCGGCATTGCTGCTGGCCGTCAGCAGCGATCTGGTGCTGGGCCTGATTGCCGTGGGCGGCTTTGCCGGCGCCGTGGCGCTGTTTGCGCTGCTGAGCTGGGTGGCGGTGAAGCTGCTGCGCAAGAGCGTCAATGAATCCACCGCGCCGCGCTGGCTGGTGCTGGCCACGCGTCAGATCTCGGCCCGCCCGGGCTACGCGGTGGTGCAGGTCAGCAGCCTGGCCGTGGGGCTGCTGGCGCTGGTGCTGCTGGTGCTGCTGCGCACCGACCTGATTGCCAGCTGGCGCAAGGCCACGCCGCCCGATGCGCCCAACCGTTTCGTCATCAACGTCATGCCCGATCAGGCCGAAGCCTTCCAGCAGGTGCTGAAAGATGCGGGTGTGGCCCGCTACGACTGGTACCCCATGATTCGCGGCCGCCTGCTGGCCGTGAACGGCCAGTCCGTGGGCCCCGACAGCTACACCGAAGACCGCGCCAAGCGCCTGGTGGACCGTGAGTTCAACCTTTCCACCGCGGTGGACCAGCCCAGCCACAACCAGGTGGTGGCCGGCCAGTGGACGCCTGGCGAAGAGGGTGCGATCAGCGTGGAAGAAGGCATTGCACAAACCCTGGGTCTGAAGCTGGGCGACCGCCTGCGGTTCGACATGGGCGGCGTGCAGAACGAAGCCCGTATCACCAGCCTGCGCAAGGTGGACTGGGGTTCCATGCGCGCCAATTTCTTCGTGATGTATCCCGTGGCCAGCCTCCAGGATGTGCCGGTGACCTATCTTGCCGCCTACCGAGCGCCCGGCAAGGCGGGCTTCGACAACGCGCTGGTGCGGCAGTTTCCCAACATCACCAACGTAGACATGGGCGCCACCATTGCCCAGGTGCAGCGCGTGCTGGAACAGGTGATCCAGGCGGTGGAGTTTTTGTTCGCCTTCACGCTGGCGGCCGGTCTGGTGGTGCTGTTTGCCGCCGTCACGGCCACGCGCGAGGAGCGGGCGCGCGAGTTCGCCATCATGCGCGCCGTGGGGGCCCGCGCCAGCCTGCTGCGCCAGGTGCAGCGCGCCGAGCTGATGGGCGTGGGCCTGCTGGCTGGCTTTCTTGCCAGCTGCGTGGCCGTGGCCGTGGGCTGGGCCCTGGCGCGCTATGTATTCGATTTCGCCTGGACCGCCGCGCCGTGGGTGCCACTGGCGGGGGCCTTGGTCGGCGCCTTGCTGGCGCTGGCGGCTGGCTGGTGGGGGCTGCGCGATGTGCTCAACCGCCCTGTGGTGGATACGCTGCGGCGCGCAGCGGAATAGGCGATGCGGGCCACTGCCGCGAGATGGTTTTATTTTGATATGGATTTGACAGTTGTCAGCGCATGGTTCCATTGCGCCAGAGCCGGTTTTATATGAATTCTTCAACCCCTGATGCGCACCGGAACAGCTCCGAACCCGCAGTCACCCAGACGCCCTTTGAATGGATCGGTGGCGAAAGCCGTGTGCACGCGCTCACCGAGCGCTTTTACGACCTGATGGACCTGGAGCCAGGCTACGCCGAACTGCGCGCTGCCCACGGCAGTGACCTGGCCGATGCCCGGCAAAAGCTCTTCATGTTCCTGTGCGGCTGGCTGGGCGGGCCGTCGTACTACACCGACCAGTTTGGCCACCCCCGCCTGCGTGCGCGCCACATGCCGTTTGCCATCGGCATCAAGGAGCGCGACCAGTGGGTGGCCTGCATGGACCAGGCCATGGGCGAAACCGGTGTGCCGCAGGATCTGCGTGCCCGGCTGAAAGAGAGCTTCATGGGGACGGCCGACTGGATGCGCAACAAGGGCGTTTGAGGGTTCCGCCAAGCCATCTTCGGCCGTTAAGATGCCCCCATTCAAGCAAACGGAGGGTGGGACATGTCGGCAACTGCATGGATTGTTGTGGCGTTGGTCGCTGCGTTGGTGGTGTGGGCCATTGCTGTTTACAACCGGCTGGTGCAGTTGCGCAACCGCATTGCCAATGCCTTCGCGCAGATCGACGTGCAGCTCAAGCGCCGCTACGATCTGGTGCCCAACCTGGTAGAAGTGGCGCGCGGTTACCTGGCCCACGAAGCGGCCACGCTGGAGGCCGTGACCAAGGCGCGCGGCCAGGCGCAGGGTGCGGCGGCCGCTGCGCGGGCGGCCCCCGCCAGTGCCAGCGCCATGGGTGCGCTGGCAGTGGCCGAGCAGGCCCTGGGCGGCAGCCTGGGGCGCCTGATGGTGGTGGCCGAAAACTACCCCGAACTCAAGGCGGATGCCACCATGCAGTCGCTCAGCGAAGAGCTCACCAGCACCGAGAACCGCCTGGGTTTTGCGCGCCAGGCCTACAACGACCAGGTGCTGGACTTCAATGACCAGGCGGTGCAGTTTCCGGCCATCGTGGTGGCACGGCTGCTGGGCTTTCCCACGGCACCCATGCTTGACGCCACGCGCAGCGAGGAAGAGCGTGCCGCGCCCCGCGTGCAGTTCTGACGGACTGCCTGCCTGAGTTGTCCCCATGAGGTTCTGGGAACACCAGCACAGCGCCCGCAGCGAAACGCGCCGGCTGCTGCTGGCCTTTGCGCTGGCCGTGGCCGTGCTGGTGGCAGCCGTGCATGGCGCGCTGGTGGTGGCCTGGCTGCTGATGGTGGCGGTGCTGCCAGTGCATCTGCCGTTCCCGGAGGGTTTTCTGGCGGTGAACGTGGGGGTGTCGCTGATGCTGGTGCTCGGTGGCTGGTGGGTGGAAACCTCCAACCTGCGCGCCGGCGGCGTGAAGCTGGCGCAGCGCATCGGCGCGCGCGAGGCCCGACCCTCCGTGTCGCATGCCGAGCAGCGCCTGTGCAACATCGTTGCTGAGCTGTGCATTGCGGCCCACATGCCGCAGCCGCAGATGATGGTGCTGCCGCGCAGCGATGCCATCAACGCCTTTGCCGCCGGCTGGGACGCGAGCGATGCCGTGGTGGCCGTCACCCAGGGCGCGCTCGACCATCTCACGCGCGAAGAACTGCAGGGCATGGTGGCCCACGAACTGAGCCATCTGCACGAGGGCGACACGCGCCTGAAGATGCGCCTGGCGGGCATGGTGTACGGGCTGGAGCTGGTCTACAACTTTGGCGACGAAGTGCGCGAGCGCCGTGGCCTGGCGTGGCTGTTCGGCTCGGCCATCATGCTGGCGGGCTTTGCCGGCTGGCTGGCGGGCCGCATGCTCAAGGCCGCCGTGTCACGCCAGCGCGAGTACCTGGCCGATGCCCGCGCCGTGCAATGGACGCGCAGCCGCGATGGCCTGGGCGGCGTGCTGCGCAAGGTGATGGCGCAGCGGCGCGCCACCCCCGCAGGCTACGGGCACACCACCCACCAGGGCCTGGCGCACCCCGCGGTGCAGCACATGCTGCTGGTGGACCTGGAGGGCGCTGGCACCATGGAGCGCTGGCTCGACGCGCACCCCACGCTGACAGAACGTGTGCAGCGCATCTACGGCCGCAGCATGCAGCCGCTGCCGCTCACACCGGTCAACGAACCTCCCGAGACCGCCCGCCGCACGGGCACCGTGGCGCCTGGCGCCGTCACGCTGGCCTCGCTGGTCGATCCGTTCGCTCGCCTGTGAATCCATGGGCATGACAGCGTCCCTTTGGATGACCTGGTCCCTGTGTCACTGGGTTCCTGATGCTCAGGCACCATGACATCTTTGCTGGCAGCGCATGTGTGATGCGTTGCAGCAGTACCGGTCTCCTGCCACCCGGCAAACGTGCGGGGGCTTTACGCTGCAGGCTCCAGGACGCGCCTCACAGCCAGGGCTTGAGCCAGCCCAGGCCGTCCGACGTGGCGTGGGGCGCTGCACCGCGCGCAGGGCGGTACTCGCAGCCAATCCAGCCGTCGTAGCCCAGGCTGTCCAGCAGCTGGAACAGGTAGGTGTAGTTCACCTCGCCCACATCAGGCTCGTGGCGCTCCGGCACGCCCGCGATCTGCAGGTGGCCCACATGGCCGGTGGGCAGGTACTGGCGGATCTTCATGGCCAGGTCGCCTTCCACGATCTGGGCGTGGTACAGGTCCATCTGCACCTTGACGTTGGCGGCGTCGATCTCGGCAATCAGCGCGTGGGCCTGGTCCTGGCGGCTCAGAAAGAAGCCGGGCATGTCGCGGCCGTTGATGGGTTCCAGCAGGATCTGGATGCCGTGGGGTGCGGCCTGTTCGGCGGCGTGGCGCACATTGGCGATGTAGGTGGCGCGCACGGTGGCCGCGTCGGCTCCGGCGGGCACCAGGCCAGCCATCACGTGGATGCGCGGGCACTGCAACGCCTTGGCGTACTCAATGGCCTTGGCCATGCCGTCGCGGAACTCGGCCTCGCGCCCGGGCAGGCAGGCCAGGCCGCGCTCGCCCGCGTCCCAGTCGCCGGGCGGGGCGTTGAACAGCACCTGCTGCAAACCGTTGGCCTGCAGGCGCGCAGCCAACTCCGGGGCCGGGTAGGCGTAGGGAAAGAGGTATTCCACGGCCTTGAAACCATCGCGGGCGGCGGCGGCAAAGCGGTCGAGGAAGTCCACGTCGTTGTAGAGCATGGACAGATTGGCGGCAAAACGGGGCATGGGTTTCTTTCAGTCTGGGGTGAAGGCTTGGCCTTACCACTGCGCGCCAAAGGTCTGGCGCAGTTCTTCGATCTGGGGTTCGGTCAGCGGCGTGGGGCGGGGCTGGCACAACAGCCA
Source organism: Acidovorax sp. GW823-FHT02H02 (assembly GCF_058797075.1). Lineage (NCBI taxonomy): Bacteria > Pseudomonadati > Pseudomonadota > Betaproteobacteria > Burkholderiales > Comamonadaceae > Acidovorax > Acidovorax sp. GW823-FHT02H02. The sequence goes on along the minus strand of NZ_JBXAJH010000011.1, from coordinate 115,707 downwards.
CAGACGGGCAGTCTCTTCCAGCTCTTCGAGCACGGCCATGGCGGCAGCCGGCGTGTCGTGCCACACATTGGGTCCCAGCCGCGCCAGCATCACGGCGCGCACGGGGCTGCCCTGGGCGGCGTAGCGGGTGATGGCTTGCGCCACCAGGGTTGCCGCCGCAGCGTCGCCGGGGCGGTGGTAGGGGATGTGCGGCACGCGGCCCACCTTCATCACAAAGTAGGGCGTGATGGGGGGCAGCAATGACGCATCGGGCGCCAGCTGGCCGCCTGCAGCGGTATCGGTCTGCAGCGAGCACGCCACCAGGTGCGTGCTGTGGGTGTGGATCACGCAGCGCGCGGGTGCGGCTGTGGATGCCGAGGCCTCGTAGATCTGCCGGTGCAGCGCAATGGTCTTGCTGGCCCGGTCGCCCGCCACCTGCTGGCCCTGTGCGTCCAGCCGCGCCAGCCGCTCGGGCTGCAGTGTGCCCAGGCAGGCATCGGTGGGTGTGATGAGGTAGCCATCGGCCAGGCGCACGCTGATGTTGCCAGCGGTGGCGTGCACGTAGCCCCGCTCAAACAGGCTGCGGCCCACGCGGCAGATCTCGGCGCGGGCTTGGGGCTCATCCATGAAGGCGGGGGTAGAGGTCATGCCTGTAATTGTGCAAAAGCCTTGGTGAAAAAGTCGGTGCTGCCGAAGTTGCCCGACTTCAGCGTGATGTGCAGCCCGTCCTTGGCATCAGGCGCCACCGCATGGCACCACGGCACGCCGGGGTCAATCTGCGCGCCGATGCGCATTTGCGTAATGCCCAGGGCCTGCACGCAGGCACCGGATGTTTCACCACCCGCCACGATGAGCTGGCGCACACCGCGCTGCACCAGGCCGCGGGCAATGGCGGCAATGGTCTCTTCCACCATGGCCCCGGCTTTCTCGGAACCGAGCTTGCCCTGGATGGCGCGCACGGCCGAGGGCTCGGCGGTGGAATACACCAGCACCGGGCCTTGGCCTATGTGGCCTTCGGCCCAGGCCAGCGCTTCGGCGGCCACGTCCACGCCTGCGGCGATGCGCAGCGGGTCGATGGCGAGGGCGGGTTGGCCCGCCTTGATGAAATCCATCACCTGCTGGTTGGTGGCCACCGAGCAGCTGCCCGACACGATGGCCTGCAGGCCTTGCGCGGCGGGCAGGCGGGCTGCCTCGTTGCTGGGGGCCACGCCAAAGTTGCCCGGCAGGCCAATCGCTACGCCCGAGCCCGCTGTGACCAACGGCATGCCCTTGAGGGCAGGGCCCAGGCGCAGCAGGTCGGCGTTGGACACCGCATCCACCACGGCCATGCGCACGCCCTCGGCCTTCAGTTGGTCGATGCGCGCGCGGATGGCGGCCTCGCCCTGTGCGACCACGCTGTGGTCGATCAGGCCCACGCGGCTGGGTGTTTGCGCCTGTAGCACGCGCACCAGGTTGGGGTCGGTCATGGGCGTGAGCGGGTGGTTCTGCATGCCGCTCTCGTTCAGCAGCACATCGCCCACAAACAGGTAGCCCTTGAACACCGTGCGCTTGTTGTCGGGGAAGGCGGGCGTGGCGATGGTGAAGTCGGTGCCCAGGGCCTGCATCAGTGCATCGGTCACGGGGCCGATGTTGCCTTCGGCCGTGCTGTCAAAGGTGGAGCAGTATTTGAAATAGATTTGCTCGGCGCCCTGCGCCTTGAGCCACTGCAGTGCGGCCAGCGACTGGGCGATGGCTTCGTCCTTGGGGATGGTGCGCGACTTGAGCGCCACCACGATGGCATCGGCCTCGGTATCCAAAGGTGCTGTGGGCACACCCATGGCCTGCACCACGCGCATGCCTGCGCGCACCAGGTTGTTGGCGAGGTCGGTGGCGCCGGTGAAGTCGTCGGCAATGCAGCCCAGCAGTGCACGTGCGCGCGTCATGCCTTGTCCTTCCCTGGACCTTCACTATTTGGCAGCGTGATGCCGGGGAAGATCTTGATCACAGCACTGTCATCTTCCTTGGCAAAGCCTGCAGTGGATGCCTGCATGAACATCTGGTGCGCCGTGGCGGCCAGCGGCAGGGGGAATTTGCTGGCGCGTGCGGTGTCCAGCACCAGGCCCAGGTCTTTCACGAAGATATCGACGGCCGACAGCGGCGTGTAATCGCCCGCCAGCACATGGGCCATGCGGTTCTCGAACATCCAGCTGTTGCCCGCGCTGTGGGTGATGACCTCGTACAGCGCTGCGGCGTCCACGCCTTCGCGCAGGCCCAGGGCCATGGCTTCGGCCGCCACCGCAATGTGCACGCCGGCCAGCAACTGGTTGATGATCTTGACCTTGCTGCCCGCGCCCGCCTTGTCACCCAGGCGGTACACCTTGCCTGCCATGCCGTCGAGCACTGCATTGGCGGCCGCATAGGCCTCGGGTTTGGCGGAGGTCATCATGGTCATCTGGCCCGACGCGGCCTTGGCGGCGCCGCCGGAGATGGGGGCGTCCACGTAGTGGAGACCCAGGGCGTTCAGGCGCGCTTCGAGCGCCACGGACCAGTTGGGGTCCACCGTGGAGCACATCACAAAGGTGCTGCCGGGGCGCATCGCTGCGGCGGCACCGTTCTCGCCAAAGAGCACGCTTTCGGTCTGTGCGGCGTTCACCACCACCGACACCACCACATCGCTCACCGCCGCCAGGGCGGCTGTCGTGGCGTGGGCGGTGCCACCGTCGGCCACAAAGGCCTCGGCCACACCGGGGCGCACGTCGCACACATGGATGGCAAAGCCGTTGTTGCGCAGGGTTTTGGCAATGCCGGCGCCCATGGCGCCCAGGCCGATGATGCCTACGATGGGTTGGGTCATGTTGTCAGTCCTTCAGAAAATCGATCAATGCGGCTCAGGCCACCAGGGCCCACAGCAGGGCGGTCAGTGCAAAGCCCGCCAGGCCCAGCACGGTGGTCAGCACCGTCCAGGTGCGCAGGCCATCGCCCACGCTCAGGCCCAGGTAGCGGGTCACGATCCAGAAGCCTGAATCGTTGACGTGCGACAGCCCCAGGCTGCCAAAGCCAATGGCCACGGTGAGCAGCGCCACTTGCAAGGGCGAATACCCGCCACCCGCCATCGCATCGGCCAGCAGGCCGCAGGTGGTGATGATGGCCACGGTGGCCGAGCCCTGGGCGGCGCGTAGCGCCAGCGCGATGATGAACGCCAGCAGGATCAGCGGCAGGTGCGTGGCCGTGAGGCTTTGCGACAGCGCCGCGCCAATGCCGCTGGCGGTGAGCACCTTGGCAAACACGCCACCCGCGCCCGTCACCAGGATCACGGTGGCGGCGGGGGGCAGGGCGGACTCCATGATGGCGTTGGTGCGTTCGCGGTTCCAGCCCTGGCTGCGGCCCAGCAGAAACATGGCCAGGCCCACGGCCACCATCAGCGCAAAGATGGGCGAGCCGATGAAGCCCAGCACATTGCGCAGGCTGTCGCCCTTGGGCAGCAGCGTGGCGCCGGTGGTGCCGGCCATGATGAGGGCCAGCGGGATCAGGATCAGCGCCAGGATGGTGCCCACGCCCGGGGCACTGCGGGCTTTGGATGCAGCGGTTTCGTCGCTGTTGCCAAAGGCGGCAAACTGTTCTGCCGTGGTGGGCAGCAGGGGGTAGCCCTTGCGATTGAGCCAGCCCGCCACGTACTGCGACAGCGCCGCCAGCGGAATGCAGATGGACAGGCCGATGATGGTGATCCAGCCGATGTCGCCCTTGACGATGGCCGCACCGCCCACGATGCCGGGGTGCGGCGGCACCACCACGTGTGCGGCCAGCATGATGCCCGCCACGGGCAGCCCGAACTTGATGGGGTTGACGCCTGCGGCTTTGCAAAAGCCATAGACGATGGGCACCAGGATGATGAAGCCCACGTCAAAAAACACGGGGATGGCCAGCACCAGCGCCGCCGCCGTGAGGGCCATGGGCACGCGCGTGGGGCCCAGCAGCTGTGTGAAGCGGTTGGCCAGGCTGGCCGCGCCGCCCGAGACCTCGATCATGCGGCCCAGCATGGAGCCCAGTGCCACCAGGATGGCCACTGAACCCAGGGTGCCGCCCATGCCCGCTATCAGCGTGCTGATGATGTCGCCAATGGGCATGCCGGTGGCAAATGCCACCAGAAAGCTCACCAGCATCATGGCCACGAAGGCGTGGACCTGCCAGCGGATGATGAGCAAAAGAAGCAGGGCGATGCTGCCGGCGCCAATGCCGAGGAGTGCGAGGGTGGACATGCGAGGGTTCTCTGAATGGAGGGGCGAGCGCGATGCGTCGCACCTCTGTTGGTGTGTTTATATGGTTATCATACAAATTTATCGGAACGACCCTGTTCCGGGTTAACCCTGATGTGGGTTGGCGTACTGCCGCGAAGGTTAAAACAGCAGCGGCGGCGAGGCCTGTACCAGCGGCTGGGCCAGCCGCTCGCCGTCCTGCGCCCAGAAGGCGGGATCGGCCTGCGCGATGCGTGACAGGGCGTTGCGCATGTGCTCGGCAGCGGCATGCCGGGCTGCGGGGGCGTCACCCGCCTCTATGGCCTGCACGATGCGCTCATGCTCCTGCGTCACGGCCTGGGCAAAGTCGGCGCGCCGCGCTTCGTTGGCGCGGGTCACGCGCGTGGCGCCCTTGAGGAACTGGGCCAGGTAGTCCAGCGTGCTGATCATGAAGGGATTGCCCGCGGCCCGGGCGATGGCGCGGTGAAACAGCACATCTTCTTCCACGCCGTCGCGCCCGGTCTGCACGGCCTGGGCAATCTGCCGCATGGCGTGGCGGATGGCGGCCACGTCGCCGGGGTTGCGGCGCTGCGCGGCCAGTTCGGCCACTTCGGATTCGAGGGCCTTGCGCACTTCCACGATCTGCATCACGGCCTCGCGCGATGCCGAGTGCGGCAGGTCAAAGTGGAGCGGTTCGATGCCCGGGGCCTGCACATACACGCCACTGCCCTGGCGCGAATCCACCAGTCCCAGTGATTTCAGGCGCGAAACGGCTTCGCGCACCACCGTGCGGCTGACCTGGAACTGCTGGGCCAGCGCGGCCTCGGTGGGCAGCTTCTGCGCCGCCTGGATGCGGCCTGCGCGGATTTCCGCCTCCAGCGCGCTGGCGACCTGATCGGACAGCTTGATGCCGGGTTTGATGGCGGAAAAAGGTGACGACATGGGTAAAGCGGGCTCAGGGATGACGGCGGCAGCGCGGGAGAGGCAAGCCCGGCTGAATGTACCCCAAGCGTCTGCGCGCACACCGGCGCAGCGAAGGGGCCATGGCGGGAGCACAAGGGCGCATGGCCCGGCGTGCCACCCGCCGCCCGGCTACTTTGGCGCGGTGCAGGAATCGTCCAGCCGTGCCAGGTCCGCAATTTTTTGCAGGCGGGAACGGCTGTTCATGCAGGTCTGGTAATGCGCCTCGGCGGCTTTCTGCTGGGCCAGCTGCGCAGCGTTGGCGCGTTCGGCCTGCAGCTGGGCCATTCGCTCGCGGATCTGCGGCATGGCGGCCAGGGCCGCTTTTTCGCCTTCCACGATGGCATTGGCGCGCTGGCTGAAGTCCGTCGAACCGATGTCCAGCACCTGGGGGCGGATGATCACGTCGGCACGCGCCAGTTCGGCCTGGCCCAGTTTCTGGCCCATGATGGCAATCGACTGGCCCAGCGTGCCCAGCATGTCGCCGGGCGATTTGCCCCGGGCCTTGCTGGAGATGTCCACGGCGATCACGATGTCCGCGCCCAGCTGGCGCGCAGCATCCACCGGCACGGGGCTCACGACGCCGCCATCCACAAAATGGTATTTGCCGATGGTCACGGGCTGGAACACGCCCGGCACGCTGCTGGAGGCGCGCACGGCCTGGCCCGTGTTGCCGCGCGCGAACACGGTGCGCTCGCCGTCTTCGAGCCTTGTGGCCACGGCCACGAAGGGCTTGGCCATCTGCTCCATGGGCTTGCGGCGCACCTGCTCGTTCACATAGTCTTCGAGCTTCTGGCCCAGCACCAGACCGCCCGAAGACAGCTGCAGGTCGCGGATCCGGGTTTCGTCGAGTGCCACGGCTTTCTCCTGCATCTCGAAGGCATTCATGCCGCTGGCATACAGCGCTCCGACCACGCTGCCCGCGCTGGTGCCGGAGATGACAGCGGGCGCCAGGCCATTGGCCTCCAGCATCTTGATCACGCCAATGTGCGCAAAGCCCTTGGCCGCGCCGCCGCCCAGGGCAATGCCCACACGGATGGGACTGGTGGAGGACGCAAGAGGGGGCTGCGCCGACGTTTCGGGCCGGGTGGGGCTGGTGCCACCACAGGCCGCCAGTGCCAGGGTTGCCAGAACGGTCACTGCACCGCGGGTGGCCAGTGGGTGGAAAAAAGCGGTCAAGCGCATGCCAGGCAATCCTGCAGTCCAACGGGGCGGGCAGTATAGCGGTGGCATTCCCCTGGCACCGTGGGTGGTGTATTCGCTCCTGGAAAAGGAGCTTTTGGCGCTTGGCCTGATTGCACTGGAAGGCTTTTGGGCTGAATTTCACCGGACTGCACGCCCGCGCACCGTTACGCCCTCTGCGGGCCTCGGGCGGCAGAGCGCCTTGCCCTTACCTGGGCCTTGCCGCCGCGCTGGCCACGGCCAGTGCCGTCATGTTGAACACCCGGCGCACGGTGGATGCAGGCGTCAGGATGCAGGCCGTGGCCGCAACGCCCATCAGGATGGGGCCCACGGTCACACCACCGCTGGTGGTGGTTTTCAGCACGTTGTAGAGGATGTTGGCGGCATCCAGGTTGGGGCAGATCAGCAGGTTGGCCGCATCAGTGAGCGTGGAGTCCGCCATGTAGGCGTTGCGGATGTTCGGCTCCAGCGCGGCGTCGCCGTGCAGCTCGCCGTCGCACTCGATCTCGGGGTGGGCCGCCACAAACAGGTCGCGCGCCTCGCGCATCTTGCGGGCCGAGGCGCGTTTGGACGAGCCGTAGCTCGAATGCGACAGGAAGGCCACCTTGGGCGGCAGGCCAAAGCGCTGCACCTCCTGCACCGACATCCAGGCGATGTCGGCGAGCTGCTGCGCCGTGGGGTCTTCGTTCACATAGGTGTCGGCGATGAAGAGCGTGCCGCGGTTGGTCATCAGGGCGTTGAGCGCGGCGTAGTCGTTCACACCGGCCTGCCGGCCCAGGATGCTGTGGATGCGCTCCAGGTGTGTTTCGTAGGTGCCCACGAGGCCGCAGATCATGGCGTCGGCGTCGCCCAGCGACACCATCAGCGAAGCAATGATGGTGTTGGAGCGGCGCACGGCGGCCTTGGCCACTTCGGGCGTGGCGCCGTTGCGCTTCATGAGCTGGTGGTAGTGCTCCCAGTACTGGCGGAAGCGCGGGTCGTCCGAGGGGTCGCAGATTTCCACGTCCTTGCCCGGCACCATGCGCAGGCCGGCCTTGGCGATGCGCGCCGCGATCACGGCGGGGCGGCCGATCAGGATGGGCTGGGCGATGTGGTCGTCGATGGCCAGTTGCGCCGCGCGCAGGGCGCGCTCGTCCTCGCCGTCGGCATAGGCCACGCGTTTTTGCACATCGGGCAGGGCCTTTGCCGCGTTGATCACGGGGCGCATCAGCATGCCGGTCTGGTACACAAAGCGCGACAGCGTTTCCTTGTAGGCCTCCATGTCGGTGATGGGGCGCGTGGCCACACCGGATTCCGCCGCGGCCTTGGCCACGGCGGGCGCGATCTTGAGGATCAGGCGCGAGTCGAACGGCGTGGGGATGAGGTAGTCGGGGCCGAAGGTCAGCTCCTTGCCCGCATAGGCGCTGGCCACTTCCTCGCTGATGTCGGCCTTGGCCAGGTCGGCGATCTGGCGCACGCAGGCCAGCTTCATGGCCTCGGTGATCTTGGTGGCGCCGCAGTCCAGCGCGCCGCGGAAGATGTAGGGGAAACAGAGGACGTTGTTGACCTGGTTCGGGTAGTCCGAGCGGCCCGTGGCGATGATGCAGTCGGGGCGGATGGCCTTGGCCAGCTCGGGGCGGATCTCGGGCTCGGGGTTGGCCAGCGCCAGAATGATGGGCTGGGCCGCCATGGTCTTGACCATCTCGGCCGTGAGCACGCCCGGGGCCGAGCAGCCCAGGAACACGTCGGCGCCGTGGACCGCATCGGCCAGCGTGCGCGCTTCGGTTTTTTGCGCGTAACGGGCCTTGGATTCGTCGTAGCCGCCGGGGCGGCCTTCATAGATCACGCCCTTGGAGTCGCACATGAAGATGTTTTCCACCTTCACGCCCAGGCCCACCATCACACCCACGCAGGCAATGGCGGCGGCGCCGGCGCCCGACACCGCGATCCTCACGGCGCCAATGTCCTTGCCCACCAGTTCCAGGCCATTGAGCAGCGCCGCGCTGCTGATGATGGCCGTGCCGTGCTGGTCGTCATGGAACACCGGGATGTTCATGCGCTTGCTCAGCTCCTGCTCGATGTAGAAGCACTCGGGCGCCTTGATGTCTTCGAGGTTGATGCCGCCCAGCGTGGGCTCCAGCGCGGCAATGATGTCGATGAGCTTGTCGGGGTCGCGCTCGGCCAGTTCGATGTCGAACACGTCCACGCCCGCAAACTTCTTGAACAGGCAGCCCTTGCCCTCCATCACCGGCTTGCCGGCCAGCGGGCCGATGTCGCCGAGGCCCAGCACGGCCGTGCCGTTGGTGATCACGCCCACCAGGTTGCCGCGCGAGGTGTAGTCGAAGGCCTTGCTGGGGTCGGCCTGGATATCGAGGCAGGGGTAGGCCACGCCGGGCGAGTAGGCCAGCGACAGGTCGCGCTGGTTGGACAAGGGCTTGGTAGGGGTGACCGAAATCTTGCCCCGCGTGGGGTTGCGGTGGTATTCGCGCGCAGCGTCGCGCAAAGCCTGTTCGGCGGCGGAAATGTTCTGTGTCATGCGGAAATCCTGGAAATCGTCGGCGGAATGCAAAACCAGCGCACCCGGGGGGCACGGGACCCATGTGTCGGTTCGTGCGCAGGCGAAAGGATGCGCCGCCGTGCGCAGATGGGCCGGACCTTCCTTTCCTGCATCTGTCGCCACCCTGCCGAACGCGGGTGCGCGGCGGCCAGGTGGGCGAGCACACAGTCGCGCAGGTGTCGCGACCGGGTCGGTGCAGGGCACTGGAATGTCCCCGGGATGGAGCTGGCTGACAGGATAACCGGGTTACGGTTCTGGCTGAATGAATCCTGACAGCCGAGGATTGCTTTGGGCGTGCGTGAACGCTGCCGCAGCGCTCAGGTAAGCAGGTCGCTCAGTGCCCGGGCAATCACCTGGGTGGCGCGGCGCAGGTCGTCCAGATCCAGCCGCTCGTCGGCCCGCTTGGCATGCGATTCGAGCACGGTGCGCGGGCCGGCGCCATAGATCACGCCCGGAATGCCGCGCTCCCCATACAGGCGCACATCGGTGTAAAGCGGCGTGCCCACGGCGGGTACTGGTTCGCCTAGCACGGCCTGGGCGTGCTTTTGGATGGCCTGTACCAATGGGGCATTGCCCGCCAGCGGCGTCATCGCATTGGCCAGCAGCAGGCGCTTGATGTCCACGCTGATGCCGGCGCGCTCGGCCGCAGCTTGCTCGATCACGCGGCGGATCGTGGCTTCCACCTCCACCGGGTTTTCTTCGGGGACCATGCGGCGGTCGAGCCTGAACGTGACCTTGCCGGGCACCACGTTGGTGTTGGTGCCGCCTTCGATGCGGCCCACGTTGAGGTAAGGGTGCTGGATGCCCGCGACGTTGGAGGTGACCTTCTTGTACGCATCGTTTTGCGCATACAGCGCGTTCAGGATGTGCACCGCGCCCTGCAGGGCGTCCACGCCGGTGTGGGGCACGGCGGCGTGGGCCATCTTGCCGTGCACGGTCACTTCCATCTGCAGGCAGCCGTTGTGGGCGGTCACTACCTCGTAGCTGAAGCCTGCGGCGATCAGCAGGTCGGGCTTGGTGAGGCCATGCTTGAGCAGCCAGCCGGGGCCGAGTTCGCCGCCAAACTCTTCGTCGTAGGTGAAGTGCAGCTCTACTGCGCCTTTCGTGGGCCTGGCCATGGCTTCGAGCGCGCGCACGGCAAAGGTGAAACTGGCAAAGTCGCTTTTGCTCACGGCGGTGGCGCGGCCGTACATCTTGCCGTCCACGATCTCGGCGCCATAGGGGTCGTGTGTCCAGCCTTCGCCGGGAGGCACCACGTCGCCATGGGCGTTCAGGGCAATGGTCCTGCCCGAACCGGGTGCGCCGTAGGGCCGGCGCACGATCAGGTTGGTGATGGACTCCATGCCGTAGGCCAGCACATCGGCAGCGGGTACGGCGTGCTTTTCAGCCTCGTAGCCAAAGTCTTTGAGCAGCTCGGCCGTGCGCTCGGCATGCGGCGCGTTGTTGCCCGGCGGGGTGTCGGTGGGCACGCGCACCAGGGCCTGCAAAAAGCGCACTTCCTCGTCGAAGTGCTGGTCGATCCAGGCGTCGAGCGCGGTGTAGTCGGTGGTCATGGCTGGTGTTCCTCGGCAAGCTGGTGCAGCACCTGGGTGAAGGCCTCCACGGCCAGCTGCATGTCGTTGTGGGTGGTGGATTCGAGCGGGTTGTGGCTGATGCCGGAGTTTTGCCCGCGCACGAACAGCATGGCCTGCGGCATGATTTCATGCAGTTTCATGGCGTCATGCCCGGCGCCGCTGGGCATGCGGAAGACGGGCAGTCCCAAGGCATCCACGGCGCGTTCCCAGTGGTGCTGCAGGGCAGGGGCGCTGGGCGCTGCGGCGGCGCGCATGGATTCTTCCAGCGTGTAGCGCAGGCCGCGCCGCTGGGCAATGCGCGCCAGCGCATCGAGCACGTCGCGCACCAGGGCGTCACGCTGGGCGTCGGTAGGGGCGCGCAAGTCCAGTGAAAAGCTGCAGCGCCCCGGCACCACGTTGATGGAGCCTCCGGGCACATTCAGCAGGCCGATGGTGCCCACCGCGTCGCCATCCTGCGCGGCGCGCTGCTCCACATACAGCGCCAGTTCGGCCACGGCCACGGCGGCGTCGCGGCGGCTGTCCATGGGGGTGGTGCCAGCGTGGCTGGCGGTGCCGATCATCTCGGCCACAAAGCGCACACCGCCGTTGATGGAGGTGACCACGCCCAGGGGCAGGTCCAGCCCGTTGAGCACGGGACCCTGCTCGATGTGCACTTCGATGAAGCCCAGGTACTGCGCCGGGTCGCGCTGGAGCTGTGCTATGTCGTCGATGCACAGGCCTGCATGCTGCATGGCCTCGCGCATGGTGATGCCGTCGGCATCCTTCTGGTCCAGCCAGGCGGGGTTGAAGTGCCCGATGAGCGCACCCGAGCCGAGGAAGGTGGCCTTGTAGCGCTGGCCTTCTTCCTCCGCAAACGCCACCACCTCGATGCCAAACGGCAGGCGCCGGCCCGCGCGGTGCAGTTCGCGCACGCAGGCCATGGGCACAAAGATGCCCAGGCGCCCGTCGTACTTGCCGCCGTTGCGCACCGTGTCGTAGTGCGATCCGGTCAGGAGGTACTTGGCTGCGGGCTGCGCGCCGTGGTAGCGGCCCACTACATTGCCCACGGCATCGGTCTCCACGCTGTCAAAGCCGCACGCGCGCATCCATTGGCCGATGCGCTGCGCGCAGGCGCGGTGCGCGTCGGTGAGGTAGGTGACGGTGAGCTGGCCCTTTTCGGCAAAGCCGGGGTCGGAGTGTTCGGCCAGTTGCTCTTGCCAGTCCCACACGTCGCCGCCCAGCAGGGGCTCGGCGCCGAACTTGTCGTTCAGGCGGATCTCGGCAATGCGGTGGATGTTGCGCAGGGCCTCGGCCCGCTCGAACTCGGGGTGGTTATCGAGCCGCCGGGCAAAGGTGTCGATGATCTCGCGCTGGGCCAGGCCCGTGCCGCGCGGCCCGCGCACGGCCAGGATGAAGGGGAAGCCGAAGCGCGCGTTGTACGCGGCATTGAGCTGCTGGATGCGCTCCAACTCCTCGGGCGTGCACTGCGTCAGGCCCGCCTTGCTCTGCTCGTGGGTGGATTCTGCCGTGAGGCTTTGGGCCACCATGGCCTTGCCTGCGAGTTCGGGGTGGGCACGGATCAGTTCCAGCTGCGCGTCAGCATGGGCGGTGCGCACGGCTTGCGCCATGGCGTGCTTCAGGTGGGCCAGCGAGCGAAAAGGCCGCCGCGCCAGCGCCTGCTCGGCAATCCAGGGCGAGTGTTCGTACAGTCCGTTCAGCCACTGCAGGGCATCAGCCGTGCTGGCGGTGTTGAGTTGTTCCAGAGTCAGGGGCATGGTGTTGGCTTTTACAAAGTGATCTGCTTTCGCTTATGAGGTAAGCGCTGGATGTCAATTGGGTTCATGGCGCAGGCGCTGGGTGGTGCTGCGCCCAGTGGCGCGCAATGTCGATGCGCCGGGCCACCCACACCTTGTCGTGCTGCGCGATGTGGTCCAGAAAACGCTGCAGCGCCGTGATGCGCCCGGGGCGGCCCAGCAGGCGGCAGTGCATGCCGACGCTCATCATCTTGGGGGCGTCGTCGCCGGCCGGGTCGCCCTCGGCATACAGGGCATCGAATGTGTCCCTGAGGTACTGGAAAAACGGGTCGGCGTGCGAGTAGCCCTGGGGCAGGGCAAAGCGCATGTCGTTGCAATCCAGCGTGTAGGGCACGATGAGCTGGGGCACCGCCGTGCCGTCGGTGCGCCGCACCTTCATCCAGAAGGGCAGGTCGTCGCCGTAGTAGTCGCTGTCGTAGGCAAAGCCGCCATGGTCGGCCACCAGGCGGCGGGTGTTGGGGCTGTCGCGGCCGGTGTACCAGCCCAGGGCCCGCTCTCCAGTCAGGCGTTCGATGATTTCCATGGCCTGCTGCATGTGAGCGCGCTCGATTTCCTCGGGCATGTGCTGGTAGTGGATCCACTTGAGGCCATGGCAGGCGATCTCGTGGCCCAGCTCCACGAAAGCGGCCGTGAGCCCGGGGTGGCGCTGCAGCGCCGTCGATACGCCGAACACCGTGAGCGGCAGCTTGCGCTTTTCAAACGCGCGCAGGATGCGCCACACCCCGGCACGCGAACCGTATTCGTAGATGCCTTCCATGCTCATGTGCCGCTCGGGGTAGCTGGCGGGGTTGAACATTTCCGACAGGAACTGCTCGCTGCCCGCATCGCCGTGCAGCACGGCGTTCTCGCCGCCTTCCTCGTAGTTCAGCACAAACTGCACCGCAATGCGGGCGCCGCCGGGCCAACGCGGGTGGGGCGGGTTCTTGCCGTAGCCGATCAGGTCACGCGGGTAAGGCTGGGTGGAGTCGTAGATCATGGACGGGGGCAAAGGGCTGGGAAATCATGCGTTGCCTGGCAGTATCGCCGCCGAATGGCGGGCGGGATACCCGTGTCCCGAGGCAAGCAAATCACCGGCCAGCCGGGCGTCGGGTTGAAGCAGTGGGCTGCGCCGGCAGGCATCCATGCCTTGGCGCTGGGGCTGGTCGGCGAAAATTCCATGGGCCCTATGCGAAGCGGCGCGACCCGCAGTGCCTACACTTTGGGCGCCGGCTGTGGTATCCCGTGCCGGCTTCCCACCTTCAGGAGATTTCCCCATGGGCTTGAGCACCCACGTTCTGGACACCATGCATGGCTGCCCCGCGGCCGGCATGGAGGTGTCGCTGTTTTCCACCCGGGGTGACGAGGCCACGCTGATCCGGCGGCTGGTGCTCAACCACGATGGCCGCACCGATGCGCCGCTGTTGGACAACGCCAGCCTGCGCGCTGGCACCTACCGGCTGCGTTTTGACGTGGCGGGGTACTTCAAGGCCCGGGGCGTGGCACTGCCCGAACCCAATTTCTTGAACCAGGTGAACCTGGACTTCGGTATCGCCCATGCCGACCAGCATTACCACGTGCCGTTGCTGGTAAGCCCCTGGAGCTATTCGACCTACCGGGGGTCGTGATGAGGGTATGACTGTGCGGTGGAATGGGAAACTATCCGCCGAAGCTGGCACGCCCCACGGAAGGCGCGTAGCGCTGTCCTTAAAGCTGACCTTCGGTCAGGGTATCCAGCTGGAAATGCCCGCTCTTGTCCCACAGCCAGGTGTCGGTATAGGTGACGCGGCCCATGCGGGCGGGTACCGGGAACGGTGCGGCGGCACGCACGGTGCGCTCGATCTCGGCCACCACTTCGGGGGCATGGCGCGGGGCGCGCATCCAGTGCAATTTGGTGATGCGGCCGCTGCGGTCGATGTCCACTTCCAGCACCCCAATGGCGTACAGCAGGGGCGGGAGCTTGCCCTTGAAAACCCGCTGGTTGTTCTGGTTGTAGAGGTGGGTTGCCGCATCGCGGCGATAGGCCCGCGCGGTGCTGGCCGCTGAGGGGCCGGGTGTTACCGATTTGCCCAGTGAATGCGCCGCAGCATCGTCGCTGGGCAAGCGGCTTTCGGGAGGCGGGGGCACGTTGACAGGGGTGGACTTGCAGGCGGCAAGGATGGCGCCAACGGCCGCCATAAGGCCGGCCAGGAGCCAGTGACGACCCGTTCGGGAAGAGCGTTGGAGCGAGGTGGGGGGCATGGTGTTGTCGCTATGCTGGTGGGCACGATGCATGCGCGCTGTGCATGGGAGTGCAATGAACCTGTGGGAAGTTTGCCGTGGCTGATCTGCTGTTGCTGCTGGAGGGCCTGAAGGCTGCCCCGGCCTGTTTGGTGACCGTGGAGTCTACACAAGGCTCTACCCCGCGGGAAGTGGGGGCGTGGATGTCGGTTTTTGAAGACAAGCTGGTGGGCACGGTCGGTGGCGGGCATATCGAGCACCAGGCCATTGCCGAGGCCCGGCGCAGGCTGCGCGGGGGGCTGGGGGCGCCGCAGCTGCGTTACGCACTGGGGCCTGCCCTCGGTCAGTGCTGTGGCGGCGTGATGCACCTGCGATTTGCGTTGGTGGGGGCGCAGGATGGGGCAGGCCTGCAGCAGCGCCTGGCGGGCGTGCGCCACCCGGTGGCCCTGTTTGGCGGCGGGCATGTGGGCCATGCGCTGGCGCGTGTGCTGGCGCCGCTGCCGTTTGCGCTGACCTGGATCGACAGCCGCGATGGTGTCTTTCCTGCCCATCCGCCGGGCGATGTGGTGTGCGAGCATTCCGAGCCGGTGCATCTGGCGGTGCCGCGTCTGGCAGCGGGCAGCCGCGTGCTGGTCATGAGCTTCAGCCATGCCGAAGACCTGGACGTGGTGGCGGCGTGCCTGCAGCGCCAGCGCACCCAGGGTGATCTGCCCTTCATCGGGCTGATCGGCAGCCAGACCAAATGGGCCACGTTTGCGAGCCGGCTGCACGGGCGGGGCTTCACGCCGCAGGAGCTGGCGCAGGTGGCTTGCCCCATCGGGGTGCCGGGCATCGTGGGCAAGGAGCCCGAGGTGATTGCGGTGGCCGTGGCCGCGCAGCTGCTGCAGACCTTGCAGGGGGCGCGAACAGCTTTCAGGCGCCATTCCAGCGGTCGATGAAGCGGGTTTGGGCGCAGCCGGGAAAAATTCCTGCTTACACTTTGTGCCGAACCGCAAGGTGTCTGGGTCGCAGCGGTGCCCCGGCAGATGTCTGCCACGGTGCGCGGCCCCTTTTGTCTGCTCAGAGCGCCCGCAGTGGTGAGCAGGTTTGCAACGCAGCGCGCCGGCGCTGCCAGGGTTGAGACATGGAAAGCTATCTTCTCGACTGGGCCAACCTGTTGCTGCGCTGGGTCCATGTCATTACCGCCATTGCCTGGATCGGTTCGTCGTTCTACTTCGTCTTTCTGGACAGCAGCCTCACGCCGCCCGAGGACGATGGGCTGAAAAAGCAGGGAGTCAGCGGCGAGCTGTGGGCCGTGCACGGTGGCGGCTTCTACCACCCGGTCAAGTTCGCGGTGTCGCCGCCCCGGTTGCCCAGCCACCTGCACTGGTTCTTCTGGGAGAGCTACAGCACCTGGATGAGCGGGTTTGCGCTGTTCACCATGTCCTACCTCTACAGCGCCAGCACCTACCTCATCGACAAGTCGCGCATGGACTGGGCGCCCGCCACGGCCATCGTGGTGGCGCTGGCGTTCTTCGTGGTGTTCTGGCTGCTGTACGACGCCATCTGCCGCATCTTTGGCCAGAAGAAGAACGGCGACGCCATCGTGGGCGCCTTGGTGTTCGTGTTGGTGTGCGTGGCCTCCTGGCTGGCCTGCGACTGGTTTGCCGGGCGTGCCGCCTTTTTGCTGGTGGGCGCCATGCTCGCCACCGCCATGAGTGCCAACGTGTTCTTCTGGATCATCCCCGGCCAGCGCACGGTGGTGGCCCAGATCAAGGCCGGCCAGCCGGTGGACCCCATCCACGGCAAGCGCGGCAAGCAGCGCAGCGTGCACAACACCTACTTCACGCTGCCGGTGCTGTTCGCCATGCTGAGCAACCACTACAGCTTTACCTGGAGCCATCCGCAGAACTGGCTGGTGCTCATCCTCATGATGTTGGCAGGCGCGGCCATCCGCCAGTTCTTCGTGATGCGCCATGGCTACAAGCTGGGCAAGAGCGGCAATCCGCTGCCGTATGCGCTGGTGGGCGTGGCCGTGATCGTGGGCGCTATCGTGTGGATGCGCCCGGCAGCCGGTGTTGCTCCTGTGGCAGAAGCTTCTGGCGCGGGTGGAATAATCTCTGGAGGCCAAAATGGCTATATATCCGTGCAAACGGTGCTGGAGCAGCGCTGCACCCAGTGCCATGGCGCCCAGGTGCAGATGAAGAACCTGCGCCTGGATTCGCCGGGCAGCGCGAAGCAGCACGCCCAGGCCATTTACCAGCAGGTGGTGGTGCAAAAGCTCATGCCCATGAACAATGCCACGCAGATGACCGACGCTGAACGCGCACTGATCGGGCGCTGGTACGCGGCGGGTGCCCCCGCGCAGTGATCAGGTGGGGGTGCTGGTCTGCAGGCCCAGACCCGTCAGGTAGACGTCCAGCGCAGCCCGGCCGTTGGCCTGCAGGTCAAACGCGGCGGGGTTGAGCAGCCACTGGTGCACCAGCCCCTCGATCAGCACCTGCAGGCCCCGGGCCGCGCAGTCCAGCGGCACCGGCGGGGGCTGGCTGCGGGCGGCGAAGGCCCTTTGCAGCGCGACATGGTTGCGCGCCACGCAGCCGTCGTGCACGCTCAGATGGCGCTCCAGCACGGCACCCATGTCGGCGGTGTATTCAACCTGGTGGGTGGCGATTTGCAGCACGCGCTGTGTCTGCGCGTCGGTGGCGATCAGGTGCAGCGCATCCAGCATGGCGCTGCGGATCTCGGCCACGGGGTGGGGCGATTGCTCCACATAGGCCGCCACCAGGGTCTGCTCCAGCGGCAGGGTCACGCGCTCCATCATGGCGTTGAACAGGTCGGCCTTGTCCTTGAAATGCCAATAGATCGCTCCCCGCGTGGTACCTGCCGCCACCGCAATGTCATTGAGGGAGGTGTGTGAAACGCCACGCGATTGAAACAATTGTTCCGCAGCATCGAGCAGGTTGTTGCGCGTGGTCTGTGCGTCTGCCTTGGTGCGGCGGGCCATGGAATACCTTTCACTGGTAGGGGTGCTTTTGCCACTATACATACATTCTTGAATGTATGTATGTTTTAATGCAGCACTTCGTTACCGTGCTGCGGTCCTGTGCGCTGAACGCCGAGCCACACTAGACTGACTCCATCTGCGGATTCACCGCGCCTTTTTCTCCAAGGAACACCATGTCTGCCTTGCGCCATGTCAAGACTGCCCCCGTTGTTGCCTCTGCTTCGTCCCCTGCGCTGGTGCGCCTGGGCGTTGCGGCGGGTGGCCTGTCCGTTGTATTGCTGTTGGCAGCCTGTGGCAAGTCCGAGGCGCCAGCGGCAGCGGCCGGTGGCGGCATGCCAGCACCCGAAGTGGGTGTGGTCGTGGCAACGCCGGGCAATGTGGGCCTGGTCACCGAACTGCCCGGGCGCCTGGAAGCCTCGCGCGTGGCCCAGGTGCGGGCCCGGGCGGCCGGCATTCTGCAAAAGCGGCTGTTCCGTGAAGGCAGTGACGTGAAGGCCGGTCAGCCACTTTTTGCAATTGACCCCGCCCCCTACGCGGCAGCCCTGCAAAGTGCCGAGGCCACGCTGGCACGGGCCCAGGCCAACCTGACCCAGGCCGCCGCGCTGGCAGAGCGCTACAAGCCGCTGCTGGCCGCCAACGCGGTCAGCCAGCAGGAATACGCCAACGCCGTGGCCGCGCACAAGCAGGCCGAGGCCGATGTCGCCGCCGGCAAGGCCGCGGTGCAGACGGGGCGCATCAACCTGAATTACGCCAGCGTCACGGCGCCGATTTCGGGCCGCATCGGCCGCGCCCTGGTCACCGAAGGCGCGCTGGTGGGGCAAGGCGAGGCCACGCAACTGGCCGTGATCCAGCAGATCGATCCGGTGTATGTCAATTTCACCCAGTCGGCAGGCGAGGTGATGAAGCTGCGCCGCGCCATGGCCGACGGCCAGCTTCAGCGCGCCGGGGGCAGCGATGCGGCCAGCGTGCGCGTGGTGCTGGAAGATGGCAGCGAGTACTCGCGCCCCGGCAAGCTGCTGTTTTCGGACCTGACGGTGGACGCCAGCACGGGCCAGATCACGCTGCGCGCCGAGGTGCCCAACCCCCAGGGCGATTTGCTGCCGGGCCTGTATGTGCGCGTGCGGCTGGAGCAGGCCGAGGTGGCCAACGCCATCACGCTGCCGCAACAGGCCGTGACGCGCACCCAGCAGGGCGACCGCATCACGGTGGTGGGCGCCGACGGCAAGCCCAGCCAGCGCACGGTGAAGGTGGGTGCCGCGCGCAACAACCAGTGGATCGTGCTCGAAGGCCTGAAAGAAGGCGAGCAGGTCATGGTCGATGGCTTCCAGAAGCTGCAGATGATGCCGCCTGGCACGCCGGTGAAGGCGGTGCCGTGGCAGGCCCCTGGCAGCGCCGCTGCTCCGGCGGCTGCGTCAGCGGCTAGCGCCCCCGCTGTGACTGCCAGCGCTCCCGCTGCGGCCGCCAGCGCCGGCCAGAAATAAGGAGCCATCCCCATGGCCAAGTTCTTTATTGACCGTCCCATCTTTGCGTGGGTGATTGCCCTGTTCATCATGGTGCTGGGCGCCGTGTCGATCACCCGGCTGCCGGTGTCGCAGTATCCCTCCGTGGCGCCTCCGAGCATCGTGGTCACCGCCGCCTATCCGGGCGCTTCGGCACAGACGCTGGAAGACAGCGTGTTGGCCGTGATCGAGCGCGAAATGAATGGCGCGCCCGGCCTCGCTTATATGGAAGCGGTGAGCCAGGCCAACGGCACCGGCACCCTGACGCTGAGCTTCGAGCCGGGCACGAATCCCGATCTGGCCCAGGTCGAGGTGCAAAACCGCCTGTCGCGCGCCACGCCGCGGTTGCCTGCCGTGGTGACCCAGCAGGGCGTGCGCGTGGACAAGTCGCGCAGCAACTTCCTGCTGTTCACCATGCTGTCTTCGTCGGACCCCAAGTTCGACGTCAATGCACTGAGTGATTACGCCGCACGCAACGTGGTGCCGGAACTGCAGCGCGTGCCCGGCATCGGCCAGGTGCAGCTGTTCGGTGCCGAGCGCGCCATGCGCGTCTGGGTCGATCCGGCCAAGCTGCAAGGCTACAACCTGTCGGCCGCCGATGTGGCCAGCGCCATCCAGGCGCAGAACGCACAGGTCTCGGCCGGCAGCCTGGGCGAATTGCCCAACCTGAGCGGCCAGAGCATCTCGGCCACCGTGGTGGTGCCGGGGCAGATCAGCTCGACGAAGGAGTTTGGCGACATCGTGCTGCGCGCCAATGCCGACGGTTCCACGGTGCGCCTCAAGGATGTGGCGCGCATCGAGCTCGGTGCCCAGTCGTATGCCACCACTGCGCGCCTGAACGGCAAGCCGGCCACCGGCATGGGACTGCAGTTGTCGCCTTCGGGCAATGCGCTGGCCGCAGCCACGGCGGTCAAGACCCGCATGGCCGAGCTGGAAAAATACTTTCCGCCGGGCGTGAGCTGGACCATCCCTTACGACAGCTCCGACTTCGTCAAGATTTCCATCAAGCAGGTGGCTCAGACCCTGCTGGAAGCCATCGCGCTGGTGTTTCTGGTGATGTTCCTGTTCCTGCAGAACTTCCGCTATACCGTCATCCCGACCATCGTGGTGCCGGTGGCACTGCTGGGCACTTTCGGTGCATTGCTGGCCATGGGTTTTTCGATCAACGTGCTGACCATGTTCGGCATGGTGCTGGTGATCGGCATCGTGGTGGACGACGCCATCGTGGTGGTGGAAAACGTCGAACGCATCATGAACGAGGAAGGCCTGCCGCCGCTGGAGGCCACGCGCAAGGCCATGGGCCAGATCTCGGGCGCCATCATCGGTATCACCGTGGTGCTGATCTCGGTGTTTTTGCCGCTGGCCTTCTTTGCCGGCTCGGTGGGCAACATCTACCGCCAGTTCTCGGCGGTGATGGCGGTGTCCATCGCCTTTTCTGCCTTCATGGCGCTGTCGCTCACGCCCGCGCTGTGCGCCACGCTGCTCAAGCCGGTCGAGGCCGGGCATGGGCACTCGAAGACGGGCTTTTTCGGGTGGTTCAACCGCAGCTTCGCCCGCGGTGCCAAGGGCTATGAAGGCTGGGTGGCCAAGCTGCTGCGCCGCGGCGGCCGCATGATGGTCATCTATGTGGCGTTGATCGCCGCCGTGGGCGTGCTGTACATGCGCCTGCCCACCTCGTTCCTGCCCAACGAAGACCAGGGCAACCTGCTGGTCAACATCCAGCTGCCGCCTGGCGCCACGCTCGAGCGCACCCAGGCCGTGGTGGAAAAGGTCGAGGGCTTCATGCTGCAGCAGCCGGAAGTCAGGAACATCGTCGCCGTGCTGGGCTTCAGCTTCTCCGGCCAGGGGCAGAACGCCGGTCTTTCGTTCGTGACGCTCAAGGACTGGTCCGAGCGCACCGGTGCCGCGCACACGGCCGAAGCCATTGCAGGGCGTGCCATGGGTGCGCTGTCGGGCGTGCGCGATGCGTTCATCTTTGCGCTGAGCCCGCCGCCCATTCCCGAGCTGGGCGTGAGTTCAGGCTTCACCTTCCGCCTGCAGGACCGCGGCAGCAACGGCCATGATGCGCTGGTGGCGGCCCGCAACCAGATGCTGGGCATGGCCTCCAAGAGCAAGGTGCTCGCGGGCGTGCGACCCGACGGCCTGGAAGACGCGCCGCAACTGCAGGTGGACATCGACCGTGACAAGGCCAGCGCCCAGGGCGTGGGCTTTGCCGCCATCAACAATGCCATTTCTACCGCTCTGGGCTCGGCCTACATCAACGACTTCCCGAACGCCGGGCGTCTGCAGCGGGTGGTGGTGCAGGCCGAGGCCGAGGCCCGCATGCAGCCCGAGGACATCCTCCAGCTCACGGCACTGAACAGCCAGGGCAAGGCCGTGCCGCTGTCATCGTTTGCCACCACACGCTGGGTCAGCGGTGCCATGCAGACCGTGCGCTACAACGGCTACCCCGCCATGCGCATTGCCGGTGGCGCGGCCCCTGGCTACAGCACCGGCGAGGCCATGGCCGAGATGGAGCGCATGGCCGCACAGCTGCCGGCCGGCTTCGGCTTTGAATGGACGGGGCAGTCGCGCGAAGAAAAGCTCGCCGGCTCGCAGGCCATCGTGCTGTACGGTTTTGCCATCCTGGCGGTGTTCCTGTGCCTGGCGGCGCTGTACGAGAGCTGGTCGATTCCGCTGTCGGTGATTCTGGTGGTTCCGCTGGGGGTGCTGGGCGTGCTGCTGGGCATCAGCCTGCGGGGCATGACCAATGACGTGTACTTCCAGGTGGGGCTGATCACCATCATCGGCCTGTCGGCCAAGAACGCCATTCTGATCATCGAGTTCGCGAAAGACCTGCAGGCGCAGGGCAAGGGCGTCATCGAGTCGGCGCTGGCCGCGGCCCATCTGCGCTTTCGCCCGATCGTCATGACCTCGCTGGCCTTCATCCTGGGCGTGGTGCCACTGGCCATCGCCTCGGGCGCCAGCTCGGCGAGCCAGCGCGCCATTGGCACGGGCGTGATCTCCGGCATGGTGGTGGGCACCTTCCTGGCCGTGTTTTTCGTGCCGATCTTCTTCGTGGTGGTGCGCAGCCTGTTCAAGGGCAGCCAGCGCCAGCGGCAATTTGATGCCCAGCATTCCCACCAGGCTGGCACAGGGGACTCCCATGCTTAATGTTTTCACGCCCCGCCGGACTGCCGGCGCTTGTGCGGCCCGCCTGCCTGCTGCCACGGTGCTTGCCGCCGCGGCGCTGCTGGCCGGCTGCTCCATGATGCCCACCTACGAGCGGCCCGCGGCCCCCGTGGCGGCGCAATGGCCCGCCGTGGGCGCCGCACAAGGCACCACGGCCGCCGCAGCCGCCACAGGCGCCACCGCGGCGGCCGATCTGCCCTGGCAGGACTTCGTGGGTGACGCGCGCCTGCGCGAGCTGGTGGCGCTGGCGCTGCAAAACAACCGCGACCTGCGCGTGGCGATGCTCTCCATCGAGCAGGCCCGCGCCCAGTACCAGATCCGCCGGGCCGACCAGTTGCCCACCATCAACGCCGCCGCCACGGGCAACCGCCAGCCGGCCACCGATGGCAGCGGCAGGATCAGCAGCACCTACACCGCCGGCCTGGCCATGGCATCCTGGGAAATCGACTTCTTTGGCCGCGTGGCCAGCCTGAAGGAAGCGGCCCTGGCGCAGTTCCTGGCCACGCAGGAGGCGCGCAGTGCGGTGCAGACCAGTCTGGTCGCCTCGGTGGTCAGCACCTGGCTGAGCCTGCAGACCAACGAAGAACTGCTGGCCCTGACGCAGCGCACCCTGGCCACCCGGGACGACTCCTTGCGGCTCAACCGCTTGCGCTTTGACCAGGGCGTGACCTCGGCCCTGGACCTGCGGCAGGCCGAATCCCTGACGGCTGCCGCGCGTTCCACCCTGGCCCAGCAGCAACGCCTGCGCGCGCTCGATGTGAACGCGCTCACGCTGCTGGTGGGGCAGGCCCTGCCCGAGCGGCTGCTGCCCACGCCGCAGGGCGATGAGCGCGCCGTGGCCCTGCGCGACGTGCCCGAAGGCATGCCGTCCGATCTGCTGGAACGCCGCCCCGACATCCGCCAGGCCGAGCAGCAGCTGATCGCGGCCAACGCCAACATCGGTGCGGCGCGGGCCGCGTTCTTTCCGCGCATCGCCCTCACGGCCAGCGCAGGCACCGCCAGCAATGCGCTGTCAGGCCTGTTCAAGAGCGGCTCGTGGGGCTGGACGCTGGCCCCTCAGGCCGTGCTGCCCATTTTTGATGCCGGGCGCAACCAGGCCGGGCTCGACTCGGCCCGTGCCGGGCGCGAGATTGCAGTGGCACAGTACGACAAGGCCATTCAGAGCGCGTTCCGTGAAGTGGCCGACGCCCTGGCGGGTCGCGCCACCCTGGGCGAGCAGGTGCGGGCCCAGCAGGAGCAGGCCACCGCCGAGGCCGACCGTTTCCGCCTGGCCGATCTGCGCTACCGCAACGGCGTGGCCAGCTACCTCGATGTGCTCGATGCCCAGCGCGCCCTGTTTGCCACGCAGCAGGCGCTGGCACAGACCCAGCTGGCCCAGCGGCAGAACCAGGTGGCGCTGTACAAGGCGCTGGGCGGCGGCTGGCGCGATGCGCTTGCCAGCGCCGCAAGCACGGGCGCGCAAAACTGAGGGGGCTGGCCGGGCCGGGCGTAGGCTGCCGCTTCGCGCAGCGCGCGACTGCGGCGACAATGCCTGCCATGCCAGCACCTTCTGACGTTTCGGGCGCGAGCCTGCCGGACTTTCGTTCCCAGCCGCGCGCATTTTTGCAAGCGCTCTTCCACACCGCCGTGCGCAGTGCCCAGCCACTGCACGGCATGCGGGCCTGGCTGCCCGCGCCGCCGCGCGGACGCACGCTGGTGCTGGGCGCTGGCAAGGCGGGGGGGTCCATGGCCCAGGCGCTGGAGGCCCTGTGGCCTGCCGACGCACCTCTGTCGGGCCTGGTGGTGACGCGCTACGGCCACCTGCCGCCCCGGCCGCAGGGGCTGGCGCAGCGCATCGAGGTGGTCGAGGCCGCGCACCCCGTGCCCGATGCGGCGGGCATGGCGGCGGCAGAGCGCATGCTGGGGCTCACCGCCGGCTTGACGGCCGATGACCTGGTCTTGTGCCTGATTTCGGGTGGCGGCTCCTCCTTGCTCACGCTGCCCGCCGATGGCCTGGCGCTGGCAGACAAACAGCACATCAACCGCGCCCTGCTGGAAAGCGGTGCAAGCATTGGCGAGATGAATTGCGTGCGCAAGCACCTGTCCCGCATCAAGGGCGGCCGCCTGGCCGCTGCCTGCGCGCCGGCGCGGGTGGTCACGCTCACCATCAGCGACGTGCCCGGTGATGACCCCTCCGTCATCGCCAGCGGCCCCACGGTGCCGGACGCCACCACCTGTGCCGACGCCCTGGAGATTCTGGCGCGCTACCGCATCGACGTGCCGCTGCCCGTGCGCCAGGCCCTGCAAAACGGCGTGCTGGAGACACCCAAGCCCGCGGACGGCGTGTTTGCAGGGCATTCCGTGCACCTGGTGGCCACGCCCTGGCAGGCACTGGAGGCGGCGGCAGCGGCAGCGTGCGGTGTGGGCCTGGCGGCCTACATCCTGTCGGACGAGATCGAAGGCGAGTCCCGCGATGTCGGGCGGGTGCATGCGGCACTGGCGCGTGGCGTGGCGCTGCGCGGCCAGCCGTTTGCGCGGCCCTGCGTGATCCTGAGCGGAGGCGAAACCACGGTCACGGTGGGCCCGCGCCGCGAGGGTGCAGCCCCCGGTCGCGGCGGGCGTGCCGGCGAATTTTGCCTGGGGCTGGCGCAAGCGCTGCAGGGCATCGATGGCGTGTGGGCGCTGGCGGCCGACACCGATGGCATCGACGGCATCGAAGACAACGCGGGCGCGCTGGTGACCCCCGACACGCTGGCCCGCGCCGCAGCCGCGCAATTGCGGGTGGCCGACCACCTGGACCGCCACGATGCCTATGGCTACTTCGAGGCGCTGGGCGATCTGGTCATCACCGGCCCCACCCATACCAATGTGAATGACTTCAGGGTGCTCCTGGTTTTATAGCTATTGGCGCTTTATTGACAAACGCTTGAGACGGTGTTGGCTCAATTCCTTGCGGTGACGGCTGAACCGCCACGGCATGAAAAAAGGCACGGCAGAGGGCTCTGCCGTGCCTTGCCTGCGCCCCGGGGGCGCGATCATCAGAAACGGTGGCGGATGCCCAGGCCGAAGCTGTTGCCATTGGTCTGGCTGGTGATCTTGTCGTTCATGTACATGGCATACACATCGGTGCGCTTGGACAGGTTGTAGTCATAGCCCAGCGTGAAGGTCTTGCGGCTCACGTCGGGGGTGGACCACTCGGTCTTGACCCACTCGGCGAGCAGCTTGCCACCGCCCAGGGGCGCAGAGGCGCCCAGCTGGTAGGTCTTGCCCTTGGTGGAGGCGGTGTCGTCGATCTTCTTTTCGCCATAGCTCAGGTAGGGCTTGACCATGCCGAAGTCGTAGGCGCCCAGCAGCATCCAGTATTTCTGGTTATTGGCCAGCAGCGTGTTAACCGGGTTGTTGAGGTCGGCGTTTTCATAGAAACCGGTCAGGGTCAGCGGGCCGCCAAAGTAAAAGAAATTGGCGCCGATGTTGTTCTTTCCGCCTTTGCCCGCCTGTTCGCCAAACTGGTATTGCAGGTTGGCCTTGAAGCCGCCGATGTCGGGCGTGGAATACACGATCTGGTTGCTCCAGCCCGTGTCGGCGGGGGTCATGGAACGCCAGCCGGTGCCGTTGAACAGCGGCACATCCTTGTGCAGGATCAGCGGCGAGAAGACGAACGAATCACCCAGCGGGTTGCCCACCACCGAAGGCAGGAAGTTGGGCGCCATCCAGCGGCCCAGCAGCACCGAGCCGAAGCCGCCCGAGAGGCTGACGTTGGCATCGCGCGAGAAGAACGTGTCGTTCGCGAAACGGCCTTGCGTGCCGGTATCCGCCTGGAAGAACGAGGTCAGGTTGAAATGGGCCTTCAGGCCGCCGCCCAGGTCTTCGGTGCCATTGATGCCAAACCACGAGGTGGTCAGGCCGCCGCTGTCGACCACGGACTTGCTCTTGGCATCGCCCGCCATTTTCATGGAGCCGGCAAACACGTCCACCAGACCAGTGACCTGGACAGAACTTTGGGCATGGGCCCCGGCGGCACACAGCAACGCGGCGCTCAAGGCGATCAGGTTTTTTTGCATTGAAACTCCTGCAGAGATTGAAAGTGCCGGTGTTTCCGGCAGTAGAGGGCATGACACCGTCATGACAGTGCACAGCGGGCTCCATGATCGTGCCCTCAACAATCTGCCGCAAGTTCCATGCCCCAAAGAGGCGCCAGATGTTGTTTTCCGCGCTTTTGACCGGACGCAGAGAGCGGGCACAGCCTCCCAGAAGCCCCGGCTTCCTTTTGATCTTCCTCAAAACGCGCAGTGCTAACGCACGGCAAAGTGGCCCACATGTTGCCATCTACATTCTTCTTACTCCCCGCCCAGATCGAAGTGATTGCTGCCGGCGAAGTGCTTCGCCGGCGCAACGAAACCCTGACTTCGGTGCTGCACCTTGAAAACGGGCGGGTGCTGCGCGGCGTTTATGAAGATGGGCGCATGCGCCACCAGCTGGGTGTGGTGGAAGGGCCTTTCTGGCTGGACGCGGCCTCTGCCTTGCTGGAACGGCCTTTTCCGGTGGACATGGTGGCGGAGACGCGCGTGCAGGTGCGCCGCCTGCCCATCGAAGAGTTCCGGCGCGGGTGCGCATCGCTGCCTGCCGTGGCGCAGGGGCTGCTGCGGGACCTGGCCACCGGGTATCGGGCGCAGTCCGAACTGGCGGTGAGCCGACTGGCCCAGGACGCCGAGGCACGCTGCGCCCAGTGGCTGCTCAACCATGCACAGCCTGACCACAGCGGCGCCATGAGCGTCACGCTGCACCAGCGCAAGCGCCTGATTGCCGCGCAGCTGGGCATTGCGCCCGAAACGTTCTCGCGGGTGCTGCGCCACCTGCGCGAGCACGGGCTGATCGCCGGCACCGGCAACGTGCTCAATCTGCCGCAGCCGCACGCGCTGCAGTCCGTGGCAGGTTGCTGACGGGCTGGCCGGCCCTCGGGCTCAGGGTTTTTCCTTGGGTTGAAGCGAGGGTTCCACCCAAGCGCGGGGGGCGGCGGGCTGCGTATATTGGCCAGAGAACTCTCTGGCAAAGCCTGCTTGTATGTTGCCCCATCACGATCTTTCTGTCCTGGGCCTATCGCCTGCGGGGTGCCCATGACGCCCTTGGAGCGCGCCCAGGCACAAATGGATGCGCCCGGCTGGTTGCTGCCCGGGCCGCTGGTGCTGCGCCTGATGCTGGCAGCCCTGCTGGCCGTGGCCGTGTCGGGGGGGCTGTCGGCATGGCTGGCCTCGCGTGCTTCGGAGCGCGAAGCCGTCCGCCGCCTGGTGGACCAGCAGACGGAAGAAGTCGAGGTGATGGCGCGGCTGCTGGCCAGCAAGATCGAGCAAAGCCAGAAAGTGCTGCGCACCGTGGCCGAGGGCATCACGCCGCAGATGCTCAGTTCGCCGTCATCGCTGCATTGGCTGTTGCAGCAGGGCCTGCCAGCCGTGCAATTCTTCGATTCCATGCAGGTGGCCCGCCAGGACGGTGAGTTGCGTGTCAACCTGCATTCGGGGCGGCTGGAGGATGCGGCCAACCTCGACCCCGCCGAACGCGATGCCCTGCGGCGCACGCTCAGCGATGGCAAACCCCTGGTGTCCGAACTGGTGGGGGCGCGCACCACCGGCGCACGCGTCGTGTTCACCATGCCGCTGCGCCGCGAGGAGGGGCCGGTTCTGGGGGTGGTGGCGGGGGCGCTGAAACTGCATTCGCAAGGGTTGCTGCCTCCTTCCATGACCTCGCCGGCGCGGGACGATTCGCGCCTGATTGTCTTTACCCGCGATGGCACCATCCTCGCGCACCCCGATGCGCAGCGCATTCTGGGGAGCGTGCGCGATGAGCCGGGGCTGGGGCCGGTCTATGCCCAATGGCTGCAGCAGGCGCAGCCTGTGGCAGGGCGGGGCACCACCGTGGTGCAGCCGGCGCACATTGTGAGCATGGCCGGAATGCCTCTGCCGCAGTGGCTGGTGGCGCGCGTGACGGATTCCAGCGCCATGCTGGCACCGCTGGAAGGTGCGCAGCGCAAGGTCTGGTGGCTGGCCGCCGCGGTGATGGGCGCCAGCATGGCCCTGCTGGCGGTGTTCACGCTGTGGATGGCGCAGCCGCTGGCCCGGTTGTGCCAGAGTGCACTGCAGCTGGCACAGGGGGGGCGCACCGACTCCATCGTGTGGCCCCGGGCCACGGGCGAGGTGGGGGTGCTGGTGCAGGTGTTTGAAGGGCAGGTGCAGCACAGCGCGCCCAGCTGGAGGGGCAGTTCCAGGCCATCCTGGACAACGCCTCGGTGGGTATCGTGATCACCCGCCAGGGCCTTCTGGAAGTGGTGGGGCGGCAGGCCTGCCAGATGCTCGGCTATGGCGCCAGGGAGCTGCAGGGCCGCCCGGCGCGCATTCTTTATGCATCGGATGAAGATTACGCCCGGCTAGGCGCAAGGGTGCAGGCCGAATTCGTGGCCCATGGGGCGTTTGACGGGGACGTGTGTTTCATGCACAAGGATGGCAGCCCCGTCTGGGCACGGGTGCAGGGTCGGGGGATACAGGCACACGATATCGAGGGTGGCACCGTCTGGATTCTGGAGGACATGACGGCCGCGCGCGAGGCGCAGCAGCAGCAGGACTGGGGCGCTACCCACGATCCGCTGACGCAACTGTGCAACCGCGAAGCGTTTGTCCAGCGCATGGCCGTGCTGCTGGCCGAACGGTCGTCGCGGGCACATACATCGGCCTTGGCGGCCATGGATGCCGCGGAAACTGAGGGCGATGGCGTGATGCTGTTTCTCGACTTGGACCATTTCACCGTGGTGAACGATGTGGCCGGCCACGATGCGGGCGATGACGTGCTGCGCCATGTGGCACGCCTGCTGGAGTCGCAGGTGCGCCAGATCGGCTGGGCAGCGCGGCTGGGCGGCGACGAGTTTGCCGTGGTGCTGCCCGGTTGCTCCCTGGCGCGGGGGCGGGCGCTGGCCGAGCAGTTGCGCGCCGCGGTGCAGACCTGGGAACCTTCATACCAGGGCCGCAGTTTCACGCTGGGGGTAAGCATTGGCCTGGTGGCGCTGGATGCCAGCTTGCAGGACGTGCCTTCGTTGCTGAATGCGGCAGACATGGCTTGTTATGACGCCAAGCGGGCGGGGCGCAATCGGGTGGAAACGCGGCATGCGAGGGATGCGTCGGTGACTTCGTCGGGGCGGATGGCTTTGGGGCCTGTTTGAGGGGTTTGGGGCTGGATGCGATAGTGGGATATGCGGTGGTTGCTATTGATTTTGTAGTATTTGTTTTCGTGCGCTGACTGAGCCGCATGCCTTTGCTGAGGGCGGAGGCCGGGAGTCGCCCGGCGTGCGAGTAACTTTCTTTTGCTTCGCCAAAAGAAAGTCACCAAAGAAAAGGCGACCCCCAGTCTGCGACCCCTTCGCGATGCGAAGGGGCAAACCTGCGGCATGTCGGTTGCGGGGTGCGCCGCAGAACTCACTGCGCGCTGGCGCGCTCCGTTCAAACAACTGCGGCGAGTCAGTTCACGAAGCACGCGCGCTGCGACGCGCGTGCCACCCCACAACCGCCCCGCCGCAGGCGCAGCCAGCAGGGGTGGGACAGCCGAACAGCCAAACAGCCGGACATCCATTCGGGCCATCGCTGCGCTAGGCCCAGGTTGCGCAGCGCGTGGCGCTTGCGCCCGCGAGGTGGGGCCGAGCGCAGCGATGGCCCGTGTGGCTGTTTGGCTCCCTTTGCCCCTCTGGATGCGCCGAGGAGCGCAGGGTTTGGCGGATCAGGGCTCGCGATTGTCTGAGCGCAGCGAGTTCGAGCGAGACCCCGCCAAACCCGAGCACCGCAGGTTGCCCCGGCGCGCAGCGGCGGGGACGCAGACAGCGGGGTCGCCCTTTCTTTGGTTCCTTTCTTTCGGCGACGCGAAAGAAAGGGACTCGCATGCCGGGCGACTCCCGGCCTCCGCCCTCAGCAAAGGCATGCGGCCCAATCAGCGCCCACAACCCAACACTACAAAATCAATAGCTACCAGCGCATATCCCACTATCGCCAGCATCCAAAAACATCACTCTCCCAACCGCCCCAACGCCTTGAGCACATTCTCCGCCGTCGCCGGCGCCGTCAACACCACCGGTGCTGCAGCATCCCCTTCGCGCCCCGCCGCCACCGCATTGCGCAGCGCCTCGTACACGCTGATTGCCAGCATCAACGGCGGCTCGCCCACGGCCTTGCTGCCGCCCACGTTGTCCTCGCGGTTGGCCTCGGGCCAAAGCTGAACCTTGAAGTGCGCCGGGATGTCGCCCGTGGCCGGGATCTTGTAGGTGCTGGGCGCGTGGGTGGCCAGGGTGCCCTTGTCGTTCCACACCAGCTGCTCGGTGGTGAGCCAGCCCATGCCTTGCACAAAACCGCCCTCGATCTGGCCCAGGTCGATGGCCGGGTTGATGCTGTGGCCCACGTCGTGCAGGATGTCCACGGCCAGCACGCGGTTCTCGCCGGTGAGGGTGTCAATCACCACTTCGGTGCAGGCCGCGCCGTAGCTGAAATAGTAGAACGGCCGGCCCGTGAGCGTGGCCTTGTCGTAGTGGATCTTGGGCGTGCGGTAAAAGCCGTCGCTCCACAGCTGGATGCGGTTGGCATAGGCCTCCTTGACCACCGTTTCGAAGCTGCGCACGGCCTTGGGCGAGATGACCTGCCCGCCCGCAAACCGGATGGCGCCCGCGCCGCAGCCATCGAGCCCGCAGACGAATGCGGCCAGGTTGTCGCGCACATGGCGCGCCGCGTATTGCGCCGCGCGGCCGTTCAGGTCGGTGCCGCTGCTGGCCGCGGTGGCGCTGGCGTTGGGCACCTTGCCGGTGTCGCTGGCCGTCACCAGCACGCGCGCCAGCGGAACGCCCAGCTCGTCGGCCACGATCTGCGCCACCTTGGTGTGCAGGCCCTGGCCCATCTCGGTGCCGCCGTGGTTCACCTGCACGCTGCCGTC
Source organism: Acidovorax sp. GW823-FHT02H02 (assembly GCF_058797075.1). Taxonomy (NCBI): domain Bacteria; kingdom Pseudomonadati; phylum Pseudomonadota; class Betaproteobacteria; order Burkholderiales; family Comamonadaceae; genus Acidovorax; species Acidovorax sp. GW823-FHT02H02. The sequence goes on along the minus strand of NZ_JBXAJH010000011.1, from coordinate 84,692 downwards.
GGTGTACACGTGCACCAGTGCACCCGCCTGGTTGAACAGCGTGGCCGTGAAGCTGATGCCGAACTTGACTGGCGTGATGGCGATGCCGCGCTTGAGCACGGGGCTCTTTGCGTTCCAGGCGGCGATCTCGGCCTGGCGCTGGCGGTAGCCCGAGGTCTGCTCCAGCGTGGGCAGCAGCTCGTGCAGGATGTTGTCCTCCACCGCCATCTGGTAGTGGGTGACGTTGCGTTCCGTGGTGCCGTAGAGGTTGGCCAGGCGCACATCCTGCGCGTCCCGCCCTAGGGCGCGCGCGATGTCGCCCAGGATGGCCTCGATCACGATCACGCCCTGCGGGCCGCCAAAGCCGCGAAACGCCGTGTGGCTTTGCGTGTTCGTCCTGCAGCGGTACGAGGCAATTTCCACGTTTTCGAGAAAATAGGCGTTGTCGGCGTGGAACACCGCCCGGTCGGCCACGGGACCCGACAGGTCGGCGCTGAAGCCGCAGTTGGCCGCCATCTGCAGTTGCAGGCCCGTGATGCGGCCCGTGTCGTCAAAGCCCACGTCATATGCATACGCAAACGGGTGGCGCTTGCCGGTGAGCATGAAGTCCTCGTCCCGGTCCAGGCGCAGCTTGACGGGGCGGCCCAGCTTGTTCGCGGCCACGGCGGCCCACACGGCCAGGTGCCCGGCCTGCGTCTCCTTGCCGCCAAAGCCGCCGCCCATGCGGCGGCATTCCACGCGCACGGCGTGGTTGTCTAGCCCCAAGGCGTGCGCCACCCAGTGCTGCACTTCGCCGGGGTGCTGGGTGCTGGAGTAGATCCACCACTGCTTTTGCTCCAGCGGCAGCGCGTAGGCAATCTGGCCCTCCAGGTAGAAATGCTCCTGGCCGCCCACTTCCAACGCGCCGCTCAGCCGGTGCCGTGATTGCGCCAGGCCCGTGGCCGCGTCGCCCCGGCGCACGAAAACGGGCGGCAGCACATGGCTCTCGGCCTTCAGTGCCTCCTGCACCGTGAGCACGGCGGGCAGGGGCGTGATGTCGGGCTTCACGGCGCGCACCGCGCGGCGCGCCTGCATCACCGAATCGGCCACCACCAGGCCGATGACCTGGCCGACAAACTGCACGGTCTCGATGGCAAACACGGGCTCGTCATGTGCGAACGCGGCCAGGATCTTGTCGCCCGGCACATCGGCCGCCAGCACCACGCCGTGCACACCGGGCAAGGACAGCGCTGCGCTGGCATCCACGCCGTTCAGGCGGCCGTGCGCCACGGTCGAGAGAATGGGCGCGGCGTACAGCGTGCCTTTCACCTCGGGCAGGTCGTCGATGTAGTGGGCGGCCCCGGCCACCTGGGCGCGGGCGCTTTCGTGGATGTGTGGCTGCCCCATGGCGGCGCGGTCTGGTGAAGGCAGCGCCTGTCGAGGGATCTCGGGGGTCTTCATGGCGCAGCCTCCAGCGTGAAGGACTCCAGGCTCACCGTCTTCGGGCCCTGGCTCTCCAGCCAGTAACGCTGCAGCAGGCTGCCCAGCACCTGGCGGCGGTAGGCGCCGCTGGCGCGCATGTCGGAGATGGGGCTGAACTCGGCCTGCAGCACGGCGGCAGCGCGCTGCACGGTGGCCTCGGTCCAGGGCTGGCCCGCCAGGGCGGCTTCGGTCTGCAGCGCGCGCGCCGGTGTGGCGGCCACGCCGCCCGCGCCGATGCTGGCGCGTTGTACCGTGCCGTTCACGATGTCGAGGTTCAGCACCAGGCAGACGGCGGAGATGTCGTCGTCAAAGCGCTTGGAGATCTTGTACGCCCGCAGTTGTTCTTGCGCCGAGGGGCGGGGCACCACGATGCGCACCAGCAGCTCGTCGGCCGCCATCACGTTCTGGCGGTAGCCGGTGTAAAGCTCTTCCAGCGCGAGTGTGCGTTCACCGCGCATGCTGGCCAGCACCACCTGGGCGCGCAGGGCTACCAGGAGCGGCATCGAGTCACCGATGGGCGAGCCGTTGGCCACGTTGCCGCCCAGCGTGCCTGCGTTGCGCACGGGCAGTCCGGCAAAGCGGCTGGCGAAGCGGTGCAGCTGCGGCCACTGCGCGGTAAGGGCGGCAAAGGCGTCGGTCAGCGTGACGGCTGCGCCGATGCGGATGTGGTGCGCGTCCAGCTGCACCGCGCGCAGCTCGGCCACGCGCGTCACGTCCAGAACCTGTGCGTACTGCTGGTGCAGCTTGGTCACCCACAGCCCGACATCGGTGCAGCCGGCCACCACCTGGGCGCCGGGGTGGGCCGCGCGCGCGGCCAGCAGGGCGGGCAGCGTGGTGGGGGAAATATACGAAGAATCTGCCTCTGGCGATGGATGGGTATGCGCCATTAGCTCCAATTCTTGCAGCAGCAGAGCTTCGTTCACGGCCATGGCGGGCAGGGCGGCCATCTGCTGCGCGGCGTCCAGGATGGGGCGGTAGCCGGTGCAGCGGCACAGGTTGCCCGAGAGTTCTTCCTGCGCCAGTTCGCGGGTGATGGGCGCACCGTGGCAGACATGGTTCTGGTACATGCCGAACAGGCTCATGACGAAGCCGGGCGTGCAGAAGCCGCACTGGGAGCCGTGGCACTGCACCATGGCCTCTTGTGCAGGATGCAAACCTACTGCGCGAACGGGGTGCGTCGTTGCGCGGTGCTCGGAATCCTCATGGACCTGCATGTCCATTCCGGTTCCTGCGCTCCGTGCGCCTAGCCCGCCGTCCGCTCGCGACGGTTTGTGGGCCGAGGCTACCGGCTGGATCAGCGGGTCTTCCGCCAGGTCTTCCACCGTCCACAGTGCCATGCCGTTGACGGAATGCGCCAGGCGGATGCAACTGTTCACGGCGCTGTAGTGCACCCGGCCATCGCGGGCCTCGCCCAGCACCACGGTGCAGGCGCCGCAGTCGCCTTCGCCGCAGCCCTCCTTGGTGCCGGTGCAACCCAGATCCTCGCGCAGCACCTGCAGCAGCGTGCGGTCGGGTGGTACATTGCCCAGCGCCACGGGCTGGCCACGGCGCAAGAATTGCAAGGGTCGGGTTGTCATGGGGAAAATGCCACTTCGATTCGAAAGACGACCGTAAAGAGGTTGATGACCGGCAGAGCGCCAGCACGCACCCGGCGCTGGCGCCGGCTCAAGCTTATGCCGCCCAGGCACGCATCGCAATTTCCACACCCGATGCAAGCGGGTATCTGCTTCTAAAAATATAGCTGCTAACTTATGTGGAATAAGAGCAAACCTTGTTTTTAACCCAATTTCCGTTCGTGAAAACTGAGCGACAATCGCCCGCATGAGTTCCACCCCCATTCCCCTCCAGCCGGGCAAACCGGGCGGTTCCGGTGCGGTGCCGCCCCGGCTGCAGCTGGTGGGCATTACCAAGCGCTACCCGGCCGTGGTGGCCAACAGCGGTGTCTCGCTGACGGTGCAGCCCGGCGAGATCCATGCCGTGCTGGGCGAAAACGGCGCGGGCAAGTCCACGCTGATGAAGATCATCTACGGTGCGGTCAAGCCCGATGAAGGCAGCCTGCATTTCAACGGCCAGGCCGTGCAGGTGCGCAACCCGCAAGAGGCCCGCGCGCTGGGCATTGCCATGGTGTTCCAGCATTTCAGCCTGTTCGATACCCTCACGGTGGCCGAGAACGTGTGGTTGGGCCTGGACAAGCGCTACGCCCTGGCCGAAGTGACCGCCCGCATTGCGGCCAAGGCCACCGAATACGGCCTGGGTATCGACCCCCTGCGCCCGGTGCACACGCTGAGCGTGGGCGAGATGCAGCGCGTGGAGATCATCCGTGCGCTGCTCACCAACCCCAAGGTGCTGATCCTGGACGAGCCCACCTCGGTGCTCACGCCCCAGGCGGTCGAGAAGCTGTTCGTGGTGCTGCGCAAGCTCGCCTCCGAGGGCTGCAGCATTCTCTACATCAGCCACAAGCTGCATGAGATCCGTGCGCTGTGCACGGCCTGCACTGTGCTGCGTGGCGGCAAGGTCACCGGCGTCTGCAATCCGGCCGAGGAATCGAATGCCTCGCTCTCGCGCCTGATGATCGGCGCCGAGCCGCCGGCCCTGGAGCACCGAGATGTGCAGGCCGGCGCCACCGTGCTCAGCGTTCAGGGCCTGTCGCTGCCGCGCGCCGACCAGTTCGGCGTGGACCTGGTGGACCTGTCCTTCGAGGTGAAGGCGGGCGAGGTGGTGGGCATCGCCGGTGTCTCGGGCAATGGGCAAAAGGAGCTGCTCTATGCCCTGTCGGGCGAAGACCAGCGCGCCGAGCCGGCCAGCATCCAGGTGGCGGGGCAGAACGCGGGCCGCATGGGCCCCCGCCAGCGCCGGGCGCTGGGCCTGCACTTCGTGCCCGAGGAACGCCTGGGCCGCGGTGCCGTGCCCACCATGAGCCTGGCGCACAACCTGCTGCTCACGCGCACCAACGCGGTCTCGGGCAGCGGCTGGATCCGGATGGGGGCGCTGCAAAAACATGCCCAGGCCCTCATCGAGCGCTTCAACGTGAAGGCGGGTGGTCCCCACTCGGCGGCCCAATCGCTGTCGGGGGGCAACCTGCAAAAGTTCATCGTGGGGCGCGAAATCGATGCCAACCCCGCATTGCTGATCGTCTCGCAACCCACCTGGGGCGTGGACGTGGGCGCGGCCGCGCAGATCCGCGGTGAAATACTGGCGCTGCGCGATGCCGGCTGTGCCGTGCTGGTCGTGAGCGAGGAGCTGGACGAATTGTTTGAAATCTGTGACCGCCTGCATGTGGTGGCCAAGGGGCACCTGTCACCCTCGGTGCCCCGCTCCGAAGCCACCGTGGAGCGCATCGGCGAATGGATGAGCGGCCTGTGGCATGCCGACGTGCAGGCGCATCTGGCCAGCAACCGCGAACAGCTCGCGCAGCGCACCCAGGAGGCGCAGCATGTTCCGTCTTGAACCCCGCCCGCAGGCATCGCGCTGGTGGAGCTACGGCTCGCCGCTGCTGGCCCTGGCCGTCACGGTGCTGATCGGCATTGCGCTGTTCGCCGCGCTGGGCAAGGACCCGGTGCGCGGCCTGCAGGTGTTTTTCTGGGAGCCCATCCGTTCGCAATACGCACTGGGCGAGCTCATGGTCAAGGCCACGCCCCTGCTGCTGATTGCACTGGGGCTGGCCGTGTGCTTTCGCTCCAACGTCTGGAACATCGGCGCCGAGGGGCAGTTCGTCATCGGCGCGGTAGTGGCCGGTGGCGTGGCGCTGCTGGCCGACAAGGCCACAGGCCCCTGGATCGTGCCCGCCATCCTGCTGGCCGGCGTGCTGGGCGGCATGGCCTGGGCGGGACTCACGGCGCTGCTGCGCGACAGGTTCAATGCCAACGAAATTTTGGTCAGCCTGATGCTGGTGTATGTGGCCACGCTGGTGCTGGGCTACCTGGTCTATGGGCCCTGGAAAGACCCCATGGGCTACAACTTTCCGCAGACCAAGACCTTCGAGAAGGTCACGCAGATCCCGCGGCTGATGCAGGGCTCGCGCGTGAACATCGGGTTGCTGCTGGCGCTGGCGGGTGCGGGTGCGTTGTGGGTGTTCCTGTTTCGCACGCGGGCGGGCTTTGCCCAGCAGGTGGGCGGGCTGGCGCCGGCGGCGGCGCGCTATGCCGGGTTTTCGTCGCGCCGCGCGCTGTGGACGGCGCTGCTGGTGTCGGGCGGAGCCGCCGGCCTGGCGGGTGCGCTGGAAGTGGCGGGGCCGATTGGCCAGCTCACCCCCTACGTGCCGGCCGGCTATGGGTTTGCCGCCATCATCGTGGCCTTCGTGGGGCGGCTGCATCCGGTGGGCATGGTGTTTTCGGCCATCCTGATGAGCATGTTCTACATCGGCGGCGAGCTGGCGCAGTCGCGCATGGGCCTGCCCAAGTCGCTCACGGGCGTATTCCAGGGCCTGCTGCTGTTCACGCTGCTGGCCTGCGACACGCTGATTGCCTTCCGTGTGCGCTGGGCCGGCAACCGCAATATTTCCACGGGAGGCCAGTGATGGAAGCCTATGCACTGCTGATTGGTGCCACGCTCAGCGCGGGCACCGTGCTGGCCATTGCAGCCCTGGGCCTGCTCATCAACGAGAAGGCCGGCATCGTCAACCTGGGCGCCGAAGGCCTGATGCTGTGTGCCGCCATCGCGGGGTTTGCCACGGTGGTGCACACCGGCAACACCTGGCTGGGCTTTGCCGCCGGCATGGCGGCGGGGGCCTTGCTGGCCGCCATCTTTGGCGTGCTGGTGATCTGGCTCAACACCAACCAGTACGCCACGGGGCTGGCGCTCAGCCTGTTTGGCGTGGGGTTCTCGGCCTTTGCGGGCATCAGCTACGTGCAGGCCAAGCTGCCCGAGCTGCCCCAGTACGCCATTCCCGTGCTCGGCGATGTGCCGCTGCTCGGGCCCGCGCTGTTCCGGCAGCACCCGCTGGTGTACCTCACCATGCTGCTGGCGGCGGCCCTGGTCTGGTTCCTGTACCGCTCGCGCGCAGGGCTGGTGCTGCGTTCGGTGGGCGAGTCACCCGGGTCGGCCCATGCGCTGGGCTACCCCGTGCGCCGCATCCGGCTGGCGGCGGTGATGGCCGGCGGCGCGCTGTGCGGCCTGGCGGGGGCCTACATTTCCACCGTGTACACGCCGCTGTGGGTGGAGGGCATGGTGGCCGGGCGCGGCTGGATCGCGCTGGCCCTTACCACCTTTGCCACCTGGCGCCCGGCGCGTGTCTTGCTCGGTGCTTACCTGTTTGGTGGCGTGACCATGCTCCAGTTCCATCTGCAGGCCACGGGCGTGCAGGTGGCCAGCCAGTTGCTGAGCATGCTGCCGTATGTGGCCACCATCGTGGTGCTGGCGCTGATTTCACGCAATCCGGCATGGATCCGGGTGAACATGCCGGCATCGCTGGGTAAACCGTTTTATCCTGGCTCCTGAAATTTTGCTTACATTGTTGCCACCCTCTTTTTCATAAGGAAACCACATGACTGATCTGCAGAAACGCTCTTTGCTCAAGGTGGCCGCGCTCTCTGCCGTGGCTGCCGCCGCGCTTGCGGGCTGCGGTAAGAAGGAAGAGTCGGCCCCGGCGCCTGCGCCCGCACCGTCCCCTGCGGCCGAAGCGCCCGCATCCAAGCCCGAGCCTCTGAAGATCGCGTTTGCCTACGTCGGCCCCGTGGGTGATGGCGGCTGGTCTTATGCGCATGACAACGGCCGCAAGGCCCTGGAAAAGGAATTCGGCGACAAGGTCGTGACCAGCTTTGTGGAAAGCGTGCCCGAGTCGGCCGACGCCGAGCGCGTGCTGCGCGATCTGGCAGGCCAGGGCAACAAGCTGATCTTCGGCACCACCTTCGGCTACATGGAGTCCATGCTCAAGGTGGCGGCCGACAACCCGGGCCTGAAGTTCGAGCACGCCACCGGCTACAAGACCGCCGAGAACATGCGCACCTACGACAGCCGCACCTACGAAGGCGCCTACATGGCTGGCGTGATCGCTGGCGCCATGACCAAGACCAACACGCTGGGCGTGGTGGGCTCGGTGCCGATTCCTGAAGTGATCCGCAACATCAACAGCTTCACGCTGGGCGCGCAGTCGGTCAATCCGAAGATCAAGACCAAGGTGGTCTGGGTGAACGAGTGGTTCAGCCCGCCGAAGGAAACCGAAGCCGCCACCAGCCTGATCAACGGCGGCGCCGACGTGCTCTTCCAGAACACCGACTCGCCCGCCGTGCTCAAGACCGCCCAGGAAAAGGGCAAGCGCGCCTTCGGCTGGGACAGCGACATGACCGCCTACGGCCCCAAGGCCCACCTGGCGTCGGCCGTCATCAACTGGGGTCCTTACTACATCAAGGCCACCAAGGATGCGCTGGATGGCACCTGGGCCACGGGCCAGGCCTGGTGGGGCGTGAAGGAAGGCGCGATCGACATCGTTTCCATTGCCGAAGACGTGCCTGGCGACACCAAGGCCAAGGTCGAAGCCGTGAAGGCGGGCCTGAAGGACGGCAGCTTCCAGATCTGGAAGGGCCCCATCGTCGGCCAGGACGGCAAGCCCGTGCTGGAAAAAGACGTGGTGGCCGACGACAAGTTTCTGGGTGGCATCAACTTCTACGTCAAGGGCGTGGAAGGCAAGATCCCCGGTGGCGACAGGAAGTAAACCCCGACCGCTTTGTGATGACCTTGACCCTTGAGCCACTAAAAAATGTCCAATGACCTCGGAAAACTGGTTCTCCGCCTGACCTTGGGGATACTGATGCTGCTGCACGGCATCGCCAAACTCTCGTCGGGCGCCGATCACATCGCCGGCATGGTGGCCAGCCATGGCCTGCCGGGCGTGCTGGGCTACCTGGTCTATGTTGGCGAAGTGCTGGCACCTCTGCTGCTCATCGCCGGCCTGTGGACGCGTCCGGCGGCACTGGTGGTGGCCATCAATATGGTCGTGGCCATCGCGCTGGCGCACATGGGGCAGCTGGGGCAGTTGGGCAAGTCCGGCGGCTGGGCCCTTGAACTGCAGGGCTTCTTCTTGTTCACGGCGGTGGCCGTCGCCCTTCTGGGCGCGGGCCGGTTCAGTCTGGGTGGTCGGTTCAACTGATTCGGTGCACCGTTGCGCCACCCCGGACGCCAATTCTGGAGTCTGCTGATGTTTAAAGTGCCCCCCCTTGCTCCACAGCGCCTGCAAAAACTGCTGCGCGCGATGCCCAAGGCCGAACTGCATATCCACATCGAGGGCTCGCTCGAACCCGAGCTGATCTTTGCCCTGGCGCAGCGCAACGGTGTGCCGCTGCCCTATGCCAGCGTCGAGGCGTTGCGGCAGGCCTATGCCTTCACCAACCTGCAGAGCTTTCTCGACATCTACTACGCGGGGGCCAGCGTGTTGTTGCACGAGCAGGATTTCTACGATATGGCTCGCGCCTATCTTGCGCGAGCTGCTATGGATAACGTAGCGCATGCAGAAATCTTCTTCGACCCGCAGACCCACACGGCACGCGGCGTGGCCATGGAGACCGTCATCAACGGCCTGCACCGCGCCTGCGAGGATGCGCGCGCCGAGCTGGGCATCAGCGCCACGCTGATCCTGTGCTTCCTGCGCCACCTGAGCGAAGCGTCGGCCTTTGAAACGCTGGAGCAGGCGCAGCCCCTGCTCGGCAAGATCGTCGGCGTGGGGCTGGACAGCAGCGAAGTGGGGCATCCGCCCGAGAAGTTCGCCCGCGTCTTTGCCCGCTGCCGCGAACTGGGCCTGCACCTGGTGGCCCATGCGGGTGAAGAGGGCCCGCCGGCCTATATCTGGAGTGCCCTCGACGTGCTCAAGGTAGAGCGCATCGACCATGGCGTGCAGGCCGTGCACGATGCGGCCCTGATGCAGCGCCTGGCGCAAGACCGCATACCGCTCACGGTGTGTCCGCTGTCGAACCAGAAACTGTGCGTGTTTCCCGATCTGAAAGACCACAACCTGCGCCAGTTGCTGGACGCCGGCCTGTGCGCCACCGTCAACTCCGACGACCCGGCCTACTTTGGCGGCTACATCAACGAGAACTTCACCCAGGTATTTGCCGCAACGGCCATGACCGCGCGCCACGCCTACCAGCTGGCGTTCAACAGCTTCGAAGCCAGCTTTGCCAGCCAGGCTGACAAGCGCGTGTGGGAGCACCGCCTGAAGGAAGCCTTTGAGCGCTTCGTCGAGCACGACTGACCACACAACCGAGGTCGCCGTGCAGCTCCGGCGCGGGTGCCCCCTCAGCAGGCGGCAAGGGCTTCGCGCAGTTTTGCCGCGTGGTCCAACAGCACCTCGGTCGATGGATTTTTGCGCGGCCACGACAGCGCAATGCCATCGTCCGCATGGCGCGGCACCACATGCAGGTGAAAGTGAAACACCGTCTGGTCGCCCTCGCGGCCATTGGCCTGCAGCAGTGTCAGCCCTGGCGGGTGGAAGGCGGCCTGCACGGCATGGGCAACCAGCCGGGCCGTCTGCATCACGGCGGCGGCCTCCTCGGCGGTGATGTCCAGCAAGGTGGCCGCGTGGCGTTTGGTGGCCACCAGCACATGACCGGGATTGACCTGGCCCAGGTCCATGAAGGCGATGGTCAGCGCATCCTCATGCACCCGGGCCGATGGAATCTCGCCGGCCACCAGGCGGCAGAAGATGCATTGGCCGGGAGGGGACGTATCGGCAAACATGGGCATGCGGTAATTCCTTGGCGTGGTGGATGGAAGCTGCCATGGTAGCCCGCACGGGTGCTGCAAGGGCTGCGGTAAAATTCGGCGCAAAGACCGCTGTCCCGGCGGTCTTTTGCTTTTTGTCTCCGGGACCATGTAGAGGAACACCATGTACAAAAACCTCGCTGCCGCGCTCGCGGCCGCCTGTTTTTTCGCCCCCGTTTTTTCCCAGACCCCCACCCCGCCCCAGTCGCCTGCCGCCGCGGTCGTGAAGGCGGGTTTCGTCTATGTCACGCCGGTCACCGATGCAGGCTGGACGCGCCAGCACGACGAAGGCCGCAAGGCCGTCGAGGCCGCGCTGGGCAGCCGGGTCCAGACCACCTTTGTCGACAACGTGCCCGAAGGGGCCGACGCCGAGCGCGTGATCCGCGACCTGGCGGCCACCGGCCACCAGATCATCTTCACGCCCAGCTTTGGCTACATGGAGCCCACGCTCAAGGTGGCGCAGGACTTTCCGAATGTGAAGTTCGAGTCCATCACCGGCTACAAGCAGGCGCCCAACGTGGCCACCGCCAATGCGCGCTACTACGAGGGGCGCTACCTGGCAGGCATTGCGGCAGGCCGCATGAGCAAGACGGGCGTGGCCGGCTATGTGGCGGGCTTTCCCATCCCCGAGGTGCTGCAGGGCATCAATGCGTTCACCCTGGGGCTGCGCTCGGTCAACCCGCAGGCCACCGTCAAGGTGGTGTGGCTCAACGTGTGGTTCGATCCGCCCAGGGAGCGCGATGCCGCCATGGCGCTGTTCAACCAGGACGTGGACGTGATCGCCTTTCACACCGGCTCCACGGCGGTGATGGCGGCCGCGCAGGAGCGCGGCAAGATGGCGGTGGCCTACCACTCGGACATGCGCAAGACCGGGCCCGATGCACAGATCGTGGCCGTCACCCACCAGTGGGGCGCCTACTACACCGGGCGCGTGCGCGCCGTGCAGAACGGCAGCTGGAAAAGCGGCAATGTATGGGGCGGCGTGCGCGAGGGCATGATCCGCGTGGGCGACTTTGGCAGCCGTGTGCCCCCCGCCGTGCAGCAGGAGGTGCTGGCCGCGCAGAAGGCGGTGGGGGCGGGCAGGGTGCACCCCTTCCGAGCGGGCAAGGCCGTGGTGCGCGACAACGAGGGGCATGAGGTCATCCCCGCCGGCACAACGCTTTCGGATGCGCAGATCCTGCAGATGAACTGGCTGGCCGAAGGCGTGCAAGGCAAGCTGCCGCGCTGATACGGCTTCGCAATCCAGGAGATTACGGCGTTGCTTCACCTTGCCGTGCTGCAGCACTGTCTGCGGCTTCGCGCCTGTCCTCTCATGGATTGCAAACCCGTATGAACCGCGTTGGGCGGGGCGGCGCGGGCTGCCGCTAAGCTAGCGGCCATGCCTGTATTTCGCTCCGCCCTCTTGCGCTTCGCCGACGACGGCACGGCCCTGTACGACGCCGATGGCCTGCTGGCCGTCGGCCCCGACGCCCAGGGCCGCCAGCGCGTGCTGGCCGCCGGTGCCTGGTCGGACCTGGCGCCCCGCTTTGGCAGTGGGCCGGTCGAGCACCTGCCGGGCCGCATCATTGCCCCCGGGTTTGTGGACATGCACATCCACTTTCCGCAGACCGATGTGATCGGTTCGCCGGCCGATGGGCTGCTGCCCTGGCTGGAGAATTACACCTTCCCGCATGAAAAACGCTTTGCAGCGCCCGAATACAGTGCGCAAGTGGCCCAGTTTTTCGTGGCAGAGCTGCTGCGCAACGGTGTGACCACCGCGCTGGCGTTTGCCACATCGCACCCCGCCTCGGTGGAGGCCTTGTTCCGCGAGGCGCAGCGCCACCAGATGCGCCTGATCACCGGCAAGGTGCTGCAGGACCGCCATTCGCCCGATGGCGTGCGCGACGACACCGCGCAGAGCCTGATCGACACCGAGGCCCTCATCCGGCGCTGGCACGGCGTGGACCGCCTGGGCTATGCCATCACGCCGCGCTTTGCCCCCACCAGCACGCCCGCGCAATTGCGCGGTGCCGGCGAACTGGCCGCCCGCTTTCCCGATGTGTGGATCCAGTCGCATGTGGCCGAGAACCTCGACGAGATCCGCTGGGCACGCGAGCTCTTCCCGGCGTCGCGCAGCTATCTTTCGGTGTATGGCGACTTCGGCCTGCTGCGCGAGCGCGCCGTGTATGCCCACTGCATCCACCTGGACGAGCTCGACCGTGCCCTGCTGCGCGACACTGGCGCGGTGGCGGCCGTCAGCCCCACCAGCAACCTCTTTCTGGGCAGCGGTTTTTTCGACTACGCCGAGGCCGACCGCGTGGGTATGCGCTACGGGCTGGCCAGCGACGTGGGCGGCGGCACCAGCTTCAGCCCGTTCCACACCATGCTGGCCGCCTATTGCGTGGGCCGAGCCACTGTGGAAGGGCTGCAGGGCAAGCGCGGCCTGAGCCTGTCGCCCCAGCACCTGTGGTGGCAGCACACGGCCGGTGCCGCCCGGGCGCTGGGCCTGGCGGGCGTGGTGGGCAACCTGCAGCCCGGCTGCGAGGCCGACTTCGTGGTGCTCAACCCCCAGGCCACGCCGCTGCTGGCGCGCCGCACGGCCCAGGCCGGCAGCCTCGACGAGCTGCTGTTCGCCATGATCGTGCTGGGCGATGACCGGCTGGTGGAAAAAACCGTCATTTCTCAAGCAAAATACGGTTCTTGCGCTGGATGATCAAGCGCTGACAGCTATCAAAAACGTAGTAATGGCGAGGAGTCCCGCACCATGAGCATCAAAAGCGACAAATGGATCCGCCGCATGGCGGCCGAACACGGCATGATCGAGCCCTTCGAGCCCGGCCAGGTGCGTGAGGTCGAGGGCCGCAAGATCATCAGCTATGGCACCAGCAGCTATGGCTACGACATCCGCTGCGCCCCCGAATTCAAGGTCTTCACCAACATCCACAGCACAGTGGTGGACCCCAAGCATTTCGACGAGAAAAGCTTCGTCGATTTTCATGGCGACAGCTGCATCATTCCGCCCAACAGCTTTGCCCTGGCGCGCACGGTCGAATACTTTCGCATCCCGCGCAACGTGCTCACCATCTGCCTGGGCAAAAGCACCTACGCGCGCTGCGGCATCATCGTCAACGTCACGCCGTTCGAGCCCGAGTGGGAAGGCTATGTGACGCTGGAGTTCTCCAACACCACGCCGCTGCCCGCGCGCATCTACGCGGGCGAGGGCTGTGCGCAGGTGCTGTTCTTCGAGAGCGACAAGGACGACGTCTGCGAAGTCTCCTACAAGGACCGGGGCGGCAAATACCAGGGCCAGGTGGGCGTGACGCTGCCCAGGGCCTGAAAGCCGGTGTGCCGGCCGGCGCTGCGCGTACCATGTGATGGATAGGCCTCTTGCGCACAGGGGGTACGGAGAACAGCCATGAAATGGGAAGGCAATCGCGAATCCGACAACGTGGAAGACCGCCGCAGCGGTGGCGGCGGGATGCCCGTGTTCGGGGGGCGCGGCATCGGCATTGGCACCATCGTCATCGCCTTGCTGGGGGGCTGGGCACTGGGCATCAACCCGCTCACCATCCTGAGCCTGCTCAGTGGTGGCGGCGTGCCCACGGCGCAGGTGCAGCAGGGCCCCGCCCAGCGCCCGCCCGCCGATGACACCATGGGGCGTTTTGTCTCGACCGTGCTGGCCGACACCGAGGATGTCTGGCAGGCGCTCTTTCGCCAGGGCGGCGGCACCTACCAGGAGCCACGCCTGGTGCTGTTCCGGGGGGCCACGCCCACGGCGTGTGGCACGGGCCAGGCCGCCATGGGGCCTTTTTATTGCCCGGCCGACCAGAAGGTCTACATCGATCTCGGGTTTTACGAAACGCTGAAGAACCGCCTGGGTGCGCCGGGCGATTTCGCCCAGGCCTATGTCATTGCCCATGAGGTGGGCCACCATGTGCAGAACCAACTGGGCATCAGCGCCAAGGTGGACCAGATGCGCGGCCGCGTGAGCCAGGCCGAATACAACGCCCTGTCGGTGCGGCTGGAGTTGCAGGCCGACTGCTTTGCCGGCGTGTGGGCGCACCACGCACAGAATGCCCGCCAGATTCTGGAGCAGGGCGACGTGGAAGAGGCCATGAACGCCGCCGCCAAGATCGGCGACGATGCCCTGCAGCGTTCCAGCGGTGGTGCCGTGGTGCCCGAGAGTTTCACGCACGGCAGCAGCGCCCAGCGCCAGCGCTGGTTCCACAATGGATTGCAGAATGGCAGCGTCAAGGGCTGCGACACGTTTTCCAGCCGCAACCTCTGATCCCCTGGGGCACGGTGTGGGTGCCATGTGGACGCCCGCCGTGCCTGCATGCGGGCGTGAAAATTTTGAGAAATGGGCGGTAACGCTTATGGGTGCAGCGCAGGTAGCTATTGAAAATATAGCTATTGATGGATACCGATGACCACGCGTGGCAGCCGCCGTGCACGGGCAAAGAGCAAAATTACGCCGCTTTGGCCACCGGTGCGACAATAGCGGGCTAAATGACAAGTTCTTTTTCCAATCTATCGCTGGCCGAGCCGCTGGCGCGCGCCGTGGCCGAAATGGGCTACGAGTCCATGACGCCCATCCAGGCGCAGGCCATTCCGGTGGTGCTCACCGGCCAGGACGTGATGGGTGCCGCCCAGACCGGTACCGGCAAGACGGCGGCGTTCTCGCTGCCCCTGCTGCAGCGCCTGCTCAAGCACGAGAGCAGTTCCACCTCTCCCGCCCGCCACCCGGTGCGCGCCCTGGTGCTGCTGCCCACGCGCGAACTGGCCGACCAGGTGGCCCAGCAGATTGCGCTGTATGCCAAATACACCAAGCTGCGCAGCACCGTGGTGTTTGGTGGCATGGACATGAAGCCCCAGACCATCGAGCTGAAAAAGGGCGTCGAGGTGCTGGTGGCCACGCCGGGTCGCCTGCTCGACCACATCGAGGCCAAGAACGCGGTGCTCAACCAGGTCGAGTACGTGGTGCTCGACGAGGCCGACCGCATGCTGGACATCGGCTTCCTGCCCGACCTGCAGCGCATCCTGAGCTACCTGCCCAAGCAGCGCACCACGCTGCTGTTCAGCGCCACCTTCTCGCCCGAGATCAAGCGCCTGGCCGGCAGCTACCTGCAAAACCCCATCACCATCGAGGTGGCCCGCCCCAACGAAACGGCCTCCACGGTGGAGCAGCGCTTTTACAGCGCCACTGACGACGACAAGCGCCGCGCCATCCACCAGGTGCTCAAGACGCGTGGCATCAAGCAGGCGTTCATCTTCGTGAACAGCAAGCTTGGCTGCGCACGCCTGGCCCGCAGCCTGGAGCGCGAAGGCCTCAAGACCGCCGCCCTGCACGGTGACAAGAGCCAGGACGAGCGCCTGAAGGCCCTCGAAGCCTTCAAGAGCGGCGAGGTCGATCTGCTGGTGTGTACCGACGTGGCGGCGCGCGGCCTGGACATCAAGGATGTGCCGGCGGTGTTCAACTTCGATGTGCCGTTCAACGCCGAAGACTATGTGCACCGCATCGGCCGCACGGGCCGTGCGGGCGCATCGGGTCTGGCGGTCACCCTGGTGTCGGGCAGCGATGCCCGCCTGGTGGCCGACATCGAGAAGCTGCTCAAGACCAAGCTCGATATCGAGGCCCTCGAATACGACGAAGACCGGCCCAAGGGCCGCATCAATGATGGCCGCCGCGCCTGGCGTGAAGCGGGCGAAACGGGCGATCCGCGCGACGGGATTCCCCCGCCAACGCTGCGCGAGCGCAGTGAGCGCCGCGGACCTCGTGAGCCGCGTGAAAGCTACCGCGGCTTTCGTCCAGCGGTGGCCCCGCGCGATCCGTTTTTCGAGAAACCGTACGAGGCGAGCAGTGCCACCGCAGCACCCGCCTGGGAGGCCGCAGCCAAATCACCCACACGCAGCAGCGTGTCGGCCAACATCAAGCCCAAGCGCAAGGTGGCGGCGCTGTTCAAAGCCGTTCAGCCGGAAACCTCCGACCAGTAATCCCCTGGCCGGGCCGCGTTGCAGGCGTGGGATGCACCGCGAACCGGCTTGGCCGTTTTGAAGCGAATAGGCCAGTGGCGCTTGCGCAGCAAGCGTTGCACGCTATCAATTACTTTGCCAACGGTGGTGGGTGCGCACTGTGGGCCAGACTGCGCCCGGGTGCCAGCCGCTCCAGCACGGCGCCATCGACATTTCCAAAGGCGATCACACGCCCGCCCCGCTGGCCGGCAAAGCGCCGCGCCGCCTCGGCCGAGGCGAATGCGGACAGGTTGCCCGCGCGCATGGGCCCCCGGGCGGAGGAGCCGTCCACATACGTTGCTGTGTTGGCGGCAATCCAGGCGCCCGTCTCCGTGTCGGTGACATAGCGGGCCACCAGGTCCTGCGCCGTGCGCCCCGGGCTGTATTGCCCCACGTTGGCCAGGTACTGGAACAGGCTCAGTGGGGAATCAAAAAAATGCGCATCCCCATTGGCGAAGATGGCCTGGGCCGCCCATTGGGCCGATCGTGCCGGGTACATACCGCACACCGGGCAGCGTGCATCCGGAGGGATGGCTCGGGGCGCGTCCAGCGGCAGGCCGGAGGTGGGGTCGAAGGGCGTGGGCGGTGCCACCACGCAGACATCGTCGGGCAGCGGCTGTCCGGTTGCAACCGGAGCTGCATCCGGTGGAGAGAGCTTCCAGGCAGCTGCTGCCACCAGTGCGCCCATGCCTGCCAACCCGGCCAACAGGGCCTGGCGGCGTGTGGGAGGCTGTTGCAGCGCGTGCATGGGCCTAGAACCTGTTCAAGATCTTTTCGAAAAGATTTTGAACAGGTTCCTACATGCGGGTGTCGTGCTGCGCACCGCCGCTCAGGTCCACCATGTCGGCCGTGACCTCGGCAAAACGCAGCACCTTGCCACCATATTCGGCCGCGAATTTCTGGGCGTCGGCCTCCAGGGCAAAGCTGCCGATGGTGGGCCCCATCGAGCCATGGCGCTTGCCGCCCACCACGTAAACAGCGGTTTTGGCGTCGATCCAGTGGCCCTGGGGCGCATTCCAGTCGGCCTGGCCCATGTCCTGTACATACACCGCCTGCACGGTACGCACCTGCTCGCCCGCCAGCAAGGTGCTGAAGAGTTCGACGGTGTCGCAGAAGAAAGAGGGTTTTTCCTGTCCCGCAAAGCGCACCTGGGCCTTGGGGCCCGGGTAGTCGGCCAGCAGCATGCCGTCGAGCTCGCAGCTGGTGGACCGATCGATCTCCACCGGAGCCAGGGCCTGTGCGGTGCTGGACGGGTCCTTGCAGCCGGAGAGGGCGCCCAGGCCCAGCGCACCCAGCGATGCCAGGGCGACCCAGCCGAGCAGTTGGCGCCGCACGCCATCGGCGGTGCCGGCACCGGCGTGGCGGCGGCAGGAGCACAGATAAGTGGTCATGGTTTGAATCTCCAGCTTGCCAGGCCCAGTGGCACCACGATCCAGCCGAGCATCACGGTCCCCATGAGCCAGGGCTTGGCCAATGCTTCGGGGACGATGGTGGTCAGGCCGTACAGGGTGCGCACGTCTTCCAGCGAGAACACGTTGAGGATGCGGAACACGTCAGCGGGGTTGAGCAGCAACAGATAGGCCAGGGTCGCGCCGCCATAGGCGCCGCCGGTGGCCACCAGGGCGCCCAGCAGCAGCAGATCGAACACCAGCACAAAGAAGAACCAGGTGGCGATGGCCAGGCCCGAGGCCCGCGTGCGCTCGCGCGCCAGCACCGACAGCAGCACGGCCATGCTCAGGAATGCCAGGCCCAGCAGCACCGAGCTGAGCATGAAGCCGCCATAGTGGAACATGCCCGCCCAGCTGAACTGCCGGTACAGCAGCACGGCCACCAGCCCGAAGCCCGCCAGGGTGGAGAGTGTGAGCGCTGCGGCCAGGCCCAGGTACTTGCCCAGCAGCAGCTCCAGCCGCGTGATGGGCAGCGACAGCAGCAGGTCGAGCGAGCCGCGCTCGCGCTCGCCCACGATGGCGTCAAAGCCCAGCAGCAGCGCAATCAGCGGGATCAGGTAGATCACCAGGCTGACCAGGCTGGCAATGGTGAATTCGATGGAGCGAAAACCCACCGTGCCCTGCTGTGCACCGCCAAAGTAGGCGATGGCCAGCGAGAACACGGTGAACACGAGGGCCACCGCCAGCACCCAGCGGTTGCGCATGCGGTCGCGAAACTCTTTCGCGGCGATGGTGAAGATCTGTGTCAGTTCCATGGGGGAGTCTTGAGTCGGTGCGGTGCCCGGTCAGCCGGAGAAACCGAAGAAAACGTCTTCGAGCGAGGGCTCATGGATGTGCAGGTCCCGCACGCGTGCGCCAAATGGCGCCAGCGCACCCAGCACGGCCATCTTGGCGTCGCGCGGGCAACCCAGGTCCAACCCGACGGGGGAGGGGGTCGTGGTAATGCCGGGCAGTTGCGCCAGGGCCTGGGCCACGGGCGCGCGGTCGGCCTCTGCCAGCGTCAGCGCAAAGGTCAGCGGCATCTGCGTCTGCTCGCGCAGGGCCTGCACGCTGCCCAGCGCCTGCAGCTTGCCCGTGGCCAGAATGGCCAGCCGGTCCACGCGTTCCTGCAGCTCGGCGAGGATGTGCGAGGTGATGATGATGGTCACGCCCTCGGTCTGCAGTTTGCGCAGCGTGGCATAAAAATCGCGGATGGCCTGCGGGTCCAGGCCGTTGGTGGGCTCGTCGAGCAGCAATACGCGCGGGGTGCCGAGCAGTGCCTGGGCAAACCCCAGGCGCTGGCGCATGCCCTTGGAGTATTCGCGCACGGCCCGGTGTGCGGCCTGTGCCAGGCCCACGCGGTCCAGCAGCACCGGGCATTGCTGCAGCGGCGCGCCCTTGAGCCGGGCGAAGAAATGCAGCGTCTCCAGGCCGCTCAGGTTGTCATACAGCACCACGTTTTCCGGCAGGTAACCCAGGTGGCGGCGTGCGGCGCGAAAGCCGCGTCCGTGCACCGAGGCGCCGCTCACGAGGATTTCGCCCCGGGTGGCGGGCACCAGGCCCAGGATCATCTTGAACAGCGTGCTCTTGCCGGCGCCGTTGTGGCCGATCAGGCCAAAAATCTCGCCGCGCTCCACGCGCAGGTCGATGCCGTCCACGGCGTGCAGCGCACCGTAGTGCTTGTGGGCACCGCGCACTTCGATCGCCGGAAGGTCGGAGGGGTCAGCGTTGTGAGGGTTGCGTGTCACGCCAGTGGTTCCGTTGGGGGTGGTTGGGCTGCATGCGGGGTTTGGGGTCCACCACGGTGGGCACGCGCAGCACGGGGAATTGCTGGCCCACCAGGCGCAGGGCCTGCACGGCGGGGCTGGCCAGCAGCAGCTTGATGGTGGGATGGCGCCAGGTCAGGCGGTCCACCATGTCATTGGCTTCGTAGGGCACGTCGCCCACGCCGTTGCCGTCGCGGTCCCAGCCCAGGTAGTTGCTCCAGTAGTTGCCGCGTTGCGTGCCCCAGCGCTCATCGCGGGCACCCACGTAGCGGACCTGCTCGCGATTGCCGACGAAGTCGTTGCCCTCCACCGCATTGCGGGTGGAGCCCGCCGACAGGTGCACGCCCACGGCATTGCCTGTCACCAGGTTGTCCTTGAGCTGGATGTATTCGACGTCGTAGATGAAGAAGCCACGGCCGTTGTCCGCCACGACATTGTTTTCGATCACCGAGTCCTGCATGGTGCGCAGCATGATTCCATGGTCCGAGTTGCCCCAGGCGCGGTTGTTGCGCACCACCTGGTCGCGCACCTCCATCAGCGCCAGGCCGCCCCGGTTCAGGTAGGTATCGTTGTCTTCCCACAGGTTGTAGTAGGAGTTCATGTAGTGCGTGCCGTAGCGGCTGTGGTGCAGCTTGTTGCCCCGGAAGATGGCGTGGTGCGACACATCGATGTAGAGGGCATCGCGCACGAAGCTGATCTGGTTGTTCTCGATGCGTGCGCCCTTGGTGTTGTACAGCTGCACGCCATTGCCGCGCTGCGACGAGTTGACATCGCGCAGCCCCGTGATGGTGTTGGACAGCACCTGCACGTCGTTGGACTTCTCGATCCACAGGCCGAACAGGTTGTAGGTGAGATCGCAGTGGCGCACCACGGCACGGTGCGCGCCGGGATAGATGTAGATGCCGGCGTTCTGGTCCTTGAGGTTGGTGCCCGAGTCGCGCACGATGAGACCCTCGATCACCACGTCGGGGGCGGTGACGCGGATGGTGTCGCCCTGGGCGCCCCCGCTGATGGTGGGCCGGTCCAGGCCGCGCAGGGTCAGGGGTTTGTCGATCCGCAGGTTGGCGCGGTACAGGCCGCGCGCCACCTCGATCACGTCACCCGGCTGTGCCTTGGCCACCGTGGCGGCCAGGTCGTCGCCGGGGCGCACGCTCAGGGTGGCGGCCTGGCAGGCCCCGGCGATGAGCAGTGCCAGGGCCAGGCTTAAATGGGTCAATATCTTCATGCGATGAGCCAGCCCAGGGCCTTGAGCACCAGGAACAGCGCAGCGCCAATCATCAGGTTCTTGAATCCCACGTAGCTCATCATATCCATCACACCGGCGACGCGGTATTGGTCACGCCACCAGGGGCCGTCTTTCACGTAGCGGCGGCCGGACAGGCGGATCAGCACCTCGTAGACGCTCCAGCCAAACCACCAGCCGATGATGGCACCCGAGGACAGATGGCCCAGCGCCCCCTGCACCCAGGCGAAGGTGGCGGCAATGGCCAGCGCCAGACCGGCGACCTGCAGCGCGCGCTGGCTGTTCCAGCCCTCGCGGCTCCAGGGCCACAGGTGGTCGCGCAGCTCCAGCCACAGCCAGGCGATCAGGCCCACATCCCGCTTGTGCGCAGGCAGGGTGCGGTCGGTAGGCATGCGCGGATCGACGCCGTCCCTGGCCTTGGGGGATATCTGGTCTTGCACCGTGGCCGGGTGGATCGGGATGAAGTAGCCGTTGGCGCCAATGGGCGTGATCTCCAGGCCGTCTTTTTCACGGCGCTTGCGCTCCTTGGCCAGGGGCGGGCAGCCCTTGGTGTCGGTGTACAAAATCATGCAATCGAGGCAGTGCAGGCACTCGCGGTGGTCGATGCGGCCGTCGGCATCAATGGCCTGTGCGCCGCAGCCCACGGCGCAGGCCTTGCAGCTGTTGCAGTCCTGCTTGCGCTTGAGGCCAAACCAGCGGAAGGTGCTGGGCATGGCCAGCGATGCCCCCAGCGGGCAGATGTATTTGCAGTACGGCCGCTCGATGAAGAGGGACACGCCCAGGATGGCGGCCACGAACAGGCCGTAGGGCCAGGCGCGGTTCATCACGCCGACCAGGAAGGTGGTCTTGAAGGGTTCGACCTCGGACAGTTTTTCGGCCAGGCCCATGGAGAACATGGACACGGTCAGCAGGAAGAAGAAAACGGCGTACTTGATCCACTTCAGGCGGTCATGCCACTTCTGCGGCAGCTGGGTCTGGAAGCGCTTGAGGCCCAGCGCCCGGGCGATCTTGTAGACGGCTTCCTGCAGCGAGCCGAACGGGCACATCCAGCCGCAGAACAGGCCGCGGCCAAACAGGAACGCCGTGACGATGATGAAGATCCAGAACAGGAAGATGAACGGGTCGGACAGGAACAGCGACCAGGTCCACTGGAACAGCAGCGAGTGGAACCAGGTCAGCACCTGCGTGATGGAGGGCTGGGCCATGTAGCCAAAGCCCACCCAGAAGATGCTGATGGCCCAGAACGTGTACTTGAAGCCGTTGACCGGCCACTTGTTCTTGTGCGTTGACAGGCGCGTGAGCTTTTCGCGCAATGCATAAACCACCGTGACGGCCACCAGCAGCAGGATGAACAGGGAAATGGGCAGCGCCTGTGACTTCCAGATGCGCACCCAGGGAGCCGCCGGTTCCTCGACCTTGGGGCGACCGCCTTCCAGGCTGCTGGCGGGCAGCCAGTACTTGGACTCGAACACCGCAAAGCTGCGGTGGCCCGTGGCGCGATCCACCCGGTTGCCCAGGAAGGCCAGCTTCCAGGGGTAGGCGGCAGAGAACGAATGCGAGCGGATGATGAAGATGGCCGATTCGGAATAGCGCGGCGCGCCCTCTGCCTCCAGGCCGTAGAGGTTGTACGAGTCCAGGTCACGGAAGGTGAAGGAATCCGCCCCCTGCTTGACCTGCACGCGATCGTAGATGCCGCCGCGCACGAAGCCCGAGCCCTTGAAGGATTCCTGGCCACCCGTCTTGAGGATGAACAGCGCGTTCTCGCCCTCCTTCAGGCGCGAGCGCAGGTTGTCAAAGCCGCGGTCACCCAGCAGGCTGCGGGCCATGTCGGGGTGGTTCAGGTCGCCAAACCACAGTTCGATGAAGGGCTCGGGGCCGCGCGGCAGGCCCACCTGCTCGGGTTTGACGAGCAACTGCTGCACCGCGCCCATTTTCACGAGCTGCGCCCAGTCGTACTTCTGGCCGGTGATGACAAAGTGTGCGGGCTCGCGCACCGTGGGTGCAATGATGCCGGTCTGGCGCGCTACGGCAGAGCCCGCGGCCATGACCACCTGGTTTTGCGCCACCACGGTGACGGTGGCGCCCGAGATGGCGTCCAGGCCGATCACGTTCTCGTCGGGGCGCGAGGGGCCGACCTCGATGGTGTCGATGACCGACTTGCCGATGTACTGGTTGTTGAAGTTGATGAGGGCCGATTCGGGAATGCCCAGCAGCAGGATGGGCTCCGAATGCTTGAGCACTTTCACGCCGACGAAATGGCCCTGGGTGTCCATGCCGATCAGAGTGACCACCGGCTTGCCCGAATACGCGGGGGTGTCGGTGATGTCGGTGGACAGCATCACATAGCCCAGCAGTTTTTTCTGGGCTGAGTCGTTGTCGTAGGCCTCGACGTAGGGCGGCTGGCCCTTGCGGTCGGAAAAATGCGTGGCACCCGGAAAGACCTCGGTACAAGGCAGCAGCGAGCACATGGCGGGCGTGCTCGCCAGGTTGGCAGGCAGCTCCGCCTCGTAGGCGCTGGCATGGGCGCGCGGCGCCAGCAGGGCCAGCGCCATGAACACTGCAAGACAGAAGGCCGCGAACCGTGGACCGAGGGAAGGCATAAATACTATCCAAACAATAGCAGGTACCGATGGTTGTACCTGCGTTACAGGCCTATCTGGTTAAAAACCCCTGGGTGGCGCCCATGCCACGGGCATGGCCACACAGGGGTGTTTTTCCTCAGGCCTCGACGATCATGCGCGTGCGCATCTCCAGGTGCAGCGCATGGCAGAACGTGGAGCAGTAGGCCCAGAACACGCCGGGCTTGTCGGCAATGAAGGTTACCGACTTGGTCTCCAGCGGGTTGATCACGAACTGGATGTTGTACTTGGGCACAGCGAAGCCGTGCGTCAGGTCTTCGATCTTGTCGAGATTGGTCAGGATCAGCGTGACTTCATCGCCCTTCTTCACCGTGAATTCACGCAGGCTGAAGGCAGGCGCCTGGGAGGTGAGCTTCACCGTGACCTTCTTGCCGTTGCGGAAGACGCCCGATTCCTTGGTGTCTTTGACGGCCAGGGGGAACTCGTTCAGGTCATACACCTGCTTGGGCTTGACGATGTCGCGCTTGAAGATGATGAAGTCGTGGGGCTCGCCGCGCACGGGGTGGTCGGCCATCAGCACCATCTTGTCGCCTGAGATGTCGACCAGCTGCTCGTTCTCGGGGTGGAAGGGACCCACCGGCAGGAAACGGTCCTTGGAAAACTTGCAGCCCACGGCGAGGTACTTGCCATCGGCGGCGACGGTCTCGGAGTGCGTGGCGTTGATGTGGCCAGGCTGGTAGTGCACGTCCAGGCGGTCCACCACGTACTTGGCGTTCTTGTCGCCCGCGTGGAACTTGATGGCCGCTTCCACGTTCCACTTGACCACCTGGCTGTCCAGGAACAGCGTGGTGTAGGCATTGCCGCGGCCGTCGAAGGCGGTGTGCAGCGGGCCCAGGCCGATTTCGACCTCGGCGACGATGGCGCCGTCGACTTTTTCCATCTTGCCGTCGAACCAGTCCAGTACCTTCGCCAATTCGATCACGGTGGCCGTGGGCGACAGCTTGCCGGCGCAGATGAAGTACTTCTGATCGGGGCTGGCGTTCACGCCGTGGGGGTTCTTGGGAACGCTCACATAGGCGGTGAGGGCCGTCTTCGGGTCCTTGTTGGCCTCGCGTGTGCCATCCACCACCGGCACCTTGGACGAGCCGACGGTCTTGAACTTGCCGGCCTTCACGGCCTCTTCGATGCGTGCGATGTTGAAGAACAGGCAGGCATCGCGCTCGGCCGACATCATGTCTTCGTAGTGCACGCCGTTTTCGACGTTGTACTGGTTGGTGGCTGCCAGCTTGCCATCATAGGACGTGGCGGTCAGGTCGCAGTTGCCGTCGATCAGCACCTGCCAGCGCATTTCCATGGTCTCGGCATCCACGCAGCTGAACATCGAGCGGTACTTCTCGGGGGCGTTCACATCCTTGCCGTCGTTGGGCAGGGGAATGGCGAATTCAGCGCCGCAGAACACACGCGTGGTGTAGTTGATGGCCGGATCAACCGGGTCGCGCTTGTCGGGGAAGATGCCGTGGAAGCCCTGCACGTTGGGCAGCTCGGTGATCTTGTCGCAGATGAAGTAATCGAGGCGGATGCGCGCGATGCGGCTGTTGATCTTGTCGTTGACCCAGGCGTAGCGGCCGTCGTAGTTGCCGTCCTTGTAGGAACCATGCAGGTGGTGGGTGTCGGCCACCGTGTAGCGCAGGCTGCCATCGGGTTTGGTGCCCATGACGGCCTTGGATTCATTGGTGATGCCCCAGCCCACCAGCGCATCGGGCACGAAGCAGGGGATGCGCAGAAGCTCGCGGCCGGAAGGCAGGCCCAGCACGCGAACGTCGCCGTTGTGACCGCCGCTCCACAGGCCGTAGTAGGTATCGAGTTCACCGGGTTTGAGGTGCGTTGCATTCGCTCCACCGGACGAGGCTGCAGCAGGTGCCGCGACAGGGCCCGATGCAGCTGCTGCGGGCGCATTGGCTGGCTTGTCGTTGCAAGCTGCCACGCCGACCGTCAGACCGGCCAGTGCCGCGGTATTGATGAAACGACGACGGCCCATGCCGACGGTTTCTGGATTCACTTCTCTCTTATCGCTCATGGTTCACCTCTTTAGGATTGGCTCAGAAAAAACGGGGGGGCCCGCGCCGGTGGCGGCGCTGCCGTGGCGGCAGGAGCGCGGGCAAAAGGAGGGGAAACAGGCTGGGCGGCTGCCGCAGGAGTTGCGGGCGGCAGCGCAAGCACGGTGTTGGGAGGTGCCCCGCCCACAAGGCACAGGGGGCAATGCAGTGCGTCAGCTGCGGTTTGCTCGACAGCGCCGTCGTCGGTGTGGATGATGACCTTCGGGGCTCCGGAAGCGGAGCAGACGGTATCCATCAGCCGGGGCTGGACCATGGGCGCTGCAGTGGCCACGCCGAGCGACATCAGAAACCACGCCAAGACCCACCAACGGGATCGGATCAAGGCTGGATGAAAAGTGCACATGGAGGCCGAATATAGATTCATTCAAAATGAATCAAATTGATCTATGTCACATGATGACAACCGAAAGAGCAGCTGCTGTCAAGCCTTCGGGTCTATATTACGCATATTGCATGAACCATTGCATCCTTCTTATGATGCCTGCCAGGCACACCGTTTCCGTGGGTGTGAATGAGGATCGGGTGCCTTGGAAAGTGTGAGCGAACCAAGCCGTTGGTCTGCGGGCCAAGGCGGCGCTTTGGTACCTCGGTATGCAGGGCGCACCACAGCCCGTGCAGAACCTTCCCGCTTCTTCTTTTATTGACCTTCAGAACAGGAACAACCCCATGCAAAAACTATCTGGCCTGCTCGCCATCGCGGCAATCTCTTTGGCGCTCGGTGCCTGCGGCGACAAGAAATCGACGGAAGCGGCTGCGCCGGCTCCCGCACCCGCCCCGGCTGCTGCTCCTGCGCCGGCTCCCGCCGCAGCGCCCGCACCGGTGGCCGAGAACACGGTCGGCAAGAGCGTGTTTGGAAAAACCTGTGCCTTGTGCCATGCCGCAGGCGTGGCAGGTGCTCCCAAGCCCGGCGACAAGGCCGACTGGGGTCCGCGCATTGCCCAGGGCAAGGACACGCTGTACAAGCACGCGATCGAGGGCTTCACGGGTGCCAAGGGCATGATGCCTGCGCGCGGCGGCGGCTCCACCCTGACCGACGACGAAGTGAAGGCCGCTGTGGACTACATGGCCGATCAGTCCATCTGACCGCGACGCGCCATGACATCCGCTGAATCGACGGTGTTCAGCCCGACCAGGCGCCGGATGGCCATGGCACTGCCCTTGCTGGGGTGTGTGTCGTGGGCTTCGGCGGCCCCGGTTTTCGGGGCGCCGCAACGGGGATCGCGGGCCCTCATGGGCACGCAGGTCGATATCGTGGCCGACGGTGGCGAAGCGCCCGTGCTGCGCCATGCCATCGACCTGGCATATGCCGAGATGGAGCGGCTGCAGGCGCTTTTCAGCCGCTACCGGCCTGACAGCGTAGTCAGCCGCATCAGCCGTGCTGCAGGCATCCAGCCCGTCGCGGTTCCGAGCGAAGTGATGGGCGTGCTGAAAACGGCGCAGCAGATGTTCCGGCTCAGCGGCGGCGCCTTTGACATCACGGTGGGCTCCCTCAAGGGCTGGAACTTTGAAGAAGGCCACCAGACGGTGCCTGCGGCGGGTGTGGTGGCCCGACAACGGCAACTGGTGGACGCGCGCCGCCTGGTGCTGGACGAGTCAGCGGGCACGGCCTATCTGGCCCGGCAAGGCATGGCCCTGGACCTCGGGGGCATTGCCAAGCTGCCCATCCTCGACGCCGGCATGCGGGTGTTGCGCCAGCAGGGCGTGGGCAATGCGCTCATCAACGGTGGTGGCGATGTCCTGGTGATGGGGCAGTTGCAGGGGCGGCCATGGCGCGTAGGCCTGCGTGATCCGCGCGCACCCGAGCGCCTGCTGGGGGCGCTTTCTGTGCAGGGGCCGGCGGTGGTGGCATCGTCCGGTGACTACGAGCGCTATTTCTTCGCGGCCGGCAAGCGGGTGCACCATATTCTGGATCCCCGCACGGGATACCCTACCGTCGGTGTGCATGGTGTCAGCCTGCTGGCGCGCGATGTGGCGCAAGTCAATGGACTGGGCGCTGCCCTGATGGTGCAGGGCGCGCAGGCCGGGCAGGCACTGGTAGCGCGCCAGCCGGGGGTGGAGGCGCTGATGGTCGCGGGCGATGGCAGCGCGTGGTATTCCGCGGGCATGGCGGCCGCACTGGCGCGTGGAGCTGCCTGAGGGCGATTGCTTCAGGCGCCAGGGGCCTGCGACTGCTCGCAGTGCACCTGCAGCAGTTCGCGCTCCTCCAGGGAGCTGCCAAAGTGCACCGCGCTCAGGCAGCCACCCCACACGCAGCCCGTGTCCAGGCCCAGGCAGTGGGGGCGGTTCAGCCAGCCCAGGGTGGACCAATGTCCGAACGCGACCAGGGTCTGGGCCGTGCCACGACCGGGCACGTCAAACCAGGGCATCAGCCCGGGGGGCGCCGCACTGGCGCTCTCGGTGCTTTCGAAATCCATCACCCCCTGTTCCGAACAGAACCGCAGTCGTGTGAGTGCATTCACGACCACGCGCAGGCGGTCCGGTCCGGTCAGGGAATCGTCCCAGTGGTCCGGGGTATTGCCGTACATCTGCTGCAGGAATGCGGGCAGATCGGCGCTCCGCAAGACGCGGTGCACTTCGTCGGCCAGATCCAGGGTTTGCGCCGCTGTCCAGGAGGGCAGCACTCCGGCGTGCACCATCAGCAAAGGCTTGCCCCCGTGGTCATGCTGGCGGGCCAGCGGTTGCAGACGCAGCCATTGCAGCAGCGCATCCCGGTCCGGGGCATCGAGCACATTGGCCAGTGTGTCGCGCCGCGAGGGTTTGCGGGCGCCATGGGCGGTCGCCAGCAGGTGCAGGTCATGGTTGCCCAGCAGGGGGCGCAGGGCATCGCCGTGCATCATGCAGCGGCGCAGCACGGCTGCAGAGTCGGGGCCGCGGTTGACGAGATCGCCCAGCAGGAAGGCGGTGTCGCGGCTCGCCGAAAAATCGATCAGATCCAGCAGGCGCCCCAATGCGCGGTCGCAACCCTGGATATCGCCAATACAGTAAAGTGCCATGGTGTTCTTCTTACCTTTTGATTCATGGATTTTCTGCTGATCGCGCTGCTGACACTGCTCAATGGCGTGTTCGCCATGTCGGAACTGGCCTTGGCGTCCAGTCGCAAATCCCGGCTCGTTGCCATGGCAGAAGGCGGCGACAAGGGCGCGCACGCGGCCCTGACCTTGCTCGACAACCCCACGCAGTTCCTGTCTTCGGTGCAGGTGGGCATTACCTCCATCGGCATGCTCAACGGCATTATTGGCGAGGCCGCTTTCAGCTACGACCTGGGCCTGTGGCTGCAGACGCTGGGGGTGCCGGAAAGCGCTGCCAGCGTGAGTGCCACGGCCATCGTGGTGACGGTGATCACCTTCATCACCATTGTGTTTGGTGAGCTGGTGCCCAAGCGCATTGGCCAGCTTTACCCTGAAACCGTTGCGCGTTTCGTGGCGCGTCCCATGACCTGGGTGGCCCAGGGCGCCAAGCCTTTCGTGCGGCTGCTGTCGCTGTCCACCCAGGGGGTGCTCAAGCTGCTGCGGGTGAACAACGATGCCGGCCGGATGGTGACCGAGGAGGAAATTGCCGCCAGCCTGGAGGAGGGGCGCGATGCGGGGGTGATCGAGCACCACGAGCACCAGATGGTGCAGAACGTGTTCCGTCTCGACGACCGGCCTCTGACCTCGCTGATGGTGCCGCGCACCGATGTGCAATGGCTCGATGCCGGTCTGACAGTGCTCGAAGGCCTGCGCATGGCGGGCACGGGCGGCGAGCATGGCGCCCATTCCTGGTACCCGGTGTGCCGCGCCTCCCTCGACGAGGTGGTGGGCGTGATCAGCGTGGCGCGCATGCTGGAACTGGGCCCCGAGGCGTCCGGAACCGTGGAGTCTTATGCGCAGCCTGCATCCTTCGTGCCCGAGACCCTGAGCGGCATGGAGTTGCTCGAACAGTTCCGCGCCCGGTCGGGCCGCATGGTCTTTGTGGTGGATGAATATGGCGTGGTGCAGGGCATCATGACGCCGCGTGATTTGCTGGAAGCCATTACCGGTGAGCTGCAGCCGGGCGCATCGGCCGATGCCTGGGCAACCCTGCGCGACGATGGTACGTGGCTCCTGGATGGTTTGATGCCCGTGACGGAACTCAAGGCACGGCTCGATATTCGGGATTTGCCGGAAGAAGACCGCGGCCGCTATAACACCCTGGCAGGTCTTTTGATGGCCGAATCAGGCCATTTGCCGGCGGTTGCAGAGCGTATTGCCTGCGCCGGGTGGATATTCGAAATCCTGGACCTGGATGGCAAGCGTATTGATAAGGTGCTCGCGCAACCCGATCAACAGTTGGAACGGAATTGAATATCCAGTGCCGTGCCCGTGTTGGAAAGTACGGGTGAAATCAGCCCCAATGCGAATCGGCGTGCACAAATCCGCGCATTATTCCTATAATGCAGGCTCCTTCGCAATTACCTTTAATCACACACCATGTCCAGCTACAAAGAACTCCTGAAGCAGCGTGAAGACCTTGAGCGCAAGATCAATGAAGCCCGGCGCAACGAGCTGTCTGAAGCTGTTGCGCAGGTTCGCGCCCTGGTTGCGGAGTTTGGCCTGACGGCGCAGGATGTATTTCCCGCTGGCCGGGCACGCAGCGCCAGCGCGGGTTCCAAGGTGGCCCCCAAATACCGCAATCCCGCCACGGGTCAAACCTGGACCGGACGCGGCAAACCACCCAAGTGGATTCAGAACGAGAACCGCGAGCAGTTTGCGATTTAATCCAGGCTGCGTATTCGTCCATAAAAAGTCCGCCGATGCGGGCTTTTTTTATGGGCCATTCGCCGCGCCAGAATGAAGGGGCGCGGCGCCTTCTCCGGGGGCAAGCACAGGGGCGAATTTCCCCTGTATCGGCCGTGTAAATCGTGGCTTCCTGGATGGATTCCACGGCCAGCTCCTGCACGGTGTGGCATCGGTGGGTGCACCCCATACCGCGGGTGTGGGGATGAATCGCCCGCGCCACGGTGTGTTGGAAAGCAATGGGGCATTACCCTCGCCACATATATCGCCGCGAACGGCAGTCTTGGGGTCTGCACAGGCTTGAATGGAATGGGCCTGCAATGGAATGGGCCTGCAATGGATCGGGTTTTCTATTCAGTGCGCGCATTGCCTGTGAAACCAGGTGTTACACCTTGCGCGCAATGGCGGCAATGGGGTATTCATGCAGGATGCCCGATCCGCTCCGGGGCTGAATCGAAGGCAGCCCCCGCATGGGTTGGCCGGTAACGCGCCCGTCTGCATGACCCCAGGCATTGCGCCGCCATACGGCGCTGCCAGAATGGCCTCTTGTTGTCCCTCACAGGAGTTCGCCATGGCATCGTCGTCCAAGCCCGCCCGCCACGCTTTTGCGTCCACGCTGAAGAAGTTCAAGACCGCGTCCGGCAAGTCGGGGCAGTTCTATTCGTTGCCCGCTCTGGCCAAGCAGTTTCCGCAGGTCAGCCGCTTGCCCGTGTCGATCCGCATCGTGCTCGAATCGGTACTGCGCAACTGCGATGGCCGCAAGGTGACCGCCGAGCATGTGCAGCAGCTGGCCCATTGGGTGCCGCAGGCTGCGCGCAAGGACGAAATCCCGTTTGTCGTCTCGCGCGTGGTGCTGCAGGACTTCACCGGCGTGCCGTTGCTGGCCGACCTGGCCGCCATGCGCAGCGTGGCCGCCAAGCTGGGAAAGAATCCCAAGAAGATCGAACCGCTGGTGCCGGTGGACCTGGTGGTGGACCACTCCATCATGGTCGATCACTACGGCAAGAAGAACTCGCTCGACCTGAACATGAAGCTCGAATTCGAGCGCAACCGCGAGCGCTACGAGTTCATGAAATGGGGCATGCAGGCCTTTGACACCTTTGGCGTCGTGCCCCCGGGCTTTGGCATCGTGCACCAGGTCAACCTCGAATACCTGGCGCGCGGCGTGCACAAGCGCAAGGACGGCGTTTTCTACCCCGACACCCTGGTCGGCACCGACAGCCACACCACCATGATCAATGGCATTGGCGTGGTCGGCTGGGGCGTGGGCGGCATCGAGGCCGAGGCCGCCATGCTGGGTCAGCCGGTGTACTTTCTCACGCCCGACGTGGTGGGCATGGAGCTGAGTGGCCAGCTGCGCGAAGGCGTCACCGCCACCGACCTGGTGCTCACCGTCACCGAATTGCTGCGCCAGCACAAGGTGGTGGGCAAGTTTGTCGAATTCTTTGGCGAAGGCACGCGCACCCTGGCGCTGCCCGACCGCGCCACCATCGGCAACATGGCGCCTGAATATGGCGCCACCATGGGCTTCTTCCCGGTGGATGAGCGGACCATTGAATACTTCCGTGGCACCGGCCGCACCAAGGGCGAGATCGAAGCCTTCGAGGCCTACTTCAAGGCCCAGGGCCTGTTTGGTGTGCCGCTGGCGGGCGAGGTGGATTACTCGCAGGTCGTGAAGCTCGACCTCGGCAGCGTCACCCCCAGCCTGGCCGGCCCCAAGCGACCACAGGACCGTATCGAATTGGGTAAGGTGGCGGGCCAGTTTGCCGACCTGTTCAGCAAACCCAATGCAGAAAACGGTTTCAACCAACCGGCCGAGCGCCTGCTGCAGCGTCACCGGGTTGGCTGTGGTGAAGGGGGGCCGGCCGAGGATGCGCCTGCGCCGCAGCTTGGTGCCGCCCGCTCGGTGGTGGAAATGGTGGGCAACCGGCCGACGCTGGCCACCGCGCAAAATGCCAGCCAAGCCAGCACCGTCACCGTGTGCGACCTGCCCAGCGATGGCGACAAGGCCCTCAGGATCGGCAACGGCGACGTGCTGATTGCCGCCATCACCAGCTGCACCAACACCAGCAACCCCAGCGTGCTGCTGGCCGCCGGCCTGCTGGCCAAGAAGGCGGTGGAGGCGGGGCTCAAAGTGCAACCGCACATCAAGACATCGCTGGCACCCGGCTCGCGCATCGTCACCGAATACCTGAGCGAAACCGGGCTGCTGCCGTACCTGGAAAAGCTGGGTTTTGCGCTGGCGGGCTACGGCTGCACCACCTGCATCGGCAATGCCGGCGACCTCACGCCCGAGCTCAACGAGGCCATCACCCGCAACGACCTGGTGTGCGCCGCCGTGCTGTCGGGCAACCGCAACTTCGAGGCACGGATCCATCCCAATCTCAAGGCCAACTTCCTGGCCAGTCCGCCGCTGGTGGTGGCCTACGCCATTGCGGGCACGGTGCTCAAGGACCTGATGACCGAGCCGGTCGGCCAGGGCAAGGGCGGCAAAGACATTTATCTGGGCGACATCTGGCCCAGCAGCGACGAAATCCACCGCCTCATGAAGTTCGCCATGAAGGGCAAGGCCTTCCGCGAGAACTACGCCAAGGTGGCCAGCGACCCGGGCAAGCTGTGGGGCAAGATCAAGGGCGTGACCGGCAACACCTACGTGTGGCCCGCCAGCACCTATATCGCCGAGCCGCCGTTCTTTGCCGACTTTGCTCTGGAATCTGTAGCTGCCAGCGAAAACGGTGAAAGCGCTGCAGGCCAAAAAGGCTTGGAATCCGTACAGGGTGCCCGCATCATGGCGCTGTTTGGCGACTCCATCACCACGGACCACATCTCCCCTGCCGGCTCCATCAAGGAGAGTTCGCCTGCCGGCCAGTGGCTGCTGCAGCATGGCGTGCAAAAAGCCGACTTCAACAGCTACGGCGCGCGCCGCGGCAACCACGACGTGATGATGCGCGGCACCTTTGCCAACGTGCGCATCAAGAACCTGATGATTGCACCCACCGCCGACGGCTCGCGCGAAGAAGGTGGCGTGACGGTGTTCCAGAACGAAGGGCCGCTGCAGGGCCAGAAGATGTTCATTTTCAACGCAGCCATGCAGTACATGGCGCAGAAGACGCCCACGGTGGTGTTTGCCGGCGAGGAATACGGCACCGGCTCCAGCCGCGACTGGGCCGCCAAGGGCACGCAGCTGCTGGGCATCAAGGCGGTGGTGGCGCGCAGCTTCGAGCGCATCCACCGCTCCAACCTGGTGGGCATGGGCGTGCTGCCGCTGCAGTTCAAGGGCGCCGATTCGTGGCAGTCGCTGGGCCTCACGGGCCGCGAGGTGATCGATGTGCTGCCCGATGCCGCACTCACGCCGCAAAGCGATGCCACGCTGGTCATCCACCGCGAGGGCGGGGTGCGCCAGGAAGTGGTGGTCACCCTGCGCATCGACACACCGATCGAAGTGGACTACTACCGCGCGGGCGGCATCCTGCCGTTCGTGCTGCGCCAGCTGCTCACGGGTGCGTGACCGGAACGCGCACGCGCGGGCAACCCCAGGCAGATCGCTGGTTGTGCGCGGCACAATGCGGTCATGAGAAAACAGGTGTTGATCGCGGGAGGCGGCATTGGCGGGCTGGCAGCGGCCCTGGGGGCTTCGCGCGCGGGGTGGGAGGCGCGGCTGTATGAACGTGCTGCCGCATTCAGCGAGGTGGGCGCCGGCGTGCAGCTGGGGCCCAACGTGGTGCGCCGCCTGCAGGCCTGGGGCCTGCAGCGCCCGCTGCAGGAGGTAGCGGCCTTCCCCGGGCGGCTGCAGGTGCGCAGCGCGCTCACGGGCCAGGAACTGGCTGTGCTGCCCCTGGGCAGCACGGCGGTGGAGCGCTACGGCGCTGCCTACGCCACCATCCACCGCGCCGACCTGCATGGCCTGCTGCTGGCGGCCGTCGAAAAATACACCGACACGCAACTTCATCTGGACCAGGCCATCGACCGTTTCACCGATGCCGACGGTGTGGTGACGGTGCGCACCAGCCGGGGCAAGGACGTGGAGGGGGATGCCCTGCTGGGGGCAGACGGCCTGTGGAGCCGCACCCGCACGCAGCTGCTGGGCGAGCAGCGCCCGCGCGTATCGGGCCACCTGGCCTACCGCGCGCTGGTGCCGCAGCACGCGCTGCCCAAGGGGCTGCGCACCCGCCAGGTCACCGCGTGGCTGGGGCCGCGCCTGCATGTGGTGCAGTACCCGGTGCGCCGGGGCGAGTTGCAGAATCTGGTGGTCATCGTGCAGGGCCCCGCGCCGCAGGACCTGGAAAACTGGGACCACTCGGCCAACGGTGCCGATCTCGAAGCCGCCCTGCTGGGCACCTGCACCGCGCTGCAGCAGGCGGTGCGCGGCGTGGTCGATGCCGGCGGTGGCTGGCGCCTGTGGCCGCTGTGCGACCGCCCCCCCGTGCGCGGGCCGGCCGAGATGGCCCGGGGCGTGGTGGCCTTGCTGGGCGACGCCGCCCATCCCATGCGCCCTTACCTGGCGCAGGGCGCCGGCATGGCCATCGAGGATGCGGCGGAGCTGCAGCGCGCGCTGTCCATGCACGACCTGGATGTGCCCCTGCGCCTGACCCGCTATGCGCTCAACCGCTGGCAGCGCAACGCGCGCGTGCAGGCCCGCTCCACGCGCAACGGCCGCATTTTCCACGCCACGGGCCCCGTGCGCTGGGCGCGCGATGTGTCGCTGCGCCTGCTGGGCGAGCGCTTGCTGGACGTGCCCTGGCTTTACCGGGGCGACGGTTCCAGCGCCAGTTCGTTATAGAGATTGCGCTCGCAAAAATAGCTGCTGGCGCTTTACCCATAAGCGCCAACGTGTCGTTCAGGCAGATTCTTTGCCAGGCCCGCCGGCTTGCTGCAGCAGCGGCGATACCGGCAGCCAGCGAAACGCGACCGATCCGAGCGCCAGCAGGGTGGCAATCGTGGCCATCACCGCGCTGTAGGGCTCCCGCCCCTGGCCCTGCGCCCAGTCGGCGACCCAGCCGGTGAGCCACTGCACCAGGCCCACACCCAGGAACATGGCCATGGTGAACACCGACAGTGCGCGCCCGGTCAGATCGGGCGGGTAGGACGAGCGCACATCTGAATACTGCAGCACCGAGTACCCCGACAGCACCGCAATGCACATCACCAGCACCAGGTTCAGCGTGGCGTGGTGCACCAGCCCCAGGCCCAGGTAGAGCGCCGCCACCAGCAGTGAAAAGTTGGCGATCCAGGCACGCCGGCGCGCCGGGCCGGGGTCGAGGCGGCCAAAAAAGGCCGGGGAGAACAGCGAAACCAGCGACATGGCCACGGCCATGTTGCCGCTCTCGACCAGCGTGAACGCATAGCGGTCGATCAGCATCGGCGCTATCCACAGGCCGCGCAGCGCCAGAAACGAGGCGTAGCCCACCATGCCCAGCAGCAGGATGCCCAGCGTGTGCGGCAGCATGAACAGCGCGCCAAAGCGGCGCACGGCCGTGCCCCAGCGCTCGCGCGCGGGCGCCGGGCCGGCCAGGGCCGGCTCGTGCACGCAGCGCCAGATCAGCAGCCAGGCCAGCGCCGACAGCACGGCCAGCAGCATGAAGCCGCTGCGCCAGCCCGAGCGCTGCACCAGCCAGGCCAGCGGTGTGCCGGTGAGCAGCAGGCCCAGCCCGCCCACACCCATGCCCACGCCCGACAGAAAGGCAAAACGCGACGCCGGAAAATGCCGCGCAATGAACACCGTGCAGGCCAGAAAGGCCGGCGCGCAGCCCACGCCAATCAGCAGCTGGCCCCACATCAGCCAGCCATAACCGGGCGCCCAGGCCGACAGGGCAGCCCCGGCAATGGCCAGCGGAAAGGCGCTGAGCACGGTGCGGCGCAGGCCATACAGGTCCATGCCGATGCCCATGAAGAACTGCGTCACGCCAAACGACAGGCCAAACAGTCCCGCAAACGCGCCCAGCGATGCCGGCGAGAGCGCAAAGTCGGCCTGCAGCCCCGTGGCCATGATGGCGGTGACGGTGCGGTAGGCCTGGCTCAGCGCAAAGGCCGACAGCAGGGCCAGCAGCATGAACCACAGCGTGGCCTGCGCAGGCGCCACGGGCGGGGAGGGTGGCAAGGGTGGCTGGTGGGGCGGGGCGGCGTCGGTATGGGGCACGGGCGATGAAGCGGGAGTGGCGAGGTGCAAGGCGGGTGTTGCCGGGAGCCTGCAGCCTACCAGCTAGGGCGTGCGGGCGCTGTCGCCATCGCTGAGGTGGCACCTCGCATTGGATAGCTGCCAGCGCTTGCTGCACAAGCGCTGGAGCCATTTTTTGCCTGAAATTTACAGATCGGTGCGCAGCTTCCAGATTTCGGGAAACAGCACCACGTCCAGCATCTTGCGCAGGTAACTCACGCCGCCCGTGCCCCCGGTGCCGCGCTTGAAGCCGATGATGCGCTCCACCGTGGTCACATGGCGAAAGCGCCAGAGGCGAAACGCGTCTTCGAGGTCGGTCAACTCCTCCCCCAGCTGGTAC
Organism: Acidovorax sp. GW823-FHT02H02; assembly: GCF_058797075.1. NCBI lineage: Bacteria > Pseudomonadati > Pseudomonadota > Betaproteobacteria > Burkholderiales > Comamonadaceae > Acidovorax > Acidovorax sp. GW823-FHT02H02. Next base: position 48,190 of record NZ_JBXAJH010000011.1, on the reverse strand, counting down.
AGATCCCAGTGCTGCGCGGGATGGCGGTACACGGTGAGCCAGGCATGTTCCACCGCATCGTTTTCGGCATAGGGCAGGGTCCAGTCGCGGTCGGTGTGGCTGGCGGGCACGGGCAGGCCGCGCCGGGCCAGCAGGCGCAGGGCTTCGTCGTACAGCGAGGGCGCCTGGTAGGCTGCCTGCACCTGGGCCAGCAGGTCGGGGCGGTGGGCGTGGGGCTGCAGCATGGCGCGGTTCTTGTTTCCCAGGGCGAATTCGATGCAGCGGTACTGGTAGCTCTGGAACCCGCTGGAGCTGCCCAGGTAGGGGCGCATGGCGCTGTATTCGGGCGGCGTCATGGTGGCCAGCACGTCCCAGGCGTGCACCAGCTGCTCCATGATCTTGCTCACGCGCGCCAGCATCTTGAACGCGGGCTGCAGTTCGTCGTGCGCGATATGGCCGATGGCGGCGCGCAGCTCGTGCAGCATGAGCTTCATCCACAGCTCGCTGGTCTGGTGCTGCACGATGAACAGCATCTCGTCGTGCGCGGGCGACAGCGGCTTCTGTGCGCTGAGCACGGCATCGAGCTGCAGGTAGTCGCCATAGCTCATGCTCTGGCTGAAGTCGAGCTGGGCGCGCTCGGCGTGGACGATGGATTCGGGCAGGGCGGATGCCGGGGCGCCGCTGGTGGCGCCGGTGCTGCCGGGTGTTGGCGAAAAGGGGCACATGGCGGGTTTTCTTCTCAGGTCACGGCGTGGGTTTTGTTGAATTCGGGGCGCTGCCATTCGGCAGTGTCGAGCACCTGGCGCAGGTGCTCCACGGCATTCCACACGTCTTCAAAGCCCAGGTACAGCGGCGTGAAGCCAAAGCGCAGGATGTCCTTGTGCGCGGTGCCGCCGTCGCCCTTGCCTGCAGCAGGAGCCGCGCCGGACCCGGCGCGGTAGTCGCCGATCACGCCGCGCGCGATCAGCGCCTGCACGATGGCGTAGGCGCCGCTGCCCTGGCCGTTCACGCCCGCTCCTTCGTCGCGGGTCAGGCACACCTGCGAGCCGCGCTGGGCATGGTCACGCGGCGTGGCAAGGCCCAGGCCGTGGCCTGCGCAGCGCTCTTCCACCAGCTGGATGAACAGGTCGGTGAGCGCCAGCGATTTGGTGCGCAGCGCGGCCATGCCGCCCAGGCTTTGGGCGGCGGTGAACACGTCCAGCCCGCACTGCAGTGCCGACAGGCTGATGATGGGCTGCGTACCGCACAGGTAGCGCGTGATGCCGGGCGCGGGCTGGTAGTCGGGGGTGAAGGCAAACGGCGCGGCGTGGCCCCACCAGCCGGACAGCGGTTGCCAGCAACGGCTGGCGTGGCGCGGGTGCGCCCAGACGAACGCGGGCGCGCCGGGGCCACCGTTCAGGTATTTGTAGCCGCAGCCAATCGAGAAATCGGCGTCTGCTCCGTTCAGATCGATGGGTACCGCGCCCGCACTGTGCGCCAGGTCCCACACGCACAGGATGCCCTGGGCATGCGCGGCGGCGGTGATGGCCGCCATGTCGTGCATGGTGCCGGTGCGGTAGTTCACATGCGTGAGCATGAGCACGGCCACCTCGCTGGTGAGGGCGGCAGCCATGTCTTCGGGCTCCACCAGCACGAGTTCGAGGCCGCGCTCCTGGCACAGGCCTTCGGCAATGTAGAGGTCGGTGGGGAAGTTGCTGCGCTCGCTCACGATGCGGCGGCGGGTGGGGCTGTCTTCGCGGGCAATGTTCAGCGCCGCGCTCAGCACCTTGTAGAGGTTGATCGAGGTGCTGTCGGTGCATACCACTTCATCCGGGCCTGCGCCGATCAGCGGGGCCAGCTGGTTGCCCAGGCGCTGGGGCAGGTCGAACCAGCGCGCGGTGTTCCAGGACTGGATGAGGTCCGTGCCCCATTCGCGCGTGACCACATCGGCCACGCGGGCGGCGGTGGCCTTCGGCGCCACGCCCAGCGAATTGCCGTCGAGGTAGATCACGCCGGGCGGCAGCGTGAAGTGCGCGCGCAGGGGGGCGAGCGGGTCTTGCGCATCGAGGGCGTGGCAGGTTTGGCGGGTGATGGTCATGGCGATCCAGGTCGGTGAATTCTTTTGATAGCCGCTGGCGCTGCTGGGATGAGCGCTAGAGGCCAACAAGGCTTGAAATCAGTGCATCACAGCGCGCGCAGCACGGCGCGCACGGGCGAGGCATCGGCGCTGGTCAGCTTGAGCGGCAGGGCGATCAGTTCGTAGTCGCCCTCGGGCACGTCGTCGAGCACCAGGTTTTCCAGCACGCGCAGGCCCCGGCGGCGGATGACCTGGTGGCTGTCGAGCGTCTTGCTGTCGGCCGGGTCGATGCTGGCGGTGTCGATGCCGATCAGCAACACGCCCCGGTCGGACAGGCGCGCGATGGTGTCGGGGGCGTAGGCGGTGAGCTGGCCATCCCATTGCACGGGGGCCTGGGCGTAAGTGCGCACCAGCACGCGTGGAGGCAAGTTGGCGTCCACCGCGTGGGCAATGTGTTCCCAGGTGATCAGTGCGCCGCAGCCGATGGCGTGGACCACACGGCAGGGGCCCAGAAAAGGCGCCAGCGGCAGTTCACCCACTGCAGCGCCCTGCGCGTCGTAATGCAGTGGCGCATCGGCGTGGGCGCCCACATGGGGCGACATCGTGATGGCACTCACGTTCACCGGGCAGCCGGGTGCGATCGTGGCGCACCACTGTTGCTGGTAGGGCGTGTCACCGGGAAACACCGGTGCGCCGGCATGGATCGCGGGGGAAATGTCCCAGAGCTTTTGCATGGGCGACAAGGTAGCGCGCTGGCAAATTCGTGGTGTCGCTTTATGGCAACGCCTGGGCAAAAAGCCGACCCGGCAAAGCAGCCCGACTGATTTGCGCCGCATCAAGAGGGCGCTGGTTGACCCGGTGCTGCTGTCATTTTTACGCCGCAAGCGCTAGAATGAGAATTGTTTTCATTTGAAATCTGGTGAAGCCATTGACCGATCTGTCCCGCAGCGATGCATCCGTTCCGTCCCGTGAACATTCTCTGGGCTTGGCCGATCTGCCGCTGCGGGTGGACGCCTGGGTGAGTGCGTTGCACATGGATGCCGCGCCGCAGGATGGTGATGTGCTGCTGCGGCTGCTCGAAATCGGTTTCTTGCCGGGCGAACCCGTGCGCGTGGTGGCGCGGGCCTTTCCGGCAGGCGATCCGCTGGCCGTGCGCGTGGGGCGCACCACCTTTGCCCTGCGCCGGCGCGAGGCGGCGCTGGTACGCGTCAGCACCACGGCGCCCGTCGGTGAGGTGGCGGCATGAATGCGCAGGCCACCCCCCTGAGCCTGGCGCTGCTGGGCCACCCCAACAGCGGCAAGACGGCGCTGTTCAACCTGCTCACCGGCAGCCGCCAGAAGGTCGCCAACTATGCGGGTGTGACGGTCGAGCGCAAGGAGGGTCAGCTCGTCACCCCCTCGGGCCAGCGCGTGCGCGTGCTCGATCTGCCTGGCGCCTACAGCCTCAATGCACTGAGCGCGGACGAAGCCGTCACGCGCGACGTGGTCACCGGCCAGCGCGCCGGCGAGGCCGCGCCCGGCCTGCTGGTGTGCGTGGTCGATGCCACCAACCTGCGGCTGGGCCTGCGCATGGTGCTGGAGACGCAGGCCATGGGCATCCCCATGGTGCTGGCGCTCAACATGAGCGATGCCGCCCGCCGCGCGGGCATCACCATCGACCGTGCCGTGCTGGAGCACGAACTGGGCATGCCCGTGGTGGAAACCGTGGGCATCCGCAAGGGCGGCGCGGCCGAGCTGCTGCAGTGGCTCGATGGCTGGCGCGCCCAGGGCGCGGTGCAGGCCCGGCCCTGGCAGCCCCAGGGCGTGGAGCAGGTACTGCGCACGCAGCAGGAGGCGCGCCGCATCCTGGGCCTGGCGGTGCGCGAGCCCGAGGGCCTGGCGCAGGTGGACGACACCCTGGACCGCGTGGTGCTGCATCCGCTGTGGGGCACGCTGCTGCTGGCCTGCACCATGTTCCTGATGTTCCAGGCGGTGTTCAGCTGGGCGGCTGCGCCCATGGACGCCATCACCGGCACGGTCGAGGCGCTGGGCCACTGGCTGCAGGCGCGCCTGCCCGAGGGCGTGCTGCGCAGCCTGCTGGTCGATGGCATCGTGGCGGGGGTGGGCGGCGTGCTGGTGTTCCTGCCGCAGATCCTGATCCTGTTCTTCTTCATCCTGGCGCTGGAAGACTCCGGCTACCTGCCGCGCGCGGCCTTTCTGCTCGACCGGCTCATGGGCACGGTGGGGCTGTCGGGGCGCTCGTTCATCCCGCTGCTGTCGAGCTTTGCCTGCGCCATCCCCGGCATCATGGCCACGCGCACCATCACGCACTGGCGCGAGCGGCTGGTCACCATCATGATCGCGCCGCTCATGACCTGCTCGGCACGCCTGCCGGTGTATGCCTTGCTGATCGCCGCCTTCATCCCCGAGCGCACCGTGGCGGGCTGGTTCAACCTGCAGGGGCTGGTGATGTTCGCGCTCTACCTGGGCGGCATCCTCGGCGCCATGGCCGTGGCCGCCGTGCTCAAGCTCTGGCGCGGCAAGGTGCGGCCCACCCCGCTGCTGATGGAGCTGCCGCCGTACCGCGTGCCCAGCGCGCGCAACCTGGTGCTGGGGTTGTATGAGCGTGCCACCATCTTCCTCAAACGCGTGGGCGGCATCATCCTGGCGCTCACGGTGCTGCTGTGGTTCCTGTCCACCTTCCCCGCGCCCCCAGAGGGCGCCACGGGGCCTGCCATCGAGTACAGCCTGGCCGGGCAGCTGGGCCGGGCGCTGGAACATGTGTTTGCGCCGCTGGGCTTCAACTGGCAGATCTCCATTGCCCTGGTGCCCGGCATGGCCGCCCGCGAGGTGGTGGTGGGCGCGCTGGGCACCGTGTATGCGCTGTCCGCCTCGGGTGACGATGTGGCGGCGCAACTGGGACCGCTGATTGCGCAGCAATGGTCGCTGGCCACGGCGCTGTCACTGCTGGTATGGTTCGTGTTTGCGCCGCAGTGCCTCTCCACCCTGGCCACGGTGCGGCGCGAGACGGATTCCTGGGGCCTGGCGCTGCTGATGGCCACCTACCTGTTTGCGCTGGCCTATGCGGCCAGCTGGATGACCTACCGGCTGGCGCTGGCGTGGGGAGGGGGTTGAGCATGTGGCAAGACATTGCGGTGGGCGCCATCGTGGCGCTGGCCGGGGGCTATGCGGCCTGGTACTGGATGCCCGCCGCGCTGCGCAGGCGCCTGGACGCTTTGCGGCCCGGCCTGGGCAAGGCGCCGTCCTGCGGAGCCTGCAGCGATTGCGGGGGCTGCGCCACACCCGCGCGCTCCACCGATGCGCAGGCACCGGAACCGGAGCGCCAGGCGGTGTGGATGCATCCCAAACGGTGACGGGAGAGGGGCGGACCGATGGGCCCGCGCCTGGCGATTTTGTTACAGTGAGAAACATTTCCTGCCCGCGATCGTGATGCGATGACAGATGGTGCGGTTCTTCCTGCATCCGTTCTCGGGAGATTTTTTCCGCTGCCATCGCCCACTTCATGATCGCCGTCCCTGCCGCGCCCACCCACTGGGTGGTTCGAATGAACCACCGCAATCGCAGCGCGTCCTGGCTGATCTTCGCGGTCGTCCTTGCCGCCCATTTTCTGGAGCATGGGCATGGCGCCTGGACATGGTGGCTCATGGTGCTGCAGTTTCTGGTCTATCCGCATGTGGTGTATCTGCGGGCCCGCCATGCCGAGGATCCGCTGGCGGCGGAAATCCAGAATCTGTTGCTCGACAATTTCTGTTTTGGCCTCTGGGCCGCAGCGCTCGGGTTTCCGCTCTGGATCGCCTACACCCTGGTCATTTGCGGCGGCATCAACCTGACCGCGTTCCGTGCGCTCAAGGGCCTGCTGCAGGCCCTGGTTGCCGTGGCGGCGGGCGCGGCGCTGATGGTGGCCGTGGCCGGGTGGCGCTTTACCCCCGATACCTCGCTGCGCGTCAGCGCCATGAGCATGCTGTGCCTGTCGATCTACCTGGTCTTGTTTGCCCGCGACGCCCATACCCGCACCGTCGCGCTCAGCGCCACGCGGGCCCGGCTGCGCAAAAGCGAAGCCGCGCTGCAAAGCCAGTTGCAGGCCGTTGAGTCCTTGCAGGAGCAGCTCACCGAGCAGGCCCATCGCGATCCCCTGACCGGCCTGCACAACCGCCGCTACCTGAACACGGCCCTGCCGCGCGAAATCGACGCTTGCGCGCGCGAAGGTGCCACGCTGGCCCTGTTGCTCCTCGATCTCGATCACTTCAAGCAGATCAACGACCGCCATGGCCATGCTGCCGGGGATGATGTGCTGTGCCAGGTCGCGGCCCTGCTGCTGCAGTCCATGCGACCGAGCGACAGCTGTTGCCGCTATGGCGGGGAAGAGTTCTTGCTGCTGCTGCCCGGCATGGGCCTGCAAACCGCCGTGGAGCGCGCACAGGCCCTGCGCCAGCAGGTGGCCGAGCGGCGTTGGCTGGCCGATGGCCAATCGATGCAGGTCACGCTGTCGATCGGGGTGGCTTGCGCGCAAGACGCAGGCCTGAAGCCGGCGGCGCTGATCGACCTGGCCGATCAGGCGCTCTACCGGGCCAAGGCCGAGGGGCGCAACCGGGTGTGCGCAGCGCCTGCGGTACCGCAGGCACTGGTCGATGGTGTTGCCATGCCCGTGCATCCAGCCGCGTAGCGCCGGGAGCTCGCCGGGCCGTCAGGTCCAAGTTGCTTCGGCGGGATAGGGCGGCAGCCCCTGGCGCATGCGTGCCCGGTCACAGGCTTCGCTGCCCGCCGCAAATTCGCGGCAAGGCGATGGGCGCCATTCGTAGATGCCGCAGGCTGCCCGCGTGCCCACCTGGCCCGTGAGTGCTGCGCAGCGTGGCGGGCTGTGGTCGGTGCCGCGCATGCGGCGGGTTGCGCCCGTTACCTGCACTGCCAGACCATCGGGAACGTCGCCGCCCAACTCCTGCGTTTCATGCACCGAAAAATCCACGCGAAAGCTCGCGCAGCAGGCACCGCAGGTGAGGCAGGGGTGGGTCATGCCGCCCTCATCCTCATGCAATGCGGCCGAGCAGAAGGTACTCCATGAGCGCCTTCTGCACGTGCATCCTGTTTTCTGCCTCGTCCCAGACGACGGATTGCGGCCCGTCGATGACCTCGGCCTGCACCTCTTCGCCGCGGTGCGCGGGCAGGCAGTGCATGAACAGGGCGTCGGGCCTGGCGGCCGCCATCATCTCGGCATCCACGCACCAGTCGGCAAAGGCTTTTTTGCGTTCTTCGTTCTCGGCTTCGTAGCCCATGCTGGTCCACACGTCGGTGGTGACCAGGTCGGCGCCCCGGCAGGCTTCGAGCGGGTTGCTGAAAAACTGATAGCTGCTGGCGCTTATTCCACCTGCGCCAGCGGCCAATTTCTCATCAACCTCGTAGCCACGGGGGGTGCTCACATGCACCTTGAAGCCCAGCAGCGCGGCGGCCTGCAGCCAGGTGTTGGCCATGTTGTTGCCGTCGCCCACCCAGGCCACGGTCTTGCCCTGGATCGAGCCGCGGTGCTCGATGAAGGTGAAGATGTCCGCCAGGATCTGGCAGGGGTGATACTCGTTGGTCAGGCCGTTGATGACGGGCACACGCGAGTCGGCCGCAAAGCGCTCGATCTTTGTCTGCTCGAAGGTGCGGATCATCACCAGGTCCACCATGCGGCTGATGACCTTGGCACTGTCTTCGATCGGCTCGGCGCGGCCGAGCTGGCTGTCGCCCGTGGTCAGGTGCACCACGGAGCCGCCCAGCTGGTACATGCCGGCCTCGAAGCTCACGCGCGTGCGCGTGCTGGCTTTCTCGAAGATCATGGCCAGCGTGCGGTCGGCCAGCGGGTGGTGCTTTTCGTAGGCCTTGAACTTCTTCTTGATGAGCGCGGCGCGCTCGAACAGGTAGGTGTATTCGTCGGCGCTGAGGTCGTTGAACTGCAGGTAATGTTTCATGGCGCTCTCGTTGCGGGCTGGCTCATTGCGCCAGCAGGGCTTTGACCAGGGGGGTGAGCTTGGCGACGATCTCGTCGGCCTCGGCGATGGTGAGGATCAGCGGCGGCACCAGGCGGATCACGCTGTCGGCCGTGACGCTGATCAGCAGGCCGGCATCGGCCGCCTGGCCTACCAGAACGCCGCAGGGTTGGGCCAGTTCCACGCCCAGCATCAGGCCCTGGCCGCGCACTTCTTTCACGCCGGGCAGGCTGCCCAGCGCGTGCTGCAGCGCAGTCTTGAGGTGCAGGCCCACCGTGGTGGCGTTGTGCAGCAGGCCGTCTTCTTCCATGATGCGGATGGTTTCATTGCCCGCGCGCATGGCCAGCGGGTTGCCGCCAAACGTGGTGCCATGGTTGCCGGGCTGCAGCACGTTGGCGGCCTTGGGGCCTGCCACCACGGCGCCGATCGGCACGCCCGAGCCCAGGCCCTTGGCCAGGGGCATTACGTCGGGCACGATGCCGGCCCACTGGTGGGCAAACCACTTGCCGGTGCGGCCCATGCCGCACTGCACCTCATCGATCATCATCAGCCAGTCGCGCTCGTCGCACAGCTTGCGCAATTGCTGCAGGTATTCAATGCGCATGGGGTTGATGCCGCCTTCGCCCTGGATGGTCTCGAAGAACACGGCCACCACGTTGGGGTTGCCTTCGGTGGCCTTCTTGATGGCGTCGATGTCGTTCACGGGCACGCGCACAAAGCCTTCGACCAGCGGGCCAAAGCCGCTGTAGATCTTGGGATTGCCGGTGGCCGACATGGTGGCGATCGAGCGGCCGTGGAAGGCCTTTTCATACACCACGATCTCGGGCTTGGCGATGCCTTTGTCCACGCCGTATTTGCGCGCAATCTTGATGGCGGCCTCGTTGGCCTCCAGTCCCGAGTTGCAGAAGAACACGTTGGCCATGCCCGAGCGCTCCACCAGCCTGGCGGCCAGCTGCTCCTGGCCGGGCACATGGTAGTAGTTGGACGAGTGGATGATCTTGCCGATCTGGTCCTGCAGCGCGGGCACCAGCTTGGCGTGGTTGTGGCCCAGCGTGTTCACCGCGATGCCGCCGAGGGCATCGAGGTACTCCTTGCCGTTCACGTCCCACACGCGGCAGCCTTGCCCGTGCGATAGCGCAATCGGCACGCGGCCATAGGTGTTCATCACGTGGGGCGAGGCGGCCTCAATGAAAGCGGTCATGCGGTGGACTCCAGGCGACAGGGTGAAGGGGCGGCCGTGGTGGCCGCACCCGAAAAAGCGAAGCACGATTCTAGGGCGAGCGCTGGCGCCAGGAGATGACGATTGCGCATCACTGTGATCACGTGGACGTTGAGCAGTGTTTACGACGGCCGCCACGACACGCAGCAGCAACCCTACCTATCTGCAGCACCTGGAGCGGCTGTGCAGGCTGTCATACCCGCTTACCTCCGGTCGTTACGCGGTCACATAGTCCGGGTGCCGGGCCCGGATGTCCGCAATGCGGCCCAAGGTGCCCGAGAGGTGCGTGCGCAGCGCTGACTGGGCAGCGCCGGGGTCTTGCGCGGCCAGAGCGGCCACTATGGCGCGGTGCTCGCGTACCACCCGCTCGGCCTTGCCGGGTGAAGGCAGGTCCAGGCGGCGCAGCCGGTCGAGGTGGCCGCTGCGCCGACGCACCAACTCGTACAGGTCGGGCACACCGGCGGCTTCGTACATCATGCGGTGGAAAGCCTGGTCGGAGGCGATGAACTCCTCGGTGTCGGCGATGGCCAGCGCGGCCTGCAGGTCCACCTGGGCCGTCAGTTTGGCACGCAGCACTGCATCGTCGACCAGCGCCAGGGTGCGTGCCACTTCCAGCTCGATGGCGCAGCGCAAAAAGTGCGCCTGCGTGGCTGAGACTATGTCGATACGGCTCACCAGCGTGGCGTGCTGCGGGAAGATGTCCACCAGGCCCTCCTGGCTCAGCTGCAGCAGGGCGTCACGAACGGGAGTCTGGCTCAGATCGAACCGTTCGGCCAGCTCGGCGCGCGACAGCGGCGTTCCCGGCGCAAGCTCCAGCGAGAGTATGGACTCGCGCAGCCATTCGAAGACTTGCGGGGCGGCCTGGCGGGTGCGGTCGAGCTTGTGGGGTGTTTTCATCAGTGGGCCTGCGGTCACTGGATTCTATGGCTTGATTTAATTGACGCACTAATACATTAGTGCTTTAATGTACCAATATCAATCATCTGAAAATGGAGACAACCCATGCGCTGTTCGAATCGCCGCCTTGCCCTGCTCGCTGCCTGCTGCGCCGTCAGCCTGAGTTCCATCAGCGCCCACGCGGCCGACTGGCCTACCGCTAAACCCATCACCTGGGTGGTGCCCTTCGCCGCTGGCGGCTCCACCGATGTGGTGGCCCGCGCCGTGGGTCAAGAACTGTCGCAGGCGCTGAGACAGTCGGTGGTGGTGGACAACCGCCCTGGCGCAGGCGGCGTGATCGGTGTGCAGGCCGTGGCTCGCGCACCGGCCGACGGTTACACCCTCGTCGGCGGCACCATCAGCACCCACGCCATCAACGCCGGGCTTTACAAAAAACTACCTTATGACCCGGTTAAGGACTTCGAGCCCATCACCTTGATCGCCTACGTTCCCAACGTGCTGATGGTGAACAGTGCTTTGGGTGTGAACTCGGTGCAGGAACTGGTCGCGTGGATCAAGAAGAACCCCGAAAAAGCCTCCTACGCCTCGTCCGGTGCCGGCACGTCCACCCACCTGACCGGCGCGCAGATGTCCGAGCTGATCAAGGTGCCGATGCAGCACATCGCTTACAAGGGCAGCCCGCAGGCTTTGCAGGACGTGGCCGGCGGCAATGTGCCCTTCCTATTCGACCAGCTCACCGCCGGCATGCCGCTGGTGAAGGCCGGCAAACTGAAGTTCCTGGCTGTCACCACCAAGACCCGCTCGCCGCTGGCACCCGACGTGCCCACTACCGCCGAAGCTGGATTCCCCGGCCTGGATCTGGTGTCTTGGCAGGCGGTGTACGCCCCCAGGGGTACGCCCAAGGAATTCGTGAACCGGCTCAACACCGAAATCGTCAAGGCGCTGAACACCCCTGAGTTGAGGAACAAGCTGGAGCTCCAGTTCGGCATGCAGGTGGTGGGCAGCACTCCCGCCGAGCTGGCGGCCATTACGCAGAAGGACGTCGCCCGCCTGGGCGAATTGGTCAAAAAGACCGGCGCAACTGCAGATTAATGGGTCACCCCAGGCTGCGCGGACTGCGTTCCGCTACGCCAATCCTCTCAAGAGGGCGCACCTGGCCGGTTCCATGGGTGCCTAGCGTGGCTCGTTCCACGGCCTTCTGATCGAAACATACCGACTACTTGAAAGAACACTCGTCATGGCACGCGACATCACCATCACCCACGTCCGGGTCACGCCCATCGCGTTCCGCGACGGCCCGCTGCTCAACGCCGCCGGCATTCATGAACCCTGGGCGCTGCGCTCCATCGTCGAGATCGAAACCAGTGACGGCAGGGTCGGCATTTCCGAGACCTATGGCGACGAGCCCATGCTCAAGATCCTGGAGCAGGCCAGGCCGCTGTTGATCGGCCTGTCGCCTTTCGCGCTCAACGTGATGGAAGAACGCGTGCGCGCCACCATCACGGCCGTGTCCGGCGCGGTGGAGTTCGAGCTGGCACCAGGCTCCCACGCCATCAAGAACGTGCCCAAGGTGATTAGTGCGCTGGAGACCGGCATGCTCGACCTGCAGGGCCAGATCACTGGTGCGCCGGTGGTGGACCTGTTGGGTGGCAAGGTGCGCGACGCCGTTCCCTACAGTGCCTACCTGTTCTTCAAATACGCCGAGCACATCGACAAGCCCTACGCACCCGACGCCTGGGGGGAGGGCGTCAGCCCCGCGCAGATTGTGGCGCAAGCGCAGCGCATGATCGACCTCTACGGCTTCCAGAGCATCAAGCTCAAGGGAGGTGTGTTCGAGCCTGCCCATGAGGTAGCCTGCATGCAGGCACTGGCCAAGGCCTTCCCCGGCCTGCCGCTGCGGCTGGATCCCAACGCCAACTGGTCGCTGACTGCCAGCATCGCCGCCGCACCCGCGCTGGACGAGATCCTGGAGTACTACGAAGACCCCACGCCAGGTCTGGCCGGTATGGCCGAGCTGGCCAAACACACCAAGCTGCCGCTGGCCACCAACATGGTCATCACCACAATGGAGGACTTCCGCAAGGGCTGCGAGATGGGCTCCATCCAAGTGCTGCTGTCCGACCATCATTACTGGGGTGGTCTGCGCATCACCCAGACACTCGCGCGCATGTGCCGGCTGTGGGGCTTTGGCATGTCGATGCATTCCAACTCGCACCTGGGCATCAGCCTGATGGCCATGACCCATGTGGCCGCCAGCGTGCCCAACCTGACTTACGCCTGCGATACCCACTATCCCTGGCAGGAAGAGGAAGTGGTGAAGGGCGGCCGCATCCGCTTTGACAAGGGTTCGGTAGCGGTGCCCACCACCCCCGGCCTGGGCGTGGAACTGGACTACGACGTACTGGCTACCTTGCACGAGCAGTACAAAACTTGCGGTGTGCGCAATCGCGACGATCTGACGCAGATGCGCAAGTACGACCCGTCGTTCACCGGCAAAACGCCGCGGTTCTGAGCGCCGGCGCCCCGGGCGCACCCGGGTGAATGCTGGGGTCGGTTGTGTGGGGGAGTGATGGCCGTGGCGGCTATCCGGGTAATCAAACGCCGCACCAATGCATCGGCGGGACAGGATGCAGGTCAGCTCTTATATAAGAGTTAGAATCCAAGGCACGGCGCAGCAAGCAGTGATCCTGCGGTAATCGCCTTCTACCACTCAGACCCCCGATGGTTTCCCCCTCCTCCAAAGAAGTCTTCATCCAGGGCATCACCCACGAAGGAAAAACCTTTCGTCCCAGCGACTGGGCCGAGCGGCTGGCCGGGGTGATGAGCGGCTTTCGCCCGGGCGGAGCCAAGCCCGGCAGCCATCTGAGCTACTCGCCCTGGTGCATTCCCACCACGCTCAACGGGGTGAAATGCGTGGTGGTGAACAGTGACCTGCGCGACCACGAGCCCATGGCCTGGGATTTCGTCATCAATTTCGCGCGCGACAACAACCTGCAGGTGGCCGAGGCCTGCCTGCTGCCCGACCCGCCTGCGGCGCCCCTGCAGCGCTGACCGCAGCCCGCTGCTGGCGGGGCCGCTTGGGCTTGGCCCACTCATCTTTTGAAGTGTCGGGGACAGAGCGGCTTCGGCTGGAGCCGACCCCGGTCTGTCCCCGATTCAGCAGGGTGCCAGCAAAGCAAAAAACCGCCCGAAGGCGGTTTTTTGCTTTGCTGGCAGCGCACCCGTTACAAACGGCGAACGGTATGACCCGTTCGGGCTGTTTGCCTGCCGGGGCAGGCGGTGGATTTAAGCGGCTGCGGGTGCCAGGGCTTTCACCTTGGCAGACAGACGGCTCTTGTCGCGAGCTGCCTTGTTCTTGTGGAAGATGCCCTTGTCGGCCACGGTGTCCACCACGGCTTGCATCTTGGCGAACAGTTCGGTCGCCTTGGTCTTGTCGCCGGCCAGAACAGCCTTTTCGACGTTCTTGACAGCGGTACGGTATTTGGAGCGCAGCGAGGTGTTCGCGGCGTTGATCTTGACGTCCTGACGGACGCGCTTGCGGCCCGACGCCAGGCGCGGGTTCTTCTTCTTGGGTTTAGCGGATGCCATGGTTTAGTTCCTTGAGTCTGAGGATGATGCCAGCAAAGCCCGCGATTATAGCCCAGAGCGGTTTCCTCACCGCTGCCTCGCCAGAAACCGGCGCTGCGCCATCGCCAGCGCACCGGTGGAACGGGCTTTGCCGGGCCGCCGGGTGTTTCCTCCCTTGGGGGAAGACGCGAAGCGGCGCAGGGCGAATACACTCCCTGCGGTGTCATTGTTCAAAGCCGCCTCCACCGTCTCCCTGCTGACCCTGGCCTCCCGCGTGACGGGCCTGGTGCGCGACCTCCTGATGGCCTCGATGTTTGGCGCCAACGCGCTGACCGATGCCTTCAACGTTGCCTTCCGCATTCCCAACCTGTTCCGGCGCCTTTTTGCCGAGGGCGCCTTCAGCCAGGCGTTCGTGCCGGTGCTGGCCGCCTCCAAGGCCCAGCATGGCGAGGCTGCCACGCGCGTGCTGATCGCCAGCGTGGCGACGGCGCTGGCCTGGGTGCTGCTGCTCACCTGTGTGCTGGGTGTGCTGGGGGCCCCGCTGCTGGTGTGGCTGCTGGCCAGCGGCCTGCGCCAGAGCCCGGCCAGCTTCGATGCCGCCGTGCTGATGACGCGCTGGATGTTTCCCTACATCGGCTTCATGTCGATGGTGGCGCTGTCGGCGGGTGTGCTCAACACCTGGAAGCGCTTTGCCGTGCCGGCCGCCACGCCGGTGCTGCTGAATCTGTGCATGATCGCTGCCGCCTGGCTAGGCGCGCCGCAACTGGCGGCACGGGGGATCGAGCCCATCTACGCCATGGCCGGCGGTGTGATGCTGGGCGGCATGCTGCAGCTGGCGGTGCAGGTGCCCGTGCTGTACCGCCTGGGCCTGTTGCCGCGCATCGGCGTGACCTGGGGCACCGTGCGCGCCGCCTGGGCCGAGCCTGGCGTGCGCCGCATCCTCACCCTCATGGCGCCGGCGCTGCTGGGGGTGGGCGTGGCGCAGGTGTCGCTCATGGTCAACACCCAGATCGCCTCGTATCTGGCGCCGGGCAGCGTCACCTGGCTGTTTTACGCCGATCGGTTGATGGAATTTCCCACCGCCTTGCTCGGCGTGGCGCTGGGGGTGGTGCTCACGCCCCAGCTGGCCGCTGCCAAGGCCGCTGGCGACGCACTGCGCTATTCGGCCATGCTCGACTGGGGCCTGCGCATCGTGGTGCTGCTGGCCGTGCCCTGTGCCGTGGCGCTGCTGACCTTTGCCACGCCCCTGGTGGCCACGCTGTTCCACCACGGCGCGCTGCTGGACAGCGACGTAGGGAACATTGCCATCGCCCTGGCCGGCTATGGGGCCGGCCTGCTGGGGCTGGTGGCCATCAAGGTGCTGGCGCCAGGCTATTACGCCAGCCAGGACATCCGCACGCCCGTGAAGATCGCCGTGGCGGTGCTGGTCATCACGCAGCTGCTCAATGTGGCCCTGGTGCCGTTCATGGCCCATGCGGGGCTGGCGCTGTCGATCGGGCTGGGTGCACTGGTCAATGCGCTGTGGCTGCTGGTAGGCCTGCTGCGCCGCGGCAGTTACCAGCCGCAGCCTGGCTGGGCACGCTTTGCCCTGCAGGTGGTGGCTGCCAGCGCCTTGCTGGCGGTGCTGCTGGTGTGGGCCGCGCAGTATTTTCCGTGGGTGCAGATGCGCGCGCACAGCGGCCAGCGTGCGGGTTTGCTGGCCCTGGTGCTGGGCGCGTCGGTGGCGCTGTATTTTGGCGCGCTGTGGGCCGCCGGACTCCAGCTGCGGCAGATGCTGCGGCGCTGATGCCGCTGCGCCGCGAGCGCGCCGAAATGACCCTGCAATCCGCGCCTGGTGTGGCTTGACGCCACAGGGCGCCCACCGTACAACGCTTCCATGTCCCTGAGCTATTCCGTCCCCACTGCGCTGGAGTACTTTGCCGCGCTGGTGCAAAGCGACGAGCATTTCCCGCTGCTCGAAGCCGCCGCCAGCCTGGCGCAGGACGAATACATCGACCTGGATGTGCAGCAGCTGCTGGGCGACGTGGACCAGCTGGCGGCGCGCCTGCAGCGCCGCATGCCGGCCGACGCACCCGCGCTGCAGCGCCTGCGCATGCTCAACCAGTTTTTCTTTGCCGACCTGGATTTTGCCGGCAACGTCAACAATTACTACGACCCCGAAAACAGCTATCTCAACGCCGTGCTGCGCACGCGCCGCGGCATCCCGATATCGCTGGCCGTGCTGTGGATGGAGCTGGCCCAGGGCCTGGGCCTGCACGCGCGGGGCATCGCCTTTCCGGGGCATTTCATGGTCAAGGTGCTGCTGCCCAAGGGGCAGGTGGTGATGGACCCCGTATCGGGACAGTCGCTCAGCCGGGAAGAACTGTCCGAGCGGCTGGAGCCCTACAAGCGCCAGAGCGGCCTGGTGGACGACTACGACGTGCCGCTGGGCCTGTACCTGCAGGCGGCCACGCCGCGCGACATCATTGCGCGCATGCTGCGCAACCTCAAGGAAGTGCACCGCACGCAGGAGGACTGGCAGCGCCTGATCGCCGTGCAGGACCGCCTGATCGTGCTGCTGCCCCAGGCCTGGAGTGAATGGCGTGACCGGGGCCTGGCGCATGCCGAGCGCGGCAACACGGCGCAGGCCGTGGCGGATCTGCAGGCCTATCTGGCGCATGTCGAAGACGCGCTGGATGTGGATGCCATCGCCGAGCGCATCAGCACCCTGCGCAGCGCGGGCCGCTGATACGGATGGGCCTTTCACCGTACGGCGTGGTGGGGTCGCCTTGCCGTGCTGCCGCACTGCCTGCGGCTGCCCGCCCGGCTCTCCCGCTGAATGCAAACCCCTGTGAATGGGTGTCTGAAACGAAAAAAGCGCTTGCCAGGCAAGCGCTTTTTGCTATTGCTTGAATGGCGAATTGTCAGGCGCCCGCAGCCTTGACGCAAAGGACGGGGCAGGACACCGTCATCAGCAGTTCCTGGGCCACGCTGCCCAGAATCAGCTTGCCCACGGCGGTGCGCCGGCGCAGGCCGATCACCAGCACGGAGATGTCACGCGACGCCACCAGGTCGTTGATCTCGTCCACGGCGCTCTTGCCGCGCACAAACTGCTTGAACTCGGCGGTGATGCCTTGCGCGGCCAGCAATTCTTCCACCTGCTCGACCTCGAAGCCGGCGGCCAGCGAAGTGTCTTCCTGCTGGCCACCGGGGCCGGCGTTCACCACCATCAGGGGTTCCTGGCGGCGCTTGGCGATTTCGATGCCCTTGTCCAGTGCGGCCCGGCCTTCGGGGCGGGGTACGTATGCGACGAGGATGGTCATGTCTTGTATCTCCTGGTTATTGTCGGAATGGCGGCTCGCCCAAGGCTTGGGCTGGCCGTGCGTGACCGGGGCAGTCTGCGCTCGCAAATGGTAACGCCTGGCGCCCCGGCGTATCTGAATGGCGCAATGGCGCGATCACGGGCTGGCCCATGCCGGGCAGAGAAGGGTATCGGCGGCATTGCGCGGCGCGTAGCCGATTTGCGTGGCCGCGCGCGCCGAAGAAATGTGACGATCTGCTGGTTGGCGTGTGGGCTTGTAAATCGCGTTGACGGTGCTTCAGGGCATCCGGTAGATTCGCCGCCAGGGCATTGCGCCATCGTGGTGCAATGCTTCACAAAATATACCGATTGGAGTTTTCGATGTCTGCATTCAAACGTGTGGTTGCTTCCTGCCTGGTGGCCGGATTGACGCTGGCGGGCCTGCCGCTCACAGCCCAGGCGGGCATCGTGGGCACCGACCAGGTACTGGCAACTTCCGCATCGAGTACCGACCGTGATCGGGTCAGCATTTTCCTGGCCCGTGAGGATGTGCGCAACGCCCTGCAGGGTCAGGGGGTGGATGCCAATGCCGCCATCGCGCGCGTGCAGGCCATGTCCGACGCGGAAGTGGCCCAGCTGGCCTCCCGCGTGGACCAGGCGCCGGCCGGCGGTGATATCTTGGGGGTGGTATTCACGGTCTTCATCGTCCTGCTGGTCACGGACATCCTGGGGCTGACCAAGGTGTTTCCGTTCACCCGCTCGGTTCGCTGATGAGCCCTCGCCGCGCTGGCTGGAGAACCCCCGCTGCGGCGGGGGTTCTTCTTTGCGCCCTGCTGCTGTCGGGATGTGCATCGCCGCAACTCACTGCCCTGGACCAGCGCTGGCCGCAGGCCTTGCCGCCCGCAGCGTTGCTGGAGCATGTGCCGTTCTTTGCGCAGGATGACCACCTGTGTGGCCCCGCCTCGCTGGCCATGGTGGCGCAGGCTGCAGGCATCCAGGTGACGCCGGGCGAACTCACCGAGCAGGTCTATGTGCCAGGGCGTCAGGGGGCGCTGCAGCTGGAAATGCTGGCAGCCACACGCCGGCAGGGGCTGGTGGCCTATCCCCTGGCGCCGCGCCTGCAGGATCTGCTGCAGGAAGTGGCGGGCGGGCAGCCGGTGCTGATCCTGCAAAACCTGTCGCTGCCGATATCACCCCTGTGGCATTACGCGGTGGTGATTGGTTACGATCGCGCCCGCAACGAGGTGGTGCTGCATTCCGGTGTCACCGAGCGCATGGTGATGGCGCTGTCGACCTTCGAGCACACCTGGGCGCGTTCCGGGTACTGGGCGATGCGCGCGGTGGCGCCGGAGCGTTTGCCAGTGACGGCCGAGGCGGATGGCTGGGCAACGGCCGTGGCAGCGCTGGAGCGCGTGAACCCACGCGCCGCCCAGACGGCCTACGCCACGGCGCTGGCACGCTGGCCGGACCATCGGGCCAGCCTGCTGGGGGCAGGCAATGCAGCGTACGCGCAGCGCCAGCTGGCGCGCGCCGGGCAGGCTTATGCGGCGGCCACGCGGGCGCATCCCGACTTTGCCGATGCGTGGAATAACCTGGCGCAGGTGCGGCTGGAACAAGGGCAGCGACGTGCGGCCCGCGCTGCCATCGACCGTGCCGTGGCGCTGGGCGGACCACGCCTGGCGCAGTACCAGGAGCTGCAGCAAAAAATCAGGGCACCATAAAGCGTGCTGAAGGCGACCCTCCGGAATGGTGTCGCCACCATGCGCCGGAACGCATCGCCAGGCAACGTACCGCGCAGCTTGCGTCTGCTCGCGAACAGGGTGTGCGCTCCGCCGCACCATGGTTGCACTGCAACTGGAGAGAAATTTCGGAAGCATAGAGAATTTGTACTTATGGCTAAAACGCAAATAGCTATCAAATAAAGAGCAAATGACGCGCTAGCCCGTAAGCTGTTATCTTGAACAGGGTAGTTCCAGATGAATGGCCACCGCATCCATGCCCCGCCGCTCACCCCTGTTTTCCCTGTCCGCTCTGACGCGCGCTTACCGGCGCAATCTCAAGGCCTTTGCGCGCGCCACCCAACCCGTGCGCGCCAAGGCGGCGGCCGTGCCGCGCGCGCGGTCCCCAGCCGCAGCCGTCACCCGCACGCCGCGCAAGCCGCTGCCCGCCAGCGGGGAGTGGATTGCCGGCATGGCTCCCGGCCCTGCGGGTGCGCGGCGGTTTCACCTGTATGTGCCGCCGGGGCTGGCGCTGCGTCCGGGCGAGAAGCGGCCCCTCCTGGTGATGCTGCATGGCTGCGGCCAGACCGGGCGCGAACTGGCGGCCAGTTCGCGCATGAACCGCCTGGCGGTGCGTCATCGCTTTCTGGTGCTCTATCCCGAGCAGGAGCGCCTGGCCAATGCCCATGGCTGCTGGAACTGGTTTGACCGCCGAAGCGGCAAGGCCGATGCCGAGGCGGCGACGCTGCTGGCGGCGATCGACCGGGTGGCGCGGCGCCACCCGGTGGACACCGCCCGCGTGGGCGTGGCAGGGCTGTCGGCCGGCGCCAGCATGGCCGCGCTGCTGGCGGCGCGCTACCCCGGCCGGTTCTGTGCCGTGGCCATGCATTCGGGTGTGGCACCCGGTTCGGCCGACTCCGCCGCCACCGCCATGGCGGCCATGCGTGGGCGGCGCGCGGCGCATCTGCCCGATCCACCATCGGCGCTGGCTGCTGAAGGACCGGTGCCTGCGCCGCTGCCCCCGCTGCTGATCCTGCATGGTGATGGCGACAACGTGGTCTCGGCGCGCAATGCGGTGGCCACGGCCGAGCTGTGGGCCGCGGCATTGGGCGCGCGCGCCGGCACGGTGCGCACCCTGCAGCGCGGCAAACGCCATGCGATGCGGGTGACCGAGTACAAGGCACGCGGCCGCGCGCAGGTCACCCTGCGCGAAATCGTGGGCCTGGGCCACGCCTGGAGCGGCGGTGCGTCCGGCATGCCCTACAGCGATCCGGCCGGGCCCGATGCATCCGCACTGGTGTGGGCGTTTGTCGCGCGGCAGTTCAAGCAATGAAGGGAAATAGCCGTTGCCCCTTGTTTTTAGGGCAGAAAGCTATTGTGATCCAAGCGTCTGAGTGACCTCGCAGTGCGCGCCGGGCCGCCCGGTGGCGGCTAAACCAGCCGCGCCGCCACCAGCTCTTTCTTGAGGTAGGCGTAAAACAGCGGCGCTGCCACCAGCCCCGCCGGACCGAAAACGGCCTCGGCCACGAACATCACGCTCAGCAGTTCCCACACCCCCATCTGCGTGCGCCGGCCCACCACCTTGGCATTGATCACGTATTCGGCCTTGTGGATGAGGATCAGAAACCCCAGGCAGGCCGCTGCTGCCAGCGGCGACACCGACAGCCCCACGATGGTGATGACCACGTTGCACACCAGATTGCCCACGATGGGCACCAGCCCCGCGACAAAGGTGAACGTGATCAGCACCGGCGTGTAGGGCAGCTCCAGGCCCCACAGCGGCAACACAAAAAGCAGGAACAGCGCGGTGAGCAGCGTGTTGAACGCCGCAATCCAGAACTGCGCCGCCACGATCTGGCGGAAGGCCTCGCCAAACAGGGCGATGCGCAGCCTGAGCTGCTGCGCCAGCGGGCCACGCGCCAGCACCGCAGGGCGCACGGCGGCCAGCGCGCCAATCAGCAGGCCCACATACGCAAACAGCACGCCAGCCAGCCAGGCGCGCCCGGCCATGGCCAGTGCACCGGCCTTGGCGCCCAGGTAGCTGGCAATGGTGCGCTGGATCTCCGCCGCCCCTTCCGGCAGGTGGGCGGCCATGTCCGCCGGCAATTTCAGGCGCAGCTCCAGCACCGTGCGGGCCATGTAGTTCAGCAGTTCCTGGTATTGCTGCGGGGCGTTCACCAGGTAGCCGCGCGAGTGCGTGAGGCCCACTGCCAGCAGCGCCAGCGGCAGCAGCATCACCAGGGCGGCAGCGGTCATCTGCGCAGCCCGCAGGCCAGAGACGGACGGATGGGACGGGCGCCGCATGCGGCCCAGACCTTGTGCAAACCAGCGGGTCAACGCCCGCGTCAGCAGAAAACCCAGGCACACGCACAAAAGACCCGGCAGCAGGCCGCGCCACATCACCAGCAGCAATGTGGCCGCCACCAGCAGGTAGCTGGCCACCACGACGCCCTGGCTCAAGGGTCGTGCTGGCAATTGGGTGGGTGTGGCCTCAGCCGAGGTGGAGGCGATGGGAGCCGGGGAGGGGCGCTGCGCCATGCAGGGCGACGGAACGGAGCGGGGCCAGTGTCGATCAGGCCACCACCACGGCGGCACCTTCACCGCGCGCAGCAATCGTGCCAATGGCGTACACCTGCTCGCCCGCAGCGCGCAGCGTGGCGGCCGTGGCTTCTGCGGCTGCGGCGTCCACCACCACCACCATGCCGATGCCGTTGTTGAAGGTGCGGTTCATCTCGATGTCGTCGATGCCGGCCGTCTTCTGCAGCCAGGCAAACAGCTCGGTCTGGGGCCAGCTGCCTTTTTGCAGGTGGGCGGCAGCACCCTCGGGCAGCACGCGGGGGATGTTCTCCAGCAGGCCACCGCCGGTGATGTGGGCCAGGGCCTTGATGGGATGTTGCGCCAGCGCGGCCAGCACGTTCTTCACATACAGGCGCGTGGGCTCCATGACCGCCTGCCTGAAGGGTTTGCCGTCCAGCGTGGCGGGCAGATTGGCGCCCGCGCGCTCGATGCACTTGCGCACCAGCGAGAAGCCGTTGGAATGCACGCCGCTGGACGCCAGACCCAGCACCACGTCGCCGGGCTTCACATCCTTGCCGGTGAGGATCCTGGATTTTTCGACGGCGCCCACGGCAAAACCGGCCAGGTCGTATTCGCCCGCCGGGTACATGCCGGGCATCTCGGCGGTTTCGCCGCCGATCAGCGCACAGCCCGAGAGCTCGCAGCCCTTGGCGATGCCGCCCACCACGGCAGCGGCGGTGTCCACATCGAGCTTGCCGCAGGCGAAGTAGTCCAGGAAAAACAGCGGCTCGGCGCCCTGCACCAGCACGTCGTTGACGCTCATGGCCACCAGGTCGATGCCCACCGTGTCGTGCATGTTCCATTCAAACGCCAGCTTGAGCTTGGTGCCCACGCCGTCGGTGCCGGAGACCAGCACGGGTTCCTGGTAGCGCTTGGGCACCTCGAACAGTGCGCCAAAGCCGCCGATGCCGGCCAGAACGCCCTCGCGCATGGTCTTTTTGGCCAGCGGCTTGATGCGCTCGACCAGGGCGTCGCCCGCGTCAATGTCAACGCCAGCGTCTTTGTAGGACAGGGGGGTGGGGGTGGATGCAGAGGAGCTCATGGCAGGGATGGCACGGACCAGCGTGCGCGGCAGACTAAAATTTGCGCAGATTTTACGGGTTGTGCACCGCACGCCGTCCGTTCACCCTTTCTTCCCGCCCTGTTTTGCTTTTCCAGCCCATGCCGTTTCCTGTCATTCTCCCCCGCGCCGGCCTGCGTGCCCGCGGGCTGCAGCCATGAAGCAGCTGGCCCTGGACATTGGCCTGGCGACGGGCCCGACCCTGGCGCGTTTCTTTGCCGGCCCCAACGAGGCCGCGCTGCAGCATCTGCGGCTGTGGGTGGGGGAGGGCCACCAGCCGGGCACCCGTTCGCCGGTCCCCACTTACTTGTGGGGCGAGGCCGGCAGCGGCAAGACCCACCTGCTCCGGGCGGTGCACCAGGCCTTGGGCGACCAGGGGGCCAGCGTCGGCTGGCTCGATGCGTCGGTGGCCGCGCCCGCGGAGTTTGACGAGCGCTGGACCGCCGTGGTCATGGACGATGTGCACCTGTACAGCACCGCCCAGCAGGCCATGGCCTTCAACTGGTTTGTGAACGCCATCAGCCCCGCCAGCGGCATGCCACGCGGGGTGCTTGCTGCGGGCAACCTGCCGCCGGCCGACCTGCCACTGCGCGACGACCTGCGCACCCGTTTGGGCTGGGGCCATGTGTTCCAGCTGCAGCTGCTCGATGAAACCGCCCGCCGCGCGGTGCTGCGCCAGGAAGCCGATGCCCGGGGCGTGTTCCTGGGCGACGAGGTGATGGATTTCATGCTCAACCGTTTTTCGCGCGACCTGGGCAGTCTCATGCAGTTGCTGGACCAGCTCGATGCCTATGCGTTGCGCACCCAGCGCGCCATCACCATCCCCTTGCTCAAGGCCATGCTCGAATCGGAATGATGCCGCCACCCGGTGTGCCTCCCCTTTTGCCCTTTTTGTGAATCTGAATGACCTCTGATCCCCGCCGCCCGCGGCTTGCGCTGTTCGACCTGGACCATACGCTGCTGCCCATTGACTCCGACTACGAGTGGGGCGAGTTCACCATCCGCATCGGCTGGAACGATCCCGTGGAGTTCGCGCGCCGCAACGACGAGTTCTATGCCCACTACCAGGCAGGCACGCTCGATGTGCACGACTATGTGCGGTTTGCCACCGAGGCCGTGCGCCAGCGCGGCCCCGAGGCCGCCGCCGCCGCCCATGCACAGTTCATGCGCGAGGTGATCGAGCCGGCCATCCACCCGCAGGCACGCGAGCTGCTGCGCCAGCACCAGGCGGCCGGCGATGACGTGCTCATCATCACCGCCACCAACGAGTTCGTGACGTGGCCCATCGCGCAGGCCCTGGGCGTGCAAGAATTGCTGGCCATGCGGCTGGCCCGCGATGCGCAGGGCTGGTACACGGGCGAAATCGACGGTATTCCCACCATGCGCGAAGGCAAGGTGCGGCGCATGGAACAATGGCTGGCCGAGCGGCGGCTTTCCTGGAGCGATGTCGAGAGCACTTTCTACAGCGACTCCATGAATGACGTGCCGCTGCTGGAGAAGGTGAACCACCCCGTCGCCACCAACCCCGACCCGCGCCTGCGTGCGCTGGCCCAGGAGCGCGGCTGGCGCATACTGGACCTGTTCACGGCCTCTGCCAGCCAGGCTGCCTCCTGACACCTGTGCTCCGGCACCCCCTGATTACCCATTACCCATGATCAAGAAGTTCATCGACAAACTGCTCGGCAAGTCCACGCCCGGCACCTCGGGCGGCAAGCCCCATTTCGGCAAGCGCGAAGAGGTTCCGGCATCGGTCCACGGCATCAACCCCGAGCTGGTGGACCGCCGCGCCGCCGACGTGGTGGCCACGCTCAAGCAGGCGGGTTTTGAGGCCTACATCGTGGGCGGCGCCGTGCGCGACCTGCTGCTGGGCCTGCGCCCCAAGGACTTTGACGTGGCCACCAACGCCACGCCCGAGCAGGTCAAGGGGCTGTTCCGGCGCGCCTTCATCATCGGCAAGCGCTTTCGCATCGTGCACGTGGTGCATGGCCGGGGGCGCGAGCACGAGGTGATCGAGGTGTCCACCTTCCGCGCCTACCTCGACAACGCTGCGGCAGGCCAGGTCAGTGGCAACGAGAAGACCAGCAAGGCCCAGCTGTCGGGCATGCAGCATGCCGTGGACGCCAGCGGCCGCGTGTTGCGCGACAACGTCTGGGGCCCGCAGGACGAAGACGCCACGCGCCGCGACTTCACCGTGAACGCCATGTACTACGACCCGGTCAGCCAGGTGGTGGTGGACTACCACAAGGGCCTGCAGGACGCCAAGAAGAAGACGCTGCGCATGATTGGCGACCCGGCCACGCGCTACCGCGAAGACCCCGTGCGCATCATCCGCGCCGTGCGCTTCGCGGCCAAGCTCAGCCCGCTGGGCTTCACCATCGACGCCAAGACCGCAGCGCCCCTGGTGCAGTCGCAGGCCTTGCTGGCCGAGGTGCCGCAAAGCCGCATGTTCGATGAAATGCTCAAGCTGCTGCAAACCGGCCATGCCATTGCCACCATCGAGCAGCTCAAGAAGCTGGGCATGGCCACAGGCATCTACCCGCTGCTGGACGTGGTGGTGGAGCGCGCCGACACGCCTTTCGTGAGGGCAGCCCTCACCGACACCGACCGCCGCGTGGGCGAGGGCAAGCCCGTGGCCCCCAGCTTCCTGCTGGCCTGCGTGCTGTGGGACGACGTGCACAAGGGCTGGACGGAGCGCCAGAACCAGCGCCAGCACCCGCTGCCGGCCTTGCAGGATGCGATCGACGACGTGTTCGACAAGCGCATCGGCGACGTGTCGGGTCGCGGCAAGCTGGCCGCCGACATGCGCGAGATCTGGGTCATGCAGCCGCGCTTTGAAAAGCGTGTGGGCAACGGCCCCTTTGGCATGGTCGCCCAGCTGCGCTTTCGCGCCGGATTCGACTTCTTGCGCCTGCGTGCCGACGTGGGCGAAGTCGAGGAAGCCCTGGCCGAATGGTGGCAGGACTTCCAGAACGCCAGCGATGACCGCCGCGACGACCTGATGGACCAGGCCCGCGAAGAGCAGAAGGCGCGCCAGAAGGCCCAGCCCGTGGTCAAGCGGGTGCCGCGCGCTGCACCGGCAGCCGGGGCGGCGCCCCGTGCTGCGACGGCTGGCGCTGCACCGTTGCCCGACGATGCTGCGCCGCTGGCCGATGGCGATGCGCCCAAGAAGCGCCGCCGCCGCCGTCGCAAGCCGGGTGGCGGCAATGGCGAGGGCGCTGCCTCCGCAGCCGCTGGCGAATAAGCGTTGCTGATGCAGGCTGCTGGCCCGCCTGTGGCCCCTGCGATTCCTGCGGCCGTGTCTGCCTGGATCGGACTCGGGGCCAACCTGGGCGATCGGCAGGCCACCTTGCGCGCCGCGCTGGCGGCCATGGCAGGCTTGCCGGGCACGCGCCTGCAGCGCACCTCGTCCCTTTACCGCAGCGCGCCCGTGGATGCGGGCGGGCCCGACTATCTGAACGCCGTGGTGCAGGTGGAGACCACCCTGGCGCCCCATGCCTTGCTGGCGCAGCTGCAGGCGATCGAGCAGGCGGCCGGGCGCGAGCGTCCCTACCGCAACGCCCCGCGCACGCTGGACCTGGACATCCTGCTCTATGGCGATCAGGTGATCGACACCCCCACGCTCACGGTGCCGCACCCGCGCATGCCCGAGCGTGCCTTTGTGCTGCGCCCCCTGGCCGAACTGGCGCCCGAGCGGGTGCCGGCGCACCTGCTGGCGGCCGTGGCAGCGCAGCGCATCGAACGCATCGCGGAGTCCGCCTGGGTGAATGCCCAGGCGTGACGTGCTGTGGGCGCGTTGACGCATCCAGGCGAAATCCATGGGGTGTTGATGCATTTTTGCGCGCCTGGCTTGCAGCGTTAAGGTCGGCTTAAGTGATGGTGCGGCAAACTTTCGGGTTGCCCAATTTCCATGGGCCAGGAATGTCTTGTGAATCATTTTTTTCTCGCCCAGGAGTCGGCCGCACCGCCGGGCAGTTCTGCCGAGGTCGCGGCTGCTGACAGGGGGGAGGGGCCGCGCACGCTGACGTCGATCTCCTGCGTCGTGCCTTGCTACAACGAAGCCGACAACCTGGAGCGCCTGCTGCCGCGATTGAGCGCTGCCTTGGCCATGCTCGCGCCGCAATGGGAAATCGTGCTGGTGGACGACGGCAGCACCGACGCCACCAGCGCGCGCATGACCCAATGGACACGCCAGCCGGGCGTGCGTGGATTGCAGCTGTCGCGCAATTTCGGCAAGGAGGCTGCACTCACGGCGGGCCTGCAGGCGGCGGCCGGTCAGGTCGTCGTGATGATGGATTCCGATCTGCAGCATTCGCCCGCCTTGCTCGATACCTTTGTGCGGCACTGGCGCGCGGGGGCCGATGTGGTGTACGCCGTGCGCGAGCACCGCGAAGATGAGAGCGGCTTCAAGCGCCTGGGCGTGTACTGGTTCTACCGCCTCCTCAACGGGGCTGATCGCTTCGAAGTGCCGCCCGGCGCTGGCGATTTCCGGCTCATGGACCGCAAGGTGGTCAATGCGCTGCTCGCACTGCCCGAGCGCAACCGTTTCATGAAGGGGCTGTACGCCTGGGTGGGCTTCGAGGCGGTGGCCGTGCCCTATGTGCCGGACGAGCGCGCCCATGGCCAGAGCCATTTCAACCCGCTGCGGATGGTGAGCCTGGCGCTGGATGGCCTCACGGCCTTCACGGTCTGGCCGCTGCGCGCGGTGAGCGGATTGGGCTTTGTGCTGGCACTGGCGGCGTTTGGCTATGGCGCTTACCTCAGCTTGGACTATCTGCTGTACGGCCACGACGTGAGTGGCTGGACCACCATCGTCGTGAGCCTGATGCTGTTCGCGGGCATCCAGCTGGTGTCGCTGGGCGTGGTGGGCGAGTACGTGGGCCGCATCTACGAAGAGGTCAAGCGGCGGCCGCTGTACGTGGTCCAGCGCGAACTTGGACAGGGCCTGCGGGAGGACGCATGACCGTGCAGGCCCGACGCCCGGCCTGGCGCGACGGCCTGGCCGTGCTGGCGCTCATCCTGGCCTGGCTGGCTGCCACGGCCTGGATGCGCCCATTGATGCTGCCCGACGAGGGCCGCTATGCCACCGTGGCCTGGGAAATGCTGCGTTCGGGCGACTGGTTGACGCCCACGCTCGATGGGCTGCCGTTCTTTCACAAGCCGCCGCTTTTTTACTGGATCACGGGCGCAGCGCTGTCCGTGCTGGGACCCTCCGAGATGGCTGCGCGTGCTGCGTCACTGGCGGGGGCCACGCTGGGGGCGTTGTCGCTGTATCTCTTCACGCGCCGCTGGTGCGGCCCGCAGGCCGCGCGCCGGGCTTTGTGGGTGCTGCTGGTGCAACCGCTGTTCTATGTCGGCGGCCAGTTTGCCAACCTCGACATGCTTGTGGCGGGCTGCATCACGGCCACCATCCTGGCGCTGGCGCACGCGGCATTGTGTTTCGAACAGGGGCAGCCGCACCGCCGTGTGCTGCTGCTGGCCTATGGCCTGGCGGCGCTGGGTGTGCTGGCCAAGGGGCTGATCGGCTTTGTGATCCCGTCCATGGTCGTGGGCCTCTGGCTCGTCCTGCGCTGGCGCTGGCGCACGGTGGTGGCGTTGCTGTCCCTGCCGGGTCTGGTGGTGTTCCTGCTGGTGGCCGCACCCTGGTTCGTGGCCATGCAGCAGCGTTTTGACGGCTTCGTGCATTACTTTTTTGTGGTGCAGCATTTCCAGCGCTTCGCCGCGGACGGATTCAACAACGTGCAACCGTTCTGGTTCTACCCCGTGGTGGTGGTGGTGTGCAGCCTGCCGGGCATCTTGTGGGCGCGCCCGCTGTTGGCGCGTGGCTATTTCACGGCCAGTGCGCCGCGCAGTGAAGTGCGATGGCTCATGGTGCTGGCGGTGGGCTGTGTGCTGCTGTTCTTCTCGCTACCGCAGTCCAAGCTGGTGGGCTACATCCTGCCCGCTGTGCCACCGCTGGCGTGGCTGATCGCCGATGCCAGCGTGGTCTCTGGCGATTCCAGCGTGCGCCGGCGCTGGTGGTGGGCCACGCTGGTGCTCAGCGCCCTGCTGGGGCTGGCGGTGGTGGTCGGGCTCGCGCTGGACCAGCACCATTCCAGGCGCAGCCTGGGCCTTGCGCTGCGCGCGCAGCATCAGCCCGGGGTGCCGGTCTTCATGCTCAATACCTACCTTTATGACGTGCCGTTCTACGCGCGCCTGCAGGAGCCTGTGCACGTGGTGGATGACTGGAGCAACCCCGAGATCGCACGGCGCGACAACTGGCGCAAAGAGATTGCCGACGCGGGCAAGTTCGCCCCCGATGTGGCGGCGCGGCTGCTGTTGACACCCGAGGCTTTACCCCAGGCCCTGTGTCGCCAATCCGTGAGCTGGGTGATAGCGGCGCAGGATCAGCGCGGGCGCTACCCTTTTCTGGCGCAGGCCGAGGCGGTGTACACGGCAAGCGGCGAAACGCTCTGGCGCGTCGATTCGCGCCAAGGCGCGCAATTCACGGCCCTGAACTGTGCAGGAACGCCCAATGGCGGCTGAGCAGGTAAGTCGCCCCGGCCACGCCGATCAGCACGCCGGCCAGCAGAACGTCGTAGCGGGCGCTGGTCCAGTGCAGCAACAAGGCGTAGAGGGTTTCGTTGATCAGGAAGCCGCCCGCCGAAATGCTGAAAAAGCGCAAGCCTGCGCGGCCCACGGAGTTGCCATGCCCGCGAAAGCTGAGCCGGTGGTGGCCGGTGAACGACACGCCCAGGGCCACAAGCCAGCCGACCACGTTGGCCAGCAGCGGTGCCCAGCCACCCAGGGCCACCAAAGCGGTGGCCACGCTCCAATGCACGGCGGCGGCGGCGCAACCGACCACGACGAACCAGCCGACGTGGCCCCGTTGTCGATGGCGGCGGTGCAGGATGGGGCGGGAGTGGGTCAGGCGATGCATGGGGCGCAGCAGCATAGCAGCTGGCGCCGCATCAGTGTGTGCGTGGACGATTTTGGCCTGAATCAGGGCATCAACCAGGCGGTGCTGGCGCTCGCACACCAGGGGCGCGTACAGGCGGTGTCCTGCATGGTGGGCGGGCCTGCCTGGGCCGAGGGCGCACAGGCACTGCGTGCCCTGGACCGCTGCCGCGTGGAGGCGGGCCTGCATCTGGATCTGACCGAATGCCCGCTGCAGCCCGCGTTGCGCCAGCCCCTGGGGCGCCTGATTGTGCGGGCCTATTTGCACCGGCTGGATGTTCCGGCGCTGCGCACCGAAATCCGTGCCCAGCTGGATGCCTTTGAGCAGGCCATGGGCCGTGCGCCCGCGTATGTGGACGGCCACCAGCATGTGCACCAGTTGCCCATGGTGCGCACCCTGCTGCTGCAAGAGCTGGGGCGTCGCTACCCGGCGGGCGGGCTGTGGCTGCGCGCCACCCGCAGCCCGCAGGGCGTGGCGCATGCCGATGCCCGCACGGGCTTCAAAAGCCATGTGATTGCGTCTCTGGGAGGGCGGGCGTTGTCTGCGCTGGCCCGGCGCCAGGGGCTGCGGCAAAACGCACGCTTGCTGGGGGTGTACGACTTCACCGGGGGAGCGCCGGCATACCGGGCGCGGCTGGAGCGCTGGCTGCATGCCGCGCGCGATGGCGACCTGCTCATGTGCCACCCAGGCCTGCCAACACAGGCCCCCGATGTGCTGGCGGCCGCGCGGCAGGATGAGTGGGCCGTGCTCAGCGCCCCGGGATGGGCGGACGCATTGGCCGCCGCAGGCGTGCGCCTGCAGCCCATGGGCCAGATTTTGGGGTGACTGCTATTCAATAAACAGCTTGTGCCGCTTCGCTGCTAAGCGCTGGCGGCATATTTGGCCCAGAGTTTTCGGGGTATTGCCGTTGGCGGCTCCGGGCTGAACGAATCGCGGTCAATCCACCTTGGCGCCCGAGGCCTTCACCAGTTGCTGGTACTTGGCGCGCTCGCTGGCCATGAAGGCGTCGAACTGCTCGGGCGTGGTGGGCACGGGTTCGGCCAGCAGGGCGCCAAAGCGGGTCTTGGTTTCGGGCGCATTGAGGGCGGCCACGAAGGCCTTGTTCAGCTTGGCGATCACCGGTTTGGGCGTGCCGGCGGGGGCCACCAGGCCCCACCAGGTGTCGATAGCAAAGCCCTTGAAGCTGCTGGACAGCGGCGGCACGCCAGGCAGGGCGGGGCTGGCCTGCAGGCTGGTCACGGCCAGGGCCTTGAGCTTGCCGGCGCGGATGTTGGGCGCGGCGGTGGCGAGGTTGTCGATGTTGAAGTCCACCTCGCCGCTCAGCAGGGCCAGCTGGGCCGGGTTGCCGCCCCGGTAGGGGATGTGCAGGGCAAAGATGCCGGCACGCTGCTTGAACATCTCGCCCGCCAGGTGGCCCGCGCTGCCGTTGCCGCCACTGCCGTAGTTGAGCTTGGCCGGATTGGCCTTGGCGTAGGCGATCAGGTCGGCCACGCTGTTGATCTTCAGTTGCGCTGCCTTCTCGGCATTCATCACCAGCACATTGGGTACACGCACCATCTGGGTGATGCCGGCAAAGTCCTTGCCAGCGTCGTAAGGCATGCGGGCATACAGCCAGGGGTTCACGGCGTGCGTGGCGGTAGCGGCGATGCCGATGGTCAGGCCATCGGGAGCCGCCTTGGCGATGGCGTCGGCGCCGATGTTGCCCCCGGCGCCGCCCTTGTTGTCGATGATCACCGTGCCCAGCGACTCGCGCACCCGCTCGGCCAGCGCGCGCGCCGTGATGTCCAGCGGTCCGCCAGGGGCGTAGGGAACGATCAGGCGGATGGGCGCGCCCGTGTCCTGCGCCAGGGCCAGGGAAGAAGAGAAAACCGCTGCGGCAGCGGCACTTGCGAGGAGGATGTTTCGGCGGTTCATGGCTCCATTGTGCAAAAAATGGAACCGCCATTGCGCAAAAATGGCCGCAGGCCGGTGCGGTGTGCACCCTGCCAGCGGCCTGCATTGGCGCGCACCGGGGGGTGTTCAGCCGTGCTTGTCGGCCTCGGAGGTGAACGAATCGGCAAAGAATTCCTCGGGCGGCAGGCCGCGCTCTGCGCTGTAGGCGGCGCGCGCCGAGTCCACCACGATGGGCGCGCCGCAAGCATAGACCTGGTGGCCCGAGAGGTCGGCAAAGTCCTGCAGCACGGCCTGGTGCACAAAGCCGGTGCGGCCCGTCCAGCCGTCCTCGGGCAGGGCATCGGACACCACGGGCACGTAGGTGAGGTGGGGCATTTGCGCGGCGCGCGCCAGCATCCAGTCGTGCAGGTACAGATCGCCCGGCCGACGGCCACCCCAGTACAGCGTGGTGGGGCGCGTGATGCCCTTGAACTGCATGTGCTCCACCAGAGCCTTGATGGGGGCAAAGCCGGTGCCCGATGCCAGCAGCACGATGGGCTTGTCCACATCCTCGCGCAGGAAGAAGCTGCCGAACGGGCCTTCGACGCGCAGGATTTCCTTTTCCTTCAGGGCGCCGAACACATGGTCGGTGAATTTGCCGCCCGGCATGTGGCGGATGTGCAGCTCCAGCCCCGGTGCCTCGGCCTGGGTGTGCGGGGCATTGGCCATGGAGTAGGCCCGGCGCGCGCCATCACGCAGGATGAACTCGATGTATTGCCCCGCGTGGTAGCGGAAGGTGTCGGCGGCGGGCAGCTGCAGGCGCAGCTGCATGACATCGTGCGATTTTTTCTCGAAGCTGGTCACGCGCACGGGCAACTTCTTGACGGGGTAGGCGCTTTCGTCGGTGACCTGGCGCGATTCGAGCACCACGTCGGTCAGCGGATGGGCACAGCAGGTCAGCACGAAGCCCGCGGCTTCCTCGTCGGCCGTCAGGGCCTTGGACTGGTGCCCGCCATGGTGCACGGCGCCGCTGATCTTCTTGCACTTGCACGAGCCACAGGCACCGTCCTTGCAGCCGTAGGGCAGGCCCACGCCGCTGCGGATGGCCGCCGCCAGGATGGCTTCGCCGGCATGGGTGCTGAAAGCGCGGCCACTGGGTTGTACGGTGATCTGGAATGCTGCGTTGGCAGTCTCGGTGCTGGTCATGGGGTGGGTATCCTTGGGCTATTCTTGCAATTGTCTTCAAGCGAATGGCCCCGATTTTGCCTTCAGTACCTGATCGTCCCCTTAAGGCCTGCCGCCCCGTGTGGCTGCCGTGCATGCCTGCTGCGTGCCCGCGCCACGGTGTGCGCAACCCCCTTTCCTGGCAGGGGGTTGCATGAGCACCGTTGCCCTGACCAGCGGCCTGGGCGCGCTGCCGTCCCGGTTTCGCCGCGAGCGCCTGCTGATCGTGGGCTATGGCGATGTGGGCCAGCGCGTGGCGTGCAATCTGCTCACCGGCCCGGGGGCGCAGCGCCTGCGTGTGCTGGCGCTCACCTCCCAGCCCGAACGCGTGGGCAGTCTGCGCGCGCAGGGGGTGATGCCGCTGGTGGGCAATCTGGACCACGCTGCCACGCTGCGCCGGCTGTCGGGCCTGGCCACGCGGGTGCTGCACCTGGCTCCGCCACCGGGCGAGGGCGGTGGGGGCGCAGCCTGGTGGCGCGATCCGCGCACCCTGGCCCTGGCCCGGGCCTTGCGGTTGCGAAGCCTGCCCATGTCGCTGGTGTATGCCTCGACCAGCGGCGTGTATGGCGACTGTGCGGGCGCCCGCGTGCCCGAAACCCGCACCGTGGCACCCGGCACGCCCCGGGCCCAGCGCCGCGTGGATGCCGAACGTGCCGTGCGCCACCTGGGGCGCGCCGGGGTGCGTACCAGCATCCTGCGCATCCCCGGCATCTATGCGCCCGACCGCGAGGGCGGGACGCCCGAGGCGCGGCTGCGCAAGGGCACGCCCGTGCTGGTGGCGCAGGACGACGTGTACACCAACCACATCCACGCGGACGACCTGGCGCGCGCCTGCCTGGCGGCGCTGTGGCGGGGCCGGCCGCAGCGGGTCTACAACGCCAGCGATGCCAGCGACTTGAAGATGGGCGACTATTTCGACCTGGCGGCCGACCTGTATGGCCTGCCGCGCCCGCCCAGGGTGCCGCGCAGCACCGCGCAGGATGCGCTGCCGGTGATGCTGCTGAGCTTCATGAGCGAATCACGCAGGCTCGACAACCAGCGCCTGCTGGGCGAACTGGGCCTGCGGCTGCGCTATCCCACCGTGGCAGCGGGGCTGCGCGCCTGACCTGCGCCGGGGTGGCGTTCAGCGCGGGTAGCTGTTGCCCTGGCTGTCGTAGCAGCGGAACACGTTGCACTGCGTGATTCTGCGCGGTGGCGGCGGTGGTGCGGGCCGGGTGTAGACCGGATGGCGCGGCGGCACCAGCACCACCGCAGGGGATGTCTCCACCCGGGCCGCGCGGGCCTTTTCCAGCTCGGCATAGGCCTCGGGGCCCAGGCAGTCCAGGTCCACCTGGCGCTGCGCGGTTTCGACGCGCAGGTTCTGGTCATAGCTGCCGCTGGCGCTGCTGACGACCACATCGAGGTTGCGGCGCGAGCGGGCGCAGTCGGCCGACCGTGCGTAGTCCTGCGGGCGTGTGGCCCGGCGATTTGCGCGCTCGGCCAGATCGCGTTCACGCCGCGCGTCGCGGTCGGCATCGATCTGCAGGGCGGCCGCTTCGGCCTGCCGTTGCTGCTGTTTGCGTGCCAGGGCCTCGGCCGCCTGGTCGCGCTCCAGCTGGATTTCCTGTGCGGTCTTGCGCGGCTCGACCTCGCGCACCGTGGCGGCGCCCGCGCAGGCACCGTCGGTGTAGGTGACCTGCCCGGTGCGCGCATCGGTGCAGCGCAGCACCTGGGCCTGCGCGGCGAGACACAGCAGCGCCACACCGGCGACCAGGCAGTTGCGCACCAGCGGCATGGCAGGTTCTTTCACAGGTTCTCCGTTTTCAGTTGTCCTGTCCGCGCGGGGCGTCGCTTCTCCCGCGGGGGTGGTCCGGGCGATTTTGCCGCGGGTTGCCATCCGGTGGTTGGCGCTCGTCATTGCGGCGCTGGCGCTGAGCCTGGTCACGGCGGGGCTCATCGCGCTGGGCCTGCACACCACGTTGGTACTGGTCGCGCTGGGCCTGGTCGCGCTGGGCTTGTTCACGGCGTGCCTGGTCGCGTTCGCGGTCCCGGCGGGCGTCCTGTTCGCGACGGGCATCCCGGTCGCGCAGGGCTTCGCGCTCGCGCTGGGCCCGCTCGCGTTCGCGCCAGTCATTGCGGTCGTCGTACCTGCGTCCGTAGTA
The DNA here is from genome assembly GCF_058797075.1 of Acidovorax sp. GW823-FHT02H02. Lineage (NCBI taxonomy): Bacteria > Pseudomonadati > Pseudomonadota > Betaproteobacteria > Burkholderiales > Comamonadaceae > Acidovorax > Acidovorax sp. GW823-FHT02H02. The sequence continues at coordinate 13,703 of NZ_JBXAJH010000011.1, read as the reverse complement.
GCCGGGCGGCGGGGCCACCGGGTAGCCGTACACGGCAGCAGGACTGCCATAGATGTAGGTGGACTGTTCGTACACGCCGTAGCCGATGGGCTGCGGCGTGTAGTAGGGGTCGCCAGGAACCACGGCGCAGCCCGTGGCCAGCGCGGTGAGCGCCAGGGCGGAAACAAGGCGGGCAGGTAGGTGTGTCATGGTGATCAGACTCTGGCGGTGCGCAACGCGTTCCGTGCGCTGCGTAAAGCCCTTGAAAAGCGCCCCGGCGGAACGTTACAAATTGGCGGGCCGGTACTCTCCATTAGACGCCCGAGGACGCCATTTGGTTGACCTGGCACCGCGGTCCCGCCGGTACCGCCCGCCTGCATGGCGTGGTGAAACCCGGGCGATCCCGGTCGGGGAGCCAGAAACAGCCTGGAAAAAGCTCTGTTTTATATAGCTGTCAGCGCTTTTGCGATAAGCGCTGGAGTCGATTTTATGGCGCATCGGCTCGATTCCCCAACTCTGCGGGCAACACCCGCCGGATGGCATCCGCCAGGTCTTCCACCATGAACCGGGCTACATGGCCGTCCGTGCCGAGGCCGCGCGCATGGTCTTCGTTGGCCGAGCCCGATAGCGGGCGGGATGATCGGCTGGTTGCCCCCGGGTGGTCTGGGCCGGACCCACCGGCCTTATGCTCTGCGCCTTTTCACCGATCCGCCGCAGCGCCCATGACCGACACCTCCGACACGCCCACCCCCGTTCAAGAACCCCGTCTGTGGAGCGACGGCCGCTGGACGGCGCGCGTCATCAAGAACGAGGACGACGATGGCTGGGCCGTGGCCATGACGCTGCACGGCGAGGCCGAGCCCGCGCTGGTGGGGCCGTGGACAATGGGGCGCGACAAGACGAATCCCAAGCCGCTGGATGTATCGGCCTTCAACACCCTGGTGAAAACGGCCAGCGAGGTGCTGCGCCGCCACGAGCAGCAGCTGCATGCACAGCTCAACAAGAGCGTCATCATCACCGTGCAGGGCGAGCGCCTGCGAGTGGCCCTGGCCATCGTGCCCGACGAGGAGGGCGCCACCGCCACCCTGAGCGCGCAGAACGCCTTGGGCGAAGAACTGGCACGGGTGCCGGTGCCGCCCAGTTTCCAGCTCACCGCCGCCCGCGCCACGGCCTGGGCCGAGAGCGGGTTTGAGCGGCCGCGCTGAAAATTGTTTTTGTTGCCGGTCAACTAGGGGTGTTCGCGGCAGCTTGGTGCCGCATCCATCCACGCTGTTTTGCAGCGCGTGGCGGCGCCTTGGTTGCATGAAAAATCTGATGGCGCTACAGATTGTTTCCTTGCGAATGTGTGCTTGGCCGGGCCATGCAGGCAACGGAGGGCATGGCCGGTTCTTTCACATCCTCAGTCCAGGCTGAGCTTTTGCTTGGCCACCACATCCTTGTACACCGCCAGTTCCTCGCGCATCTGGCGGGCGAAGGCTTCGGGGGTGTCGGCCATGATGATGGAGCCGGTTTCCTCGATGCGCTTGCGGATCGCGGGGTCCTGCAGCACCTTGCGGGTGGCGGCATTGACCTTGTCCACGATGTCCCTGGGCAGGCCCTTGGGGCCGATGAGGCCGTAGTAGGCCATGCGATTCACGCTCTCCAGGCCCACTTCCTTGAAGGTGGGCACGTCGGGCAGCGCAGGCACGCGCTGCGGTGCGGCCACTACCAGGGCCGTGAGGCGCTTTTCCTTGATGAAGGGCAGGGCCGAGGGCAGGTTGTCGAAAATCAGCGGCACCTGGCCGGCCACGGCGTCGTTGAGGGCGGGGCCCGAGCCGCGGTAGGGCACATGCACCATGAAGGTCTGGGTGCTCAGCTTGAACATCTCCATCATCAGGTGCGTGATGCTGCCGTTGCCCGGCGAGGCGTAGGCGTACTTGCCGGGCTCCTTCTTCACGGCGGCCAGCATGCCCTTGTAGTCGCGGAAGGGCAGGTTGGGGTGGGCGGCGATCACATTGGGCGTGGCGGCAATGTTGATGATGGGCGCGAAGTCGGTGGCGACGTTGTACGGGATCTTGGGGTTGATGGCCGGATTGGTGGCCGTGGTGGACACGGTGGCCATGCCCAGGTTGTAGCCGTCGGGGTTGGCGCGTGCGGTTTCGGCTGCGCCAATGCTGCCGCCGCCGCCGCCCTTGTTCTCCACCACCACGGGCTGGCCCAGCTCGCGGCCCAGCGGTTCGGCCACGATGCGCGCGATCAGGTCGGTGGTGCCGCCTGCGGCAAAGGGCACGAGCAGGCGGATGGGCTTTTGCGGGTAGCCCTGTGCGTGGGCGGTAGTGCCGAAAATGGCGAGGATGCCCAGGACCAGGGCGCTGCGACGGATCATGCTTTTATCTCCTGTTGTTGAAATGAAATGGTGAAGCAGGGGTGGCGAAGAGGGGCGCGGCTGCGCCGTATTCAGAGAACCTTTTTCTCGCGCAGGACGGCAATGGCCTGCGCGCCCAGACCGAGTTCGGCCAGCACCTCATCGGTGTGCTGGCCCAGGGCCGGTGGGGCGTTGCGCAGCACGGGCGGGTTGCGCGAGAGGCGCAGCGGGCTGGCCACCGTGGCCACCTGCGCGATGCCGTCGCCCGCGTCGCGCGGCAGGCTCACGCGCAGGCCGCGTGCCTTCACCTGCGCATCGTCAAACGCCTGGGCAATGGTGTTGATGGGGCCGCAGGGCACGGCCTTGTCTTCGAGCAGTGTGATCCACGCGGCCGTGGTGCGTGTGCGGGTCACGGCCTCCATGGCGGGGATGAGGTGGGCGCGGTGCTGCACGCGCAGCGTGTTGGTGGCAAAGCGCGGGTCGGCGGCCCACTGGGGCTGCTCGGCCGCCGCGCAAAAGCGCTGGAACTGGCCGTCGTTGCCGATGGCCAGCAACATGTTGCCGTCGGCGGTGGGGAAGTCCTGGTAGGGCGCGAGGCTGGGGTGGCTGTTGCCCATGCGGCCGGGCGCCCTGCCGGTGGCCAGGAAGCCCGAGGCCTGGTTGGCCAGCACGGCCATGCCCACGTCGAGCAGCGCCATGTCGATGTGCTGGCCCTGGCCGGTGCCGTTGGTGGCGTTGTCGCGCACATGCAGCGCTGCCAGGATGGCGTTGCTCGCATACAGGCCGGTGAACAGGTCGATCACCGCCACGCCCACGCGCATGGGGCCGCCGCCGGGCTGGTCGTCGGCCTGTCCGGTGATGCTCATGAGGCCCGTCATGGCCTGCACCATGAGGTCGTAGCCGGCGCGTTCGGCATACGGCCCGTCCTGCCCGAAGCCGGTGACCGAGCAGTAGATGAGGCGCGGGTTCAGCGCGCGCAGGCTCTCATGGTCCAGGCCGTACTGCTTCAAACCGCCGACCTTGAAGTTCTCGACCACGATGTCGGCCTGCAGTGCCATCTGCTTGATGAGTGCCTGGCCTTCAGGCGTGGCCATGTCGATGGTCACCGAGCGCTTGTTGCGGTTGCAGGCGGTGAAATAGCTGGCCTGGTTGGTGTCGTTGCCGGCTTCGTCCTTCAGGAAGGGCGGACCCCACTGGCGTGTGTCATCGCCCAGGCCGGGGCGCTCCACCTTGACCACGTCCGCACCCAGGTCGGCCAGCATCTGGGTGCACCAGGGGCCGGCGAGCACGCGGGAAAGGTCGAGCACCTGGATGCCTGCCAGGGCGCCTTGAGGGGAGGGGATGGTGGTCATGGGTGTCAGTTACTATGAAATGAATAGCTGTCAGCGCTTGCTGACCAATCGCCAAAAGGCAAAAACACCGCAAGTGCGGTGTTTTTGTGCCGGACTGCAAACGCTCAGTTGGCGAACGCTGCGATGCCCGTCTGCGCGCGGCCCAGGATGAGCGCGTGCACATCGTGCGTGCCTTCATAGGTGTTCACCACCTCGAGGTTCACCAGGTGGCGTGCCACGCCGAACTCGTCGCTGATGCCGTTGCCGCCCATCATGTCGCGTGCCAGGCGGGCAATGTCCAGCGCCTTGCCGCAGTTGTTGCGCTTGATCAGCGAGGTGATCTCCACCACGTTCTGGTGCTCATCCTTCATGCGGCCCACGCGCAGTGCGGCCTGCAGGCCCAGGGTGATTTCGGTCTGCATGTCGGCCAGCTTTTTCTGGATGAGCTGGTTGGCGGCGAGAGGCCGGCCAAACTGCTTGCGGTCCAGCGTGTACTGGCGGGCCGTGTGCCAGCAGAACTCGGCGGCACCCAGCGCGCCCCAGGCGATGCCGAAGCGTGCGCTGTTCAGGCAGGTGAAGGGGCCCTTGAGGCCTTGCACTTCGGGGAAGGCGTTTTCTTCGGGCACGAACACGTCGTCCATCACGATTTCGCCGGTGATCGAGGCGCGCAGGCCCACCTTGCCGTGGATGGCGGGGGCCGTCAGGCCCTTCATGCCCTTTTCGAGCACAAAGCCGCGGATGGGGCCCACGGTGCCGCCTTCGGACACTTCCTTGGCCCAGACCACGAACACGTCGGCCACGGGGCTGTTGGTGATCCACATCTTGCTGCCCTTGAGCTTGTAGCCGCCGGCCGTCTTGTAGGCGCGCGTGGCCATGCTGCCGGGGTCGGAGCCGTGGTCGGGCTCGGTCAGGCCGAAGCAGCCAATCCACTCGCCGCTGGCCAGCTTGGGCAGGTATTTCTGCTTTTGCGCTTCGGTGCCGAATTCGTTGATGGGCACCATCACCAGCGAGCTTTGCACGCTGGCCATGGAGCGGTAGCCCGAGTCCACGCGCTCGATCTCGCGCGCCACCAGGCCGTAGCTCACGTAGTTCAGGCCGGCGCCGCCGTACTGCGTGGGAATGGTGGGGCCCAGCAGGCCCAGCTCGCCCATCTCGCGGAAGATGGTTACGTCGGTCTTTTCGTGGCGGAACATGTCCAGCACGCGCGGGGCCAGCTTGTCCTGGCAGTAGGCGCGGGCGGCGTCACGGATGGCGCGCTCGTCGTCGGTGAGCTGCTGGTCGAGCAGGAAAGGGTCATCCCATTGGAAAGCGGTGCGTGCCATGTGCGTGTCTCCAGATCAAACAAGAAAGAAGAGAGGAAAAGCAGAATTGATGGGAACGCATCGTAGGGTGCGGCCCGGTGTGCGGCAAGCGAGTTCTTTTCATCCAGAAATGCGTTTTTTGAATATATGGAATACTCCACTAAACGACCGCCGCACCGGAATGGCCCTTGAAAAGTTCCTGTTCATCATGCGCCGCAACATCCCCTCCACCCAGGCACTGGCCTGTTTCGAAGTCGCAGCCCGCCACGAGAGCTACACGCGCGCCGCGCAGGAGCTGTCGCTCACGCAAAGCGCTGTCTCGCGCCAGATCCAGGCGCTTGAAGAGTTCCTGGGCGTGCAGCTGTTCCGCCGCACACGCCACGGCGTGGTGCTGACGCCTGCGGGTGCGCACTATGGCCGCCAGGTCGCGCGCTGGCTGCAGGGGCTGGAGCGCGACACCCTCGACGTGATGGCGCACCAGGGCGAGGGCGGCACGATCACGCTGGCAGCCGTGCCCACGTTTGCCACGCGCTGGCTCATCCCGCGCCTGCCGCAACTGGCCCGGCAGCACCCCGACATCGTGGTGCACATCGAAACCCAAACGCGGCCCTTCCTGTTTGCCGACACCACGTTCGATGCCGCGCTGTATGCCGGCACACCCGAGCAGGTGGCCAACTGGCCTGGCGTGCAGGCGCTGCTGCTCATGCACGAGGATGTGGTTCCGGTGTGCTGCCCGCGCCTGCTGGAATCCGCCGCGCCGCGCGGCCGCGGCCGCGCGCACCAGCCCGTGTCGGCCGAGGCGCTGGCCGGGCTGCCGCTGCTGCAGCAAAGCACCCGGCCCTATGGCTGGCGGCAGTGGTTCGACGCCATGGGGGTGGACGCGCCCCATGCGCTGGACGGCCCGCGCTACGAGCTGTTCTCCATGCTTGCCGTGGCCGCCACGCATGGCATGGGCGTGGCGCTGATACCGCCCCTGCTGATCGAGGCCGAGCTGGCCAGCGGCGAACTGGTGGTGGCCTGCGCGCGTCCGCTGCGCGGCGAGCGCGGCTACTACCTCATCAGCCCCGCGCAGGCCCAGCCACCGGTACTGGCGGCGTTTGCGCAGTGGTTGCTGGGCATGGCGCAGGGGATTGCGCCGGGTGATGGGCCCGCGCCATGATGTGTGCAGCGCCGCTGCGCTTGCTGGCAGGCGCCCCGGTGCTGCACACCAGGTTTTCAGCGGGGGCGCTTGCGCTGCGCTGGCCATCGGTCTAATCTGGCGGCGTCAGTGGCATGTGGAACTGCCAGTTGGAGAACGACCATGACGAACACTTACCACGCAGCGCATTTCGACCCCACCGTGGACGAAATCGATGTACTCAAGCGGCTGGAGATGGGTGAACTCATCACCCAGGACGGCGCGCTCAGGGAGCACCTGTCGGGGCGGCTGCTGGAGTGGGGTCTCATCAGCAAGAACGCGGGCGGTGAAATGGCCATCACCCCCTCGGGGCGGCAATTGATCCGGCGCCAGGACAATTAGCGCCAGGAGCCGTTGCGCCGGCGCGGCGCAGATGCCGGGTGTGCGGCGCAGCACCAGCGCCCGCGGTGTCGGGTTGTCGGCCAGGTGGGATGTGGTGTGTGCGGCCCTGCGGTACAGCGGTGGGGTGCGCACAGTTTGGTGGGCGGATCTTTCCGCGCATCGACTTGCGGATCGCCGAAGCGGTCAGGAGCACGGGCGGCATGCGATGGCTGTGCGCTGCACAATCGCTCCGTTCTTTCCAACCCGTCCACCAAGGAAAATCCTTCATGAAACTGTTCATCAAGCCCGGCGCCTGTTCCCTGGCATCGCACATCGTGCTCGAAGAAACCGGCCTGCCGTACACGACCGAGGTGGTTAACCTCCAGACCAAGCAGACCGCCAGCGGTCAGGACTTCTGGGCCATCAACCCCAAGGGTTACGTGCCCGCACTGCAGCTGGACGACGGTACCCTGCTCACCGAAGGCCCGGCCATCGTCCAGTACCTGGCCGACCAGGTGCCCGCCAAACCCCTGGCCCCGGCCAACGGCACGCTGGCCCGCTACCAGCTGCAGGGCTGGCTCACGTTCATCGGCACCGAGCTGCACCGCAACTTCGGCGCCTTCTTCAACCCCGCCGGCACGCCCGAATGGAAAGAGGTCTCGCGCAGCAACCTGCAGCGGCGTTTTGCCTATGTCAACGACCAGCTCGCGGGCCGCGACCACCTGATGGGCGCCGACTTCAGCGTGGCCGACGCCTACCTCTTCACCGTTCTCGGTTGGACCGGCCACATCGGCCTCGACCTGGCGCCCTGGCCCAACCTGGTCGCTTTTCGCGCGCGGGTGGCAGCGCGTCCAGCGGTGCAGGCCGTGCTGAAGGACGAAGGCCTGGCCTGACGGATATGCCGCCACCGGCAAGGCTTTGTCGGGGTGACACGGGGCGGCGGTAGTATCCGGTAACAACTACACGCCACCCCTGCATGCCCAAGGTGGGTGCAACCTGCCGAATGGACAAGAAAAACCTCTCCGAAAGCGACATCTGCGACAAGTTCATCCGCCCGGCCATGGAGCGCGCCGGGTGGAACGGTCTGGACCAGATCTTTCGGGAGTACCCGTTGCGGGCTGGGCGTGTGGTGGTGCGCGGCAGCAAGGCCTACCGCGACAAAAGCTCGGTGCTGCGCGCCGACTACGCCCTGTTCTACAAGGCCAACATTCCCCTGGCGGTGGTCGAGGCCAAGGACAACCAGCACGCCGTCGGCGCGGGCATGGGCCAGGCGCTGAACTACGCCCAGCTGCTGGATGTGCCGTTCAGCTTTGCCAGCAATGGCGACGGCTTTGTGTTCCGCGATGCGACCCTGGCCACCGGCGTGCTGGAGAAGAATCTCACCCTCGAAGAATTCCCCTCGCCACAAGAGCTGTGGAGCCGCTACTGCGCCTGGAAGGGCTGGTCCGCCGAAGAAAGCCGCGTCGCGGGGTTTGATTACGCCCCCAACAAAACCCCGCGCTACTACCAGCTCAACGCCGTGAACCGCGCGGTCGAGGCCATCGCTGCCGGGCAAGACCGCGTGCTGCTGGTCATGGCCACTGGCACTGGCAAGACCTACACCGCCTTCCAGATCATCTGGCGCCTGTGGAAGAGCGGTGCCAAAAAACGCATCCTGTTCCTGGCCGACCGCAACATCCTCATCGACCAGACAATGGTCAACGACTTCCGCCCCTTCAAGGGCGCCATGGCCAAGCTCAGCCCCAACGCCAAAGGCGTGGAGCGCGTCGATGCACAAGGCACCGTTTCGGTCGAAGACGTGGCTCTGGCCGTCCACAAAACCACCAAGCTGGTGGACAAGAGCTACGAGATTTACCTGTCGCTCTACCAAGCCGTCACCGGCACCGAGGAAGAGCGCAACATCTACAAGCAGTTCAGCCCTGACTTCTTCGACCTCATCGTGGTGGACGAATGCCACCGGGGCAGCGCGGCCGAAGACTCTGCGTGGCGCGACATCCTCACCTACTTTGCCAGCGCCACGCAGATCGGCCTGACGGCCACGCCCAAGGAAACCAAAGACGTTTCCAACACCGACTACTTCGGCGAACCCGTCTATACCTACAGCCTCAAGCAAGGCATTGAAGACGGTTACCTGGCCCCGTACAAGGTCATCCGCGTCGATCTCGACAAAGACACCTTCGGCTGGCGCCCTACAGCAGGCATGACCGACAAGCACGGCCACGCCATCGAAGACCGCATCTACACCGGCGCCGACATGAACCGCAAGCTCGTGCTGGAGCAGCGCGATGTGGCTGTGGCCGCCAAGATCACCGAATACCTCAAGGCCACCGACCGCTACGCTAAGACCATCGTCTTTTGCGAAGACATCGACCACGCAGCCCGTATGTGTCAGGCGCTCGCCAACGCCAACGCCGACCTGTGCGCCACCCAGCCCAAATATGTGGTGCAGATCACCGGCGACAACACCGAGGGCAAGCTGGAGCTTGACAACTTCATCGACCCCGAAAAAGCCTACCCGGTAATTGCCACCACCTCCAAGCTCATGAGCACGGGGGTCGATGCGCAAACCTGCAAGCTCATCGTGCTGGACCAGGGAATCAAGTCGATGACCCTGTTCAAACAGATCATCGGCCGTGGCACCCGCCTGCGCGAAGACCTGGGTAAAACCTGGTTCACCATCCTCGACTTCAAGCGCGCCACCGAACTCTTCGCCGACAAAGACTTTGACGGCGAGCCAGTGCAGATCTACGAACCCGGCAGCGGCGAGCCCGTGACGCCGCCCGAACCGGCAGTGCCCGGCGGCATTCCGGGTGACACAGGTCAGCTTGGTGGTGCGTCAGACCCCCTTGACCCTCTAGGCCCGTTCGCAGGCGGTGGTGGTGCAGGGGACGGCCCCAAGAAATACATCCTCGGCAGCAACGTCACCGTGACTGTGGCCCGCGAGCGCGTGCAGTACCTCAATGCCGAGGGCAAGCTCATCACCGAAAGCCTGCGCGACTACACCCGCATCAACCTGCGCAAACGCTTTGACTCGCTCGATCAGTTCCTGCAGGCCTGGCAACAGGCCGACCGCAAGGCCGCGTTGCTGCAAGAGTTGGAAGGGCAGGGCGTTCTGCTGGAGGCCCTGGCCGATGAGGTAGGCAAAGACCTCGACCCGTTCGATTTACTGCTGCATGTGGCCTACGACCAGCCGCCCCTTACGCGCAGCGAGCGCGCCCGCCGTGTGCAAAAGCGCAATGTCTTCACCCAATACGGCCCCGTGGCCCGCAAGGTGCTGGAGGCATTGCTCGACAAATACGCCGACGAAGGCATCGCCACCATCGAGAGCAACGAAGTCTTCAAGCTCCAGCCCTTCACCGACCTGGGCAGCCCAGTGGAACTGGTGCGCAGCTTTGGCGGCCGCCCGCAGTACCTTACCGCCCTGCAAACCCTGGAGCGCGAGCTGTATTCCACGGCCAGCAGTGCCGCATAAAACAACATAAGGTGACCATGAAAGAAATACTGAACAAGGCCAAGGAGAAAGCAGGGCAGCTCTCGCGCGATCTGCGCCCAGATGCCGCCGATATCAAGCGTTCAGCGGATTACGCGATAGACGCCGCAAGCAAAGTGGCTGGGGAAGTGGGGCGTCTGGGCAAGGATGTACTGAAGTCAGACATGGCTAAAGATGCCGCCGCTGGCGCAGCCATTGGCGCCGTGATCGCCGTGCCGGTGCCGGTCATCGGACCGATGGCGGGCGCAGTCATTGGTGCAGGTCTGGGTGTTTACAAGAACATCACGCGCCCAGGCGGCGCCAAGTCTGCCGAGCCAGAGGCACTGCCCGTCCGTCAGCCGCTTCCCGTCATCGAGGTGACTGCCACTGAAAAAACCGGGTCCGACAAATTTGAAGAGATCAACAAGCTCCATGAGCTCAAAGTCAAGGGTGCCTTGACCGACGAAGAATTCGCCGCCGAAAAGAAAAAGATCCTGGATCGATAACTAGACATGTCCAACCTCACCCCCGTCATCAAATCCATCCAAGACATCATGCGCCAGGACAGCGGCGTCGATGGCGACGCCCAGCGCATCAGCCAGCTCACCTGGCTGCTGTTCCTCAAGGTGTTTGATGCGCTCGAAGAAGAGCTCGAACTCACCCGCGACCATTACCAGAGCCCCATCCCCGAGGCCATGCGCTGGCGCCACTGGGCGGCAGACCCCGAGGGCATGACCGGCGACGCGCTGCTCGACTTTGTGGACAACCAGCTCTTTGCCACCCTCAAAAGCCTCAGCGCCGACCCTGTACGCAACCCGCGCGGCTACGTGGTGCGTGGCGTGTTTGAAGACGCCTACAACTACATGAAAAGCGGCCACCTGCTGCGCCAGGTGGTCAACAAGCTCAATGGCATCGACTTCAACCGCCAGGCCGAGCGCCACCAGTTCAACGACCTCTACGAAAAAATCCTCAAGGATCTGCAAAGCGCAGGCAACGCGGGCGAGTTCTACACCCCCCGCGCCGTCACCCAGTTCATGGTGGACATGGTCAACCCGCAGCTGGGCGAGGTGGTGCTCGACCCCGCCACTGGCACCGGCGGCTTCCTCGTCTGCGCCATCGAGCACCTGCGCAAACAGGTCCACAACGCCGATCAAGAGGCCGTGCTGCAAAACAGCATTCGTGGCGTCGAGAAAAAGCAGATGCCGCACATGCTGTGCGTCACCAACCTGCTGCTGCATGGCATCGAGGTGCCCAGCAACATCCGACACGACAACACCCTGGTGCGCCCTCTGCGCGATTACACCCAGGCCGACCGCGTGGACGTGGTGCTCACCAACCCGCCATTTGGCGGCGTGGAAGAGCCCGGCATCGAACAAGGCTACCCCGCCGACGTGCGCACCAAGGAAACGGCCGACCTTTTCCTCGTGCTCATCAAGCACATCCTCAAGACGAATGGCCGTGCTGCCCTGGTGCTGCCCGACGGCACGCTGTTTGGCGAAGGCGTCAAAAGCCGCATCAAAGAACAGCTGCTCACCGAGTGCAACCTGCACACCATCGTGCGTCTGCCCAACGGCGTGTTCGCGCCCTACACCGGCATCAAGACCAACCTGCTGTTCTTCACCAAGGGCCAGCCCACGCAGCATGTCTGGTACTACGAGCACCCCTATCCGCCGGGCGTGAAGAACTACAACAAGACCAAGCCCATCCGCATCGAAGAGTTCGACGCCGAGAAGGCCTGGTGGGGCACCGAGGTCGACGGCTTTGCCGCCCGCGTGGAAAACGAGCGCGCCTGGAAGGTCAGCATCGACACCATCCGCGCCGCCAACTGGAACCTCGACCAGAAGAACCCCCATGTCGGCGAGCAAACCAGCCACGACCCCGAGGTGCTGCTGGTCGACTACGCCCGCCTGCAGGCCGAAGCCCAGGCCCTGCGCGACGAGCTCAAGGCCATCCTCGCCCAGTCTTTGACCAAAACGGCCGATGGCGCTGCCGACTAAGCGCTAATAGCTATAAAAAATAGAGCAATTTTCGCGGCACCTCAGGGCACGGTTGGCAACGTGGAGCACTGGACATTCATCTGTTGAAGTGCACAATACGTTTTCCAATAGAAAACAATCGTTTCTTCTTTGAAAACACATTCCACCCTTGCAGAACTGCTGTTCCCCAACCAGTACCGGCGCAAGGTGCTAGCGCTGCTCTTGATGCAGCCCGAACAGAAAATGCACCTGCGCGAGCTGGCCCGCCAGACGCAGGCCGCCCCCGGCACCCTGAAAAAAGAGCTGGACGCGCTGTGCCATGTCGGCCTGCTCACCAGCGAGCGCGTGGGCAACCAGGTGCAGTTTCAGGCCAACCAGGGCCACCCCGTGTTTGCCGAGCTGCAGGCCCTCATCCGCAAAACCACCGGCCTGGCCGATGTGCTGCGCCAGGCCCTGCAGCCGCTGGGCGAGCAGGTAGAGCTGGCCTTTGTGTTCGGCTCCATGGCCAGCGGCAGCGCCCACGCGGGCAGCGATGTCGATTTGCTGGTGGTGGGCCGCGCCAGCTTTGGCCAGGTGGTCGAGGCCACCTACGCCGCCCAGGCCCCGCTGGGGCGCGAGATCAACCCCAAGGTCATGACCGCTGCCGAATGGGCCCGCCAACGCGCCGAAGGCCAGCCCTTTGTGCAAGAGCTGCTGGCCAAGCCGAAAGTGATGCTGATCGGAACCCTCGATGCCTGAAGAAGAACTGAACAACCTGGCGCGCATCGGCATGCTCGACAAAGTGCCGTTTTCCGCCGCCCTGCTGCACAAAATGCTGGCCACCGCCCGCACCCGCCTGCAAGACGCGCAGCGCGTGGGCAACAGCCCCGAGACGCGCTTCGACTGCGCCTACACCGCCATCCGCGCCGTGGCCGATGCCGCCTTGCACGCCCAGGGCTGGCGCACCTCCACCAGCAAGCCCGGCCACCACCAGACCACCCTGCAGTGCCTCACGCACACCCTGGGCGTCAGCCCCGCCACCGTGCGCGTGCTCGACGCCCTGCGCAAGCAGCGCAACCTGAGCGACTACGACGGCGAACTGGTCACCGAACAGGCCCTGCACGAGTGCCTGCAACAGGCCCAAACCCTACTGCAACGGGCAGAGCAACAACTGGCCCCATTGATGAATAAAACCGCCCCTGGCGCTTGAGGAGCAAGCGCATGCTGCTATCCAATTTGGACCTACTGGCCACCGCACCCGGTGGCGTCGCCCGCCTGCGCGAGCTGATTCTGACCCTGGCCGTGCAAGGCAAGCTGGTGCCGCAAGACCCGGCGGATGAACCTGCGAGCGTGCTGCTGCAGAAGATTCGGGCGGAGAAGGACCGGTTGATTGCCGAGGGCAAGATCAAGCGGGATAAGCCGCTGGCGGAGATTGGGGAGGAGGAAAAGCCGTTTGAGTTGCCGTCGGGGTGGGAGTGGGTGCGACTGGGCGCTTTGCTGAAGAAGATCGGTGCAGGAAGTACGCCCCTCGGGGGGCGCGAGGTATATGTCTCATCCGGCGTGAAGTTCCTTCGATCACAGAACGTGTGGGATGACGGTTTGCGCCTTGACGGTGTAGCTTTCATCAAGCCAGAAACACATGCAAAGATGGCTGGCACAGTGGTCGTCGCAGATGACTTGCTATTCAACATAACTGGAGCATCCATTGGGCGTTGTGCCGTGGTTCCAAGTGATTTTGATGAGGCAAACGGAGCCTGTCAGAAAGTTTGTGTGTGAGGCATAGCATGTCAACAAGGAGCATGAATGCCACGCAAGACGAAGACCAC